>NC_015681.1:663492-995238 GCF_000217795.1 Thermodesulfatator indicus DSM 15286
ATTTTTACTTTTTTACCGGCTCTTTGAGCCGCTTCAACTATCTTCATTAAATGGGTCATATATTGAGGATTAGTAACAAAAATCCCCAGCTTATCCGGATCTTTAGACATAAAAGCACCTCCTTTTTAGAAAATTATCCGCCCTTTTTAATATAGAAGCGTATGAAACCAGCATCTTCTCTTTCGCCTAAATATTCGTGACCAGCTCTTTCGCACCATCCAGGAAGGTCATTTCTTGAGCCAGGGTCAGTACCCAACACCTCTAATATCTGTCCTTTTTCCATCTTTTGGATAGCCTTTTTGGTCTTAAGCAAAGGCATAGGACAGGAAAGACCTTTACAATCTAAAGTAACATCTGCTTTGATCCCTTCGGGAGCTACTTTTACATCAGCCATAATTCTTCCTCCTCCTTTATTTGGATTTATTTGTTTATTTACATTTCTATTACAAATTTATTTGAATCTTCATTCCAGTCGATAATTATATACCAGAGCACACAAATAAAAGTTATTAAGAATAAAGTCCCACCATAACCTAGATACTCTGGCATAAATATAGCCTTACCTAAATAACCATTTTCTATTACTTCATATTCAGCGAAATAATGTCTTATAAGGGAGTTAGAAAGAGCAAAAAATATTACAACAACCCAAAGCTTTATCTGTCCTTCAGCTACTCTCCAGAGAGCTCCTGAACCACAACCACCTGCCACAACCATAGCTGCTCCAAAAATAAAACCTCCAAGTAAAGCTCCTAAACCAAAAGTAGGGGTTACATATACCATTTCTGGACGAATTTCTTGATATTTGAGAATAGAAACTCCAATAGCTCCCAATATAATACTAACCATTACAGCTTTACCCATAGAAGCCTCACCAGTAACAAAGGGCTCTCTAAAACCGTTAACCATACAAAAACGGCTACGATGTATTACATATCCAATACCAGCTGTAATAATGAGACAACCACCTAAGATCTCACCATTATCCATATCGCTGTTAAAATAGGCATAAGTAGCAACTATTAAGCCTACAAATAGTAAAAACCCAATATAAGGGCCAACTTTCTTGAAGCTTATTTCAAAACCACCTGAGCTGGGAAAACGTTCAAGCTCCCAGTAAAGATATTTAACACCTAAAATTACACCAAAAACTAAACCTACCGCCATCAAAAATCCGTTGGCCGCAAGATTTTGAATAGCCACGTAGAAACCACCTACATTACATCCCATAGCCAGAGCCGAACCCAAACCCATCAGAATACCGGCTATAATAGCTTTTACGTATTCGATCTTGGGAGGAAAACGCAGACCAAATTCACGGGCAAAGAAGGCGGAAATGGCCGCCCCCCATATATAACCAATATTTAATACAGAAGACGAAAACTCTAGAGGATGTGGGGGGGCTTCATCATAAAAACCTATACCGTAAAAAAACCAGTCTGCCCAATTTCTTATACCACCTACAATCCCCCATGGGCGGTACCACATTTCTAAAAAAATAGCAAATAAGGCCAACAATATGCCGCCCATCATAGGAGACCAGGTACTCACCGCGAAGGACCTCCAGCTTCTAGAAATGGCTTCTTTGAAGTCAGACATACATGACCTCCCTCCAAATTATATTTCTTTACTATAAAATACCAGGCTCTAATGTTGCCTATCAAAACTGAATAAAACTGTCAAATTCTTTGAATATAGAAAAAACTATTTTAATCTCCGAAATAAAAAGTTTTTTTCTTTCTGTCTATGATAATCTTGCCAAAAGGCAAAATGTGAAGTTTGTTTTAAAAAAACACAACTAAATTATTAATGTGAACATAGAAAAACAGATGACAATTTATGGACATTTTTATTCGGTCATGGCAAGCGCTAAAGTGACGAAACAATCCCATAAGCTTACCGAGGCGGCTATGTCGCCTCGCGATAATATTTTGTTGTACAAAAACATCCGGCTCAATAGTTTGAGAAAATTTTAAGTTTTTGAGCAATTTAAGGGGTTTATTATGAAACAAGTAAAATTTTTGTTTTTTTCATTTTTTATCATATGTCTGGCTTTAAAAGGGGTATGGGCTATGGAAATTGCTCCTGGACTTTACAAAACTGTTCTGGATAATGGGCTCACCTTAATAGTTGAAGAAAATCACCGAGCTCCAGTGGTTTCAGTCCAAGTATGGGTAAAAGCTGGAAGCGCTTATGAAAAAGACGACGAAGCCGGCATAACCCATTTAATAGAACACATGATTTTTAAAGGCACCGAAAAGCGCAAGCCTGGAGAGATTGCCGACACTATTGAAAGTTTTGGCGGAAATATAAATGCTTTCACCTCTTATGATTATACCTGTTATTACGTTAACGGCCCATCAGAGATCCTTGATACAGCTTTAGATGTCCTTTCTGATGCTATTTTTCACTCGGTTTTTGATCCCACCGAACTCGAGCGCGAAAAACAAGTGGTTTTAGAAGAAATGCGCATGCGGCAAGACCGGCCAGCTCTGGCCTTGGCAGAAGCGGTAATGCAAAAAGCTTATCTCAAATATCCTTATCGTCGTCCTATAATCGGCTATCCAGAAACAGTAAAGGCCATCACCCGTGATGATATTTTAAAATATATGGCTAGAAGATATCGTCCCGCCCATATGGCAGTGGTCATTGTAGGTGATGTAGAAGCCGAAACAGCACTTGCCAAAGCAGCGACTTATTTTGGCCAAGAACCTAAAAAGCCCCCTGTAGAAGTGAATTTCCCAAAAGAGCCACCCAAAAAAAAGCCCATTTTAGTTACTCTTAATAAAGAAGTTCAGGAAGGATATTTTCAGCTGGCTTTACCAGGTCCCAGCCTTTTAGACAAAGAGGCTCCAGTAATGGATGTTATCGCCGCTATTTTGGGGCAAGGTGAATCTTCACGCCTTTACCGCGCACTCAGACGAGAAAAAGGTATTGTACATACAGTTTATGCTTACACCTTCACCCCCAAAGGCCCAGGGCTCTTTGAAGTAGCGGGCACAGCCCCAGTAGAAAACCTACGTGAAAGTTTAAAAGAGGCTTTGGTAGAAATATTCCGTTTGAAATACGAGCCAGTTTTGCCTGAAGAGTTAAACAAGGCCAAAGTCATGGTAGCGGCTGATTTTGTTTATAGCCGTGAAACTATGCAGGGAGAGGCTCGCAAGCTTGGAGCCTTTGAAATGATTACTGGTGACCCATTAAAAGCCAAGGCTTATCTTGAGGCCATAAAAAAAGTAACTCCGGCCCAAATTAAAGAAGTAGCCCAGAAGTTTTTTACCCCCCAAGCAGTAGTAGCAGGGCTTCTAGCCCAAAATGTTTCTCAAATAATCTCCCAAGAAGAGTTAGAAAACCTAGTAGAAGAAGCGGAGATGGAGGCCTCTGGCATAACCCCGGAAATGGAACGCTGGGTAGCCCCAACGGTTAAAAAGAAGCTTCCAAACGGGCTAACGGTACTTATTACTCCCCAAAAAGACGTTCCTTCGCTAGCTATGACTTTAGTTTTTCCAGGAGGCCTTAGATTTGAAACCAAAGAAACCAACGGTCTTTTTAGGACCCTTGCCGGGTTATGGACCAAAGGCACCACTAAACATTCAGCTGAAGTGTTGGCTACATTGATTGAATCCATGGGTGGAGAGATTTCTGGTTTTTCCGGACGCAATACCTTTGGCTTAAAAGGCGTTTTCCTTGCTGATTATCTGGATAAAGCCCTTTCTATCTTTGCTGAAATAGCTGAAAATCCAGCCTTTTCGCAAGATGAATTAGAAAAACTCAAACCAGAACTACTTTCAGCTTTAGCTCGCCAGAAAGATGATCCCCTTCAACTGGCGGTGAAGGAATTTTATCGCCTTCTCTTTTCTCCACATCCATACGGCCTAAATATTTTAGGTTCTCCAGAGGTAATACAAAATCTCACAGCTGAAGACATAAAGAAGGCCTATGATTCTTTTGTTGCTCCTTCAAGAGGAGTGCTGGCCATTGTTGGCGACGTAGATCCTGAAAAAGTTTTGCCTTTAATAGAAAAATATTTTGGTACTTGGCAAAAAGAGGCTCCACCATTGCCAGAAGATAAGGAACCTGAGCCACTTCTTGAGCCTAGAATTTCTACCATTAACATGGACCGTGAACAGGTTCACCTTATCCTAGGCTTTAGAGGGCCTGATATATTCTCTCAGGACCGATATGCCATGGAAGTTTTAAACGCCATTTTAGCTGGGCAAGGCGGGCGCTTATTCAAAGAATTACGAGACAAAGAGGCCCTCGCCTATTCGGTTACTTCCTTTCTAACCTTAGGAATCAACACAGGCGGAATTGGTTTCTATATAGCAACAGAACCGGCCAAAAAGAAGTTAGCTCTAGCTGGGCTCTGGCAGGAGATCACCAAAATAACCCAAGAAGGCGTAACCGACGAAGAAATAAAACGAGCTAAAAGATGGTTAGTAGGGCGCTACTTAACAAGTCTCCAAACCAACAGTGCCCAGGCCATGGAACAGGCGGTAAATGAAATCCTGGGGCTGGGATATAATTACGGTTTGCGTTACATTCAAAAGATTCAAAATGTTGACTGGGAAAACATAAACGACGTAGCTAAAAAATATCTTCAAAATCAAAGCTATGTCTTAGTCACCGTAGGGCCAATTGAAGACTAGCCATTGATTCTCGCTTAAGCGGGAATCAATGGTACTAAAATAGCTGCCCTTGAGGCCAGTTATCGCGGGTTCACCCTGAAAGGACTCTAGGGTTACGCCCCCATACCTTGCCTCCAATAGTTACCAGGGGAGACTAGGGGTTATACATTTTAAAGGTTTCGTGTAAAGATTGAGCAATAGCTGAAAGGACAGCCAGCCATATAGCCAATTTGATACCGCTTTTTAAAGGAAAAGGTTGTTTTAAAAATTTGCGACAGATACCAGAAAACATGTAAGCCATAACACCACTATAAAAAAAGAAACTAAAAACCCACCTGAAAGACTCATAAATAGTTCTTTCGAGGTTTTCAGGATAATAGCGAATACTGAAAAGAATGCACAGAATAATTCCCGAAAAAAGGTATATTTTTTCTTTTAAGGTAAAAGAGGGCCAATTCATTCTAATCTTAAGTTTACTTTTTCCACGTAAGGTTTAAAAGCCTTGGTACCTTTTGCTTCACTTACCAGGGTTAAAATCTTTTCATCTTTTACTAGCAGGCCAGAAAGGATGGTTATCGGTGTATCCCTGAAGGCTTCGGGAAACAAAGGAGTGCTAGGCCCTAGAAGAATTACTTCTCGTGGTTTATGCAAATATTCAAAAATTTCTTCAAGGGTTTTATTTATAAGGGTAACCGAGGTAATTATAGCTACAGTGGCCTGGGGCAAAAGGTCAAACATATCACTTTCGCGAAGAGTTTCCGCGTGTCTAGCTGGATTTCTTTCAAATATCCATAGTTCCGCCACTTTATTTCTCAATTTTTGTGCCAGAGGTTCAAAATAACCCACCATAGCCACTCTATCTTCAGAAGTTATCGTGGCAAGTTTTAAAGGATCTCCCAAAAGATAGTCTTCTCTAGGATTATTCAAAATGGCATTTATAGTGGCTAACCCCACTCCCGCTTCTAACAGATTAGCCGAAAGGAAATACTTAGCCACTACGTCAGCAGGTTTCCCTGCAAAACTAACTTCTGGCGGCAGTATATTACAACTCAGTTTTTCTTCTAAAATGGTATAGCCCAAACCTATTTGGCCGCTATCAAGCTTTACGGCTGTATAACCAAGACCGAGGCGCACGTCATCTATCATGCGTCCTCGGCCTTGGGAAAGGGCTTTTTCTAAAAGGCGTTCGTAAATATTCATCTTAGGATTTTTTAAGGCCACAGCTTCCCATCTTCTCGAACTCTAGAGACTGAGTAGCTATTTTTTCAGCTATCTCTCCAAAGACTTTACCTAATTCACTTTCAGGATCAAGGGCTGCTGGTTTTCCAATTTCACCACTTTTGGAAAGATTTGGATCTAGTGGCACCTTGCCAAGCAAAGGTACTCTCAGATCTTTTGCTAGTTTCTCTCCTCCCCCTTCACCAAAAACAGGGATGACCTGCTCCTTACCATCTGGGCCTACTGTTTTGAGGTAGGACATGTTCTCTACAATACCAAAAATCCTGGTACCAAGTTCATTGAACATGTTTATGGAACGAACCACATCAGATAGCGCCACTTTTTGAGGCGTGGTAACAATGACCACTCCTCTTAAAGGGAAGACCTGAGCCACGGTTAAAGGTGCGTCACCAGTTCCAGGGGGTAGGTCAATTACTAAGAAATCAAGAACACCCCAGTCCACAGCTTCAGCAAGTTCTGAAAGGGCCCGATGTACCAAAGGACCACGCCAAATGATGGCCTGCCCTTCAGGAGCCAAAAATCCGAAGGACATGACTTTAATACCCCAGCGCTCAGGAGGTACCAAAAGATTATCTCTGGTAAAAGGTCTTTCACCTTGAAGTCCCATAAGCAAAGGGACATTGGGACCATAAATATCAGCGTCAAGGATTCCCACTTTATAGCCTTTTTTAGCAAGAGCCACCGCCAGGTTCACAGACACCGTGGTCTTACCTACTCCACCTTTACCACTGGCCACGGCAATAATATGTCTTATGTCTTTTAAGGCCTTTTTCTCAGGAACTTTCTTTTTACCGAGAATTTTTTCACGTTCTTCAGGGGTCATAGTAGTCAGTTCAACATCTACTTCTTTTACCCCTGGAACTTCAGAAACAGCTTTTTTGACATCACCAGCAATACGACCTTTCATAGGGCAGCCGGCTATAGTTAAAGCCACTACTACCTTTACCTTGTCACCATCAATTTTTACATCTCGAATCATTCCCAAATCTACCAGACTACGGCCAAGCTCGGGATCTTTAACCTTTTTGAGAACCTCCATTATCTCTTCACGCGTTGGCATAACTCGAACCTCCTATTTGTTAATTGAGACTTAATTTTAACACCGGTTAACCGGGTGACTAGAGGAAACTAAAGTTTTTTTTGTAAAAGAGATAGCTTTTAGCTAAATAAAATTTACTTACCTAAACAGAAATTGCTGAAAATGCGGTCAAGGAGGTCTTCGGTAGTGGTCTCTCCCGTTATTTCTCCAAGAGAGCTTAAAGCGTCTCTTAAATCAATAGCTATAAGTTCAGGGTAAATATCTGTCTTTTTGAGATTGGAGATAGCCTGTTCTGTTGCTTTTAAGGCGTTTTCAATGGCCATTTTTTGCCGCAAATTGGGCACTACCGAAGGGATAAATTCTTCCGTGCGACCAGTTACCAGCTCAAAAATGGCTTCAGCTAAAGCCTCAAGACCTTCACCTGTACGCGCGGAGATAAAAATAAGCTTTTCTTGAGGGAATATTTCGCGATAACGATTCAAATTTTCGTGAGAGGCAATGTCTATTTTGTTGATCACTACCAAGTGTGGCATGGCCTTTATTTCCTGGTAAAGCTTTAAATCTTCTTCAGTAGGCTCCAGAGAACCATCAAGCATAAAAATTACCACATCTGCGGTAGCAATCTTTTCTTTGGCCTTTTTAACCCCTATTTCTTCCACTAAGTCTTCTGTTTCTCTAAGGCCAGCTGTATCAATAAGACGAACAGGTAAGCCTTTTATAGTAGCAAATTCTTCGATAATATCGCGGGTGGTTCCAGGAATAGGCGTAACAATGGCCCTTTCTTCGGCAAGCAAAGCATTAAGAAGGCTTGATTTACCAACATTAGGGCGGCCTGCGATTACCACGGCAATACCCTCGCGATACAAACGCCCCTCCTGATAGTTTTTAAGCAATTCTTTAAGCGGCTCAAGAACTTGATTTTCTAAATTTTCCGCCAGTTCATAATGAGAAATAATCTCTACGTCTTCGTCGGGGAAATCCACGGCCACTTCTACTACAGCCAAAGCTGAAAGTAAGGCCTCACGCACAGGTCTTAATTTCTCAGCTAAAGCGCCGCGAAGCTGATTTAAGGCCAGCTTAAGACTTTCTTCCGAACGAGCGTTTATAAGGTCTAGCAGAGCCTCGGCCTGAGAAAGATCAATGCGGCCATTCAAAAAAGCACGCTTGGTAAACTCTCCTGGTTCAGCCAAACGAGCCCCTTCTTTTAAAACCAGTTCAAGTATCTTGGTTAACACCAGGTAGCCACTGTGGCCGTAAATTTCAAGGACGTCCTCGCGGGTGTAAGTGTGGGGCTTTCGCATCAAAGTTATTAAAACTTCATCAACAGGAGTCTCGGTTTCAGGATTTACTATGTAGCCATAATACAAGCGGTGGCTTTGAAATTCTTTGATTGGCTTCTTGGAACGGAAAAGACGTTTTAAAATTTTCTCTGAAAGACTACCACTTACTTTAATGACCCCTATGGCTCCCGGGCCAATAGGCGTAGCAATAGCGGCGATAGTGGCTTCCGTATATTCTAAATCCTTTAACTTCATTTAGGCCTTCGTCCAGAAAAACGACTACTCTGAGGGAAGATTACCACACGACGTTTTTGCCCTACCCCCCTACTGCGGCTAATAACCCCTTTCATTTTTTTTACTGCTAGGTGAATTTGACGACGATCACTAGCAGGCATCGGAGGGAGAAAAACCGGCTTTTTGGTTTTAATAGCTTCTTTGGCTGCTTTGCGGGCCAAACCTTCTAGTTTTTGGCTCTTACCATTTTTAAAGCCTTCAATATTAAGAGTTATTTTAGGCCCTACCCCTAATCTTTTGGCTACGATTTTGTTAATCAGATACTGCAAAGCATTTAAAGGCGCGCCATCTTTGGCCACGAATAATTTACTGTCAGGCCCGGAAAGTGAAAAAGAAATGCCATTTGGTTTAATTTCAAAAGAAAAGTTAATTTCCAAGTCACCACTAGTTATTAACTTAACTAGAACTCTCTGGGCTTCTTCTGCCCTTTTCTTTAAAAGGGTCTCAGGTTTTATGCTTGCTTTTATGCGCGCTTTTTTGGCTCCTATTCCAAATATACCTGTAGAACCCTGACTCAAAACCTCTATATCTAGATCGTCTCTTTCTACGCCAAAGTGTTTACAAGCTAATTCTACGGCCTGATCTAAAGTTTTGGCTTCGAATTCTTCAGATATCATGCCCTACTCCGCTCAAGCATTTTATTAGTAATCACCTGCTGAACAATAGAAAGAATATTATTGGTAAGCCAATAAAGAACTAAACCTGAGGGAAAGTTCACAAAAAGTATTGTAAAAAATATAGGCATTAAAAGCATCATTTTTTCCTGAGTAGGATCCATAGATGTAGGAGTCAATTTCTGCTGAAAATACATAGAAATTCCCATAAGTATAGTCAATACCGGAATGCCTCCTAAATAAGGGATATCTATACCCACCGGCAATCTATCAGGAGAAGAAAGGTCTTTTATCCAGGCAAAGAAAGGTGCATGGCGCAACTCAATGGCCATCAGAAGAACTTTATATAAAGAGAAAAATACTGGAATTTGAATTATCATAGGAAGACAGCCCATAAAAGGATTAACCTTATAAGTCTTATAGATACGCATAAGCTCTTGATTAAGTTTTTCTTTATCATCACCGTACTTCTCTTTTAATCTGGCGATAATGGGCTGAAGATCTTTCATCTTTTTCATGTTTTTCATACTAATGTGATTGAGAGGCCAAAAAATAATTCTAATAAGCACTGTTAACAAGATTATAGATATTCCATAGTTATGAGTGTATTTATAGAAAAATTTGAGAGCATAGAGAAGAGGTTTAGCTATAGGATCAAAAAAACCAAAGTGGATAGCTTTATCTAAATGATAGCCAACTTTTTTTAGTTCATCTAAACTCTTCGGGCCAAAATAAAGCTTTAAGTTTATTTGTTTCTCTTCATGAGGGGCAAAAGTAATTTTGGGAGTCCAAAGTATAAGTTCATCAGTATTTCCTTCTAAGCGTCTAAAAGTAACTCGCCAATCATTTCCTTTTGGAGGAATTATGGCCATAAGAAAATAAGGATCTCCATAAGCAACCCAATCTAAATCACCTTTATATTCAATAATCTTATCTTTTAGTTTAACTTCTTCATAAATACCGTTATGACTATAAGCTGGCCCTCTAAATACATAACGGTCAAGTTTGGCAACTGGATGTGAAGCCATCCTAAATAAAATATTATCAGAAATAGGTTTATCTGTAGGATTTTTAATTTTAACATCCAAATTAAAGAGATAAGAACCATCTTTAAAAGAAAATTTCTTATCTATAATTAGCGGAGTCTTGACAACGGGTTCAAAAAGAATATCTCCTTTCTGTTCTTTATCTAAAGTGAGTTCAAGAGGATTAGCTTTATAAGGAGAAATAGCCAATTTAGGAGCAATTGTGGGATAGACTTCAATAGGAAGCCCAAACTTAGGTGAATTAATTAAATCTACCGGAGGTGAATCAGGATCTAAAGTCTTCTTATACTTTAGCAGCTTAAAATGAGTAAAACGCGCCCCTGCTTCAGTAATTTGGGCCTCAAAAAGAGATGTATCTACTTTAGCTTCTTTTATATTCTGATAGTTCTTCTGTTCGGGAACTATTGCTTTTTGAGGGAAATTTTCTTTTTCTGTTTTTACAACTTGCTGAGTAGTAGTTACTGCTTTTTTTTGAGTTTGAGTTTTATGTGGAGAAAACAAAAGTTGAAAACCAACTATTACCAACATAGAAAGAATTATAGCTATAATGACGTTTCGTTCCATTTGGAAATTACTCCTTTATTCAATTTTTTAGGCCATAATGAAGGGAATCTTTCTGGTACAGGATCATAGCCACCTTTACATAAAGGGTGACAACGCATAAGCCTAAAGCAGGCTAAAATCAATCCCTTTATTACCCCAAACTTAGAAATAGATTCTATAGCATAATGACTACAAGTAGGATAAAAACGACAACTTTGAGGCAAAAAAGGTGAAAGTAATAATTGATATATTTTAATAACTTTTATAACTATTTTTCTCATACTTTTTAAATAATTCAACTAAATCTTTTTTAATTTTATCTTGAGGGATTTCTAATATTTTAGCCCTAGGAATTATAACTATATCATGACTTAAAGGGAAGATATCTCTATTTCTTCTAAATACTTCTCGCAAAATTCGTTTAATATAATTACGTTTCACCGCATTTCCTACCTTTTTGGAAACACTAAGACCTAATCTTGAATGGCCTAATTGATTTGGGGCTAGTATTATTCTTAAATAAGGTAACGAAAGGCGTTTACCTTGACGGTAAACCCTTTCGTACTCCCTGCGACGCCTTAGACGCTCATCTTTGGTAAAAGATTCTTTTTTTATACCGTAAGCCGCCAACGTCCCTTACGCCGCCTGTTAGCCAAAATACGCCTTCCTGAACGAGTTCTCATGCGAGCTCGAAAACCATGGCATCTTTTACGCTTGATACGACTGGGTTGATAAGTACGTTTCATAGCATTCCTCCAGATATATGATCTTCAAAATAACACAAAATAATATAAAAACGGCCTTAATTTTCAAAGGCCGTTGCCTCAACCTAATAACCATACCCCTTGCCAAGTGTCAACTACTCAGGGACAGGCAAATTTGCGCCTGTCCCTCAAAATTACTTGTGTTCTTTTTCAAAATGTTTGCGGAAAGCCTTAAACTTGGATAACAGCTCTTCAAACATCTTGGCACTGTGATTTTTGCCTTTAATCTCTTTTTTGAGGTCTTTAATTCGCTTGACTAAATCTTTGTATTCTTTCTCATAATCTTTTACATATCCTAAAAGTTCTGCTATTTTCAGCTGTTTTTCAGCCCGGTTTAAATATTCAATAGCCTTGTCTTTATCAGTTTTAGCAACTTTCGAAGCGGCCTTAACAAGCATTTCTGCTCTGACTATGGGCAAAGGAATAACTACAACGTCTTGTACAAGAGAAGAAAGAGCAGCATTTAAAAGAGTTTTGGCCTCTTCTATCTTACCTTGAGCAATGTACTTGACAGCAAGCTTTATGGTATCTGGATAAGTAGCCAGGGGAAGTTTTTCAATAATGATATCAATTTCTGACTGCAAGGTATTTAACAAAAGACGGGCTTTTTGCACATCTCCTTCATCAAGCAATTTCTGCACCTGTTTTAAAGTTTCTTCAATTTCTTTAGGGCCAGCTTGTAAATCAACAGCTACGGTAGAAACATTTATGGGCACATAAGCCAAATTAGGATTGGCCGCAAGCACCACTTCAAGTTTTCCTACGGCTTCCTGTAATACCTTGACCGCCTCATCTACTTTACCCTGGTCCAACAAAACCAAGGCTTTATGTGTATCTTCTACCGCTTTTATAGCATCTTCACTCAACTTGGCCTGAATGTTTTCGGCCGTCTTCTTGGCAGATTTTACTGCCCCTTTAGCAACCTCTTGAGGAGTAAGAGTTTGATTAGCCGCTAAGCTAACCGAAGAACACAATAACCCCACCAGCAACCACAAAACACTAAACTTTTTAAAACACTTCCACATAACAAACCTCCTTTTTAGATTTAATTATGTTTTTTGCCAAATGCCATACTTACGAGACTGCTTCGCCCATAAGGGCTCGCAGTGACACTCTAAAAAGAGTCCATTGCGAGGCTGCGCCCAGCAGCCGAAGCAATCTCTATCGCGAGGCGACATAGTCGCCGTGGCGATCAATCTATGGTTTTTGCCTGTCCTTTTTTTGTAAATCTATTTTTTACAATTTTGTTGTTTTGAACTAAAAGAAAAAATAAGTTCGCCTAGAGAGGGATCAAGAATTGCCTATCTGAACTTTAATGCTTAATGATAAAGGTTTACAGTTTAAGTCCTGCCCATTAAATTAACGCACCATGAAAAGAAGAATCTATCTCCGCAAAAAGACCCTTGAAGAAGCCATAAAAATCACCTTAGAGGCCTTTGCCTGGCCACGTTTTCTTAAAAAAGAGAATATCCCGGTAAAAAACGCCTTAGGCCGAATAACTGCTGAAGCTATCTATGCCAAGCGGTCAGTGCCGGCCTTTAATGCCGCCGCCATGGATGGCATTGCCGTACAGGCGGAAAAAACTTTCGGTGCTCACGAAAGTCATCCCCTACGCTTAAAAGTAGGCCAGGAAGCCTTTTTCGTTAACACCGGCGAGCCCCTTCCTCCTGACACCAACGCGGTCATCATGATTGAAGAAGTCCACCAGGTTAGCGAAGACGAAGTAGAGATAATGACTCCGGCCTTTCCCTGGCAGCACGTAAGAAAAATCGGCGAAGATGTTGTTGAAGGGGAACTCATTTTTCCGCCTTCGCATAAACTTGCGCCCTGGGACTTAGGGGCCCTTTTAGCCACCGGCCACCTTGAAATTCCTGTTAAAGAAAGGCCCAAAGTGGCTATTATTCCCACGGGAGATGAACTCGTTTCTCCTGAAGAGGCCACCGAAGAACTTCTTAAAGAAGGCCGTACCGTAGAGTTTAACTCCACCATGATTGCCGCCACCGTAGAAGAATGGGGAGGAAAAGCCCAAGTCTTTCCCATTGTCCCGGACATCCCCGAAGAGATAGAAAAAGTTATCCTGGAGGCCCTGGAGGCTGACTTCCACCTAGTGACGGTTTTAGCCGGCTCTTCAGCAGGTTCTAAAGACCATACTGCTAACCTCATTGAAAAAGAAGGCGAACTCCTCTTCCACGGCATAGCCATGATGCCCGGGAAACCCGCTATTTTAGGCCGTATCAAGGAAAAACCGATTCTCGGTGTCCCGGGCTACCCTGTATCAGCGGTGCTCGCCTTTGAAAAATTAATGAAGCCCGCTTTTTCCGCCATGCTAGGCGTAAGGCTACCTGAAAGGCCGAAAGTAACAGCCAAAGCCGGGCGCAAAATACCCTCACGCCTGGGCACCAGAGAATTTTTGAGGGTAAGACTTGGCGAAGTAGCCGGTGAAAAGGTTTTCATGCAGCTTAAAAGAGGGGCCGGAGCCATCACCACCCTTACTAAAGCTGACGCCCTTTGTGAAATTCCCGAAGAAGTAGAAGGCCTGGACGCTGGAACTAAAGTAACCTTGGAAATTCTGCGTCCCGAAAAAGACCTCTCGCACACCGCCCTGGTGCTGGGTAGCCATGATATGGCCCTTGATATTCTGGAAGAGTTTCTCAAAAAGGAAGCCCCGGAATATGATCTTTCTCTGGCCCATCTGGGAAGCCTTGGCGGGCTTTTGGCTTTAAGGGATAATCTCTCGCACTTTGGTGGAACTCATCTCTTTGACCCTGAAACAGGAGAATTCAATGTCCCTTACATTAAACGTCACCTGCCGGAAACCCCTCTGGTGCTGGTTCATTTTGCCTATCGTGAACAGGGCCTCATTGTTCCCAAAGGAAACCCTAAAAACATTACCCGCCTTGAAGACCTGGCCCGCGAAGACGTAACTTTTATAAACCGCCAGCCAGGGGCCGGAACCCGTGTATTACTTGATTACCACCTTGAGAAACTTGACTTAAACCCACGCCAGATAAAAGGCTACGAGACCGAAGAAACCACTCACTTAGGAGTAGCCATTGCCGTGGCTACTGGCCGGGCTGACGTGGGCCTTGGGATTCTTGCGGCCGCACGTCTTCTTTCTCTTGACTTTGTCCCCCTTTTCCCAGAGCGCTATGACCTAGCCGTGCGGAAGGACTTTTTCCTCTCACCCTTCTGGCAAAAAATCGCCTCAATCCTGGCTTCACAGGCCTTCCGGGAGAGGGTTTTAGCCCTTGGCGGCTACGATGTCTCTCAAATGGGAAAGATGCTTTACGAACAGTAGCCTTCTCAAGCTCTATACCTGGTAGTTTTACCAATATAGAACCGCAGATGAGAACTTTTATGCTTTGAGAAGTTATTGGTGTGTAAATCTTTAGGCCGTTACGGTTCACTTCTTCAACGATACCAAGGCCAAGATGTTTTTCTCCGTCACCAAGGGCGCAAAGAAGGTTAGGCGTAATTTTTCTTTGCCGCTGAACACTTATTGCTCGCCAGGATAGTTCTATTAGGTGACAATCTGAAAAATACTTTTGGTAAGCTGCCTCACGCCGCTTTTTTCTTTCAGGCAGAGTTTTGGGGCTGGCCATGGACGAGACCTCTAGCAAACGCACCGGGTAGTGCTTAAAGGCCTGAAGAAGGGGATAAAGCTCTCGCTCCCTTTGAAAGGCTAGAATTAAATCAGGCCTTATGTTCTCAATTTTAAAGGTTTTTAAGGCCACCCCCGGACCTTTAATTAAACCGGTGGTATTTATAACGGTTACTTCGGCCTGGCTTTCTCTGGCGAGCAGGCCCGTTCCTACTACCAGAGGTAAAAGATGCCCTACCGGGGTGGTAGAACCCACAAAGTAGAGTTTTTCAGCGCAAAAAGGTCTTTCTACTTTTAGTTCCTCTGGATTTTGGAAATGTTTGAGGCCTATGGTAGTGGGAGGGCCTACGTCTTTTTGACCTACATCAGCGTCAAGAAGTGCGGCTGATATTCCGTTTAGCAGAAGCTTTTCAATAAGATAAAGGGAAAAGGTGCTTTTACCCACATCAACTCCCCCAATGAGGATAACCTTAGACGGCTTGTTAGCTAGAATTTCCTCAGCCACCTTTTCCCAGGAAGAAGGGATATCAATTGTGTTTTGGTTTGACATCTCAAATAGGTCCTGACTCGACTATTAAAACTAAGATAAAACTAAAATTGGCTTAAGATAAGTTGTTTTAAAGAGACATTTATAAAAGGCGTTACTTAAGAGACTGCTTCACCCATACGGGCTCGCAGTGACACCTGAGAGAGTCATTGCGAGGCTGCGCCCAGCAGCCGAAGCAATCCTTGTCGCGAGGCGACACAGTCGCCGTGGCGATCAATCTATATTTTCCTTAATTTTGCAAAGATCTCTAAAGAGACATTTGTAAAAGACGTTACTTAAAAGACTGCTTTGCTTCGCTCGCAGTGACGGGATGGTAGATGGCTAACGGCTGATGGCAGGTGGTCGATGGCCAATGGCGGTTGGTGACAAACCCTTTCTCATTGCCATGCGGGTCCCTTTTCCCTTCCTGTCATTGCTAACAAAGTGAAGCAACGCTTTCGCGAAACGAATGTCTCGCCTTCCCCTATCGGCCCTTCCTCTCCGTACCACCCAATTAGTACGTCCACAAGTTCGCGGCAACTCCGGCAAACCATCGTTTCGACGACGGAGACCATTCCGCAATCCTTTCCCCCGGAGACTTCGGCGCGGTATACGCACTTCTTGCACGTAAATTCAATCCTGAATCCCATGAGAGTGTCCTCTGCGGTTGTCGCTTGTTTCAGAACCTGTCTGCATAACGCCCAAACTCACCTGCCGCTATGGAGCGCCAGCGGAATAGCGGTCAAGTGCACCCTATTGTTAGAATTTATTTTTTTATATAATCGAAAAACTGCAATAATTTTCACTCAAAAAGTTAAAACAGAATTATATAATTGAGTTAGCAATAAATTGAAGTTGGGCCTTTATTTTTTCTACAGATTGATTAACAGTCGTCTTAACTCTATTTATGCGCATTGTCTCTCCAGCTTGCAGTAGAGTTACTGGCTTTGATAAAGCAGTTGATATGCGTCCAGTTCCTAAAAAGTCGTCTAATAACAGAATATGATTATCAGGATCATCTGTTGTAAAATGTTGAATATTTCTACTTACAATATCTCTAATTTTCTCGAGATAGACTTTGGTCTGTTGATTGGGAATATTTCTCGCCCCAGACCTCGTTGACCATGTACAATGAGTAAGTATGACTAATTGAATTTTAGGGGTTACTCCGTCTTTGGGCATATTTCTACGAAATTCACTTGCGGGATTTTCTAAAACATCTATCAATAATTCTAAAGAGTTTATTGACTGTTGATCTGTTCGTACCGGTACAATTAAAGCGTCTGAAGCGTGCCAACTAAGATGAGTGGCACCAGAAAAGAATGGGGAAGTATCAATTAAAACATGTTGTAAATTATTTTCTTCTAGTTCTCTGTCAATTTCATATTTTAATGAGTAAAGGATATTTCTTAATGCTTCTTCTTGTTGTGAACCCGTTAATGTTTTTGCTTGATTTATTGCGGTAGATAATTGAGATGGTAATAAATAAAGTTCACTTGTTGAAGGGATATAGAATGCATTTTTATTTTGAAAAAATGGATTAGTCGCACCAATTTTCTTGGCTGTTCTTGATGGCTTGCCCAAACCTGGTAAAATATATGGCAGGATTAAATCTTTAACTGTTGTCCTGTTATTAGAAAAATATTGTGAATCATAAAAATATGACAAATTCCCTTGTGGGCAAGTATCAATAACTAACACGTCATTCAATAAATATGATAAATTGAACGCAATTGTTGTTTTACCAATCCCCCCTCTCAAATTACAAATAACATATTTTTTAAATTTAGGTAAATTAAGGGAAGAAATTCGACCAGTTACTATTTCATCTTGTCTATCAATAATTTTTTTAATATTTGCTAATTTGGTCTTTTTCTTTCTAATTGGTTTCATTGCTCTGCGTCCTCCTTTTTGAGGACAATGGTAACAACTAGTTTTCCTGATGTCAAGTAAAATGCGGAAAAATAATTGATGTAATTCTAACATTCCTTTTTGACCTGCGGCTGTGGGTTTAAAAATTTCTTTATTCCCCACCTCCAAATTTAGAATTACGTTACCATATCATCTACTACCTGCCAATAAATCACTCAAAATTAGCCGTATAAAGTTAATAAGTTTGACATAATAATGTTAGAAGATTAGTCATAGCTGCCATTATTCTCCCCTATCTTCTTGTCTATTATATCGGAAAAGAAGAAAAAGAGCTTAAAAATTTTTTTATCCTACTTTGGTTCAGTACGCTTTAAAAAAAAGCTATAAAGGATAGAGAATAATTTTAGAAATTGTGACAGAGATTGCTTCGCTTCGCTCGCAATGACGGAATAAAAAAAACACTAAATGACGGAATAAAAACCCTAAAATGACGGAATAAAAAGCGCTAAACAGGATAAAACCTGCCCACAATTATTCCTTTGCTTCCTTAAGCTCTATAAAAGAGCTGTATCTCAAGATTAGAGAAATTGATGTAAAAATTTACTGAGGTTCCCAAAAAGGTGGTTGTTATGATTCCATTATCCATTTTGCTAATTTTTCTTTAATCTTACGCAACCTTTCTGGAGATATCTTACCTATTCTTCCAATTAATATGTCTTTTTCTACAACCGCAAGCCTGCTTACCCGTATTACACTTTCTGTTTTCAGCCCTGAATCCTGAAAATCACTATCTTTGGGTGTAATTATTTCATCTATTTTTTCATTGTATTGATATACCCTGGAAGAAATCATACATATCAGCCAGTCTTCATAGTCGCCAGGAACTCTTTTTATTACAAGGGCTGGTCTTAGTTTTCCCTCCTGTAAATCTGTTTGTGGAAATTGAAAAAGAACTACATCCCCTTCTTGTATCATTTAGTATTTTTCCTTTATATCATCAAGAGAATATAAAGACTCTTCTGTTTCTAACCCTCGCATGGCTGTTTCAAGTGAAAATTGACTCCACTGCTTTCTTTCTTCTTCATTTACTTTTTTAGAAAGAAATTCTATAAAATCTAATATTTCTGATTGCTTATCTTCAGGTAGTGACTTAACTCTTTCAATTATCTTTTCAGCTAGACTCATAATTCACCTCTATGAAAATTTTGACTTTAATTTATTATATCATAACATTCTTTTTTGAGCTGCGGCCACAGAGATTGCTTCGCTTCGCTCGCAATGACGGAATAAAAAACCTAAATGACGGAATAAAAACCCTAAAATGACGGAATAAAAAGCGCTAACCAGGATAAAACTTGCTCACAATTATTCCTTTGCATCCTTAAGCTCTATCAGCATACATTGGACATAGCGTGGGTCGGGGATATCTTTTTCGTCGGCGAAGGCGAATTCTTCCTCGGCGCGGAAAAAACACAAGTCAAGAAAGCTTTTGAGGTGGTCTTCTTCAACCGGGGCAATTTCTCTGGCAAGCTTTTTAAAGTTCGCAAAAGTTTCTTCTTTTACTTTTTCACGCACCACACTGCGGTTGGACCCCGGATGTTTGGTAAGAAGTTTTGAAATCACTTCTGGCCATTTTCCCTGAACAATGGCTTCAAAGCGGAATTCTTTTTCGGTGAGCCAGTTTCCAAGGGAAGTAAGCACCAGGGTGCTCCATCTAATGTCTGCCGGTTCAAGGAGATTGGTCTTTTTAAGGGCAAGTTCGGCCAGCCATACCGGTGGCGTACCAAAGGCCTTCTGGATAAGAGGCGCCCAGTAGGCAATCTCAGAAAGCATCCTTCTTACTCGCTCTATTTCTTCTAAGCGCCTGAAGAAGCGAAATTCTTCGGCTGTGCCCACTTTTTCAGGCTGAAAAAGCATGATGCGGTTAGCGTCTTTGGCCGTTACTCCCTTAAGGTAAGAGGCATAAGGCTCATCTAAATGGCGAAAAATGCGAGAATCAAGGCCTTCCTGGGTGATAATTTCGTTGGCGTAGCGGCGCAGGTCGGTTATTAGCTTCTGGGCCAGACGAAAAATGTCTTCCAGAAAATAAGTCTCAAGGATTTTTACCGCGGCCTCAATTTGACCGTGAGCTAAATATTCCAGGCCTATGTTCAGGTAGCCGGCCACTTTGTCAAAAACCTTTCGAGCCTCTTCTATATCATCTATAGTGCCTATATCCACGATTAGAACCTTGTTAACCAGCCAGGCAAGCTCTCGTTTCAAGCGCTCTATCTGGCGATAATCCCTGACACGACTTATAGCTTCAGCCAAAAAATCAACGCCTTCGGTTTGGATAGCCGGCAAAAAGGCAGGGGGCGGAGTTTCTTCCTCTTCAGGAGCCGGAAGATAAGTTGGCTCTATACGGCGCAGGTGGTCAGGGGTAGTGGGCGCGTAAATGTCCACGGCTTCGTAATAATCAGGGATTCCCCAGTCAGCCAGGCGCGCCCTACGCCAGCGGTAAGCCAGTTCTTCTATTTCGGCCGGAAGTTCCCAGATAATAGATTCCATCAAATCCCGGTAGCGCGGTTGATCAAACTCCATGAGAATTTCAATCAAACGGCGGGCTAAAGGTTCAAATTTGTCCAGGCGAAAGTTTACGAAATACAGGTCATCAAGGGTATAAGGAGGAAGCCAGTCGCGGGCCTCGGTAAGGTCAACCCCATCAGGGCGTTTATAAACCTCAACCAGGCGCTTCATGAGGGTTACCAGAAACTCAAAATCTACCTGCTTTAACCAACGAGCCACCACGTCTTCGCTGGCCTCAAAAAGAAGGGTCAGCCAGGCCAGAGCTCGCTCTAAAACCAGCTGATCCTTGCGCCAGCAATCAAGATCAAAGAGAAACTGAAGTTGAAGCGGCGTGGCCATGGAAAGGAGGGTTACCGCCTCTTCTGGGCTTACGGCCTTAACCGTCCAGAAGAACTCCTGCGGTGGTAGGGCCTTAACCAGGCGCTCGGCCTGGGGAGAAAGCACTATAAGCCTTTCGCGCACTTCCCAGGGGGCCTGAAGGATAAGGGTAAGCTGCTCACGAAGGGAAAGCCCTTGCATGATTTCTTCGGCCTTTTCAGAAGGGGCGGTAAGTAGTTCTCGCCAGTCAGGAAGCTCTTTTTCCGGCCAGATGGGCTGCCTTTTACTTTTTAAGGCTTTCTCTTCGCGCTCTTTTTGTTTAGTAGTCATCTTCAATCACCCCCTGGTAATGTCTAAGTTGTGGCTTTTTCTCTGAAAAATCAACGGCCACCAGGTCAAAACGTACCTTTTTAGGCTTTATTTTTTCCTGCTGGAGATAAAGTTTGGCCAAAGTCAAAAGTTTTTTCTGTTTAGAAGGGGTTAAGGCCTCTTCAGGTGTTCCCTTGCGCAGGCTTTGCCTCGCTTTTACTTCCACAAAAACCAGCGTGTCTTTTCGTTTGACGATAAGGTCTATTTCGCCGTAACGCGTGCGCCAGTTTTGGGCTAAGACTTTGTATCCCTTAAGTTTAAAATAACGACAGGCGAGTTCTTCCGCGAAAGAACCCAATTTCTTCGGATCTTTGGGTTTCTGAAATCGGCTTAAAAGAGTAACGATGGAAGGGAGAAGGGCCATGGGCTTTTAGGGCCTCCAGATGTTGTTTGGTGGCGTAGCCTTTATGTTTCTCAAAGGCGTATTCAGGAAACCTTTGCGCCGCCTTAATCATAATATGATCCCGGGTGACTTTGGCTACAATTGAAGCCGCGGCAATGGACTTGCAAAGAGCATCACCATCTACGATGGCCTTCTGCAACCCCACCCAGGGAGTAACAAATTTTCCGTCAACCAGGGCAATTTCCGGCCGCGGAGTTAAGGCCTCAAGGGCCTCAGCCATAGCCTTGAGGCTTGCCTTAAGAATACCTATCTCGTCAATAACGTGGTTTTCTATCTGGGCCACGGCCCAGGCGATAGCTTCCTGAGTAATCAGACGATAAAGTTCTTCTCTTTTTTCTGGAGTGAGGCATTTGGAATCAGCCAGATCGGGATGATCAAAATCTTGAGGCAATATAACCGCTGCGGCCACCACGGGGCCAGCGAGAGCCCCGCGGCCTACTTCATCCACTCCGGCAATGTATTGGTAACGCCGATAAAACTGCTTTTCTTTTTCCCAGCGAACAGGTTTTACGAACAAACTAGCGTCTCTCCTTAATCCTTGCCGCTTTACCGGTACGACCACGGAGGTAGTAGAGGCGCGCCCGACGCACTTTACCCTTCTTGACTACTTCTATTTTTTCCAGACGAGGAGAATGCAAGGGAAAAGTGCGCTCAACGCCAATACCGTAAGAAACTTTACGCACAGTAAAAGTGGCGCCCGTGCCAGAGCCTCTTTTTCTGATAACCACGCCCTGAAAGACCTGAGTTCTTTCTTTGTCTTCCCCTTCTACGATACGAAAATAAACTTTCACTGTGTCTCCAGGGCGGAAGTCAGGGAGATCTTTGCGCAGGTATTCGTTTTCAATTTCTCTTACCACCGGGATCATGGTTTCCCTCCTTGTTTCTATTCCTTCCACCAGGTTTCGCCAAGCAGGCGATCTAATATAATAGCCGCTGCCGCGCGAACCGAAAGGTGGTTATAATCACTTTGAGCCCCTTTTACCGGCTCAAGTATATAATCACAATCATCTAGCAACTTTGGGGCCAGGCCCCAGGCGGTTCCTAAAAGTAACAAAGAAACTTCACCTTGCCAAATAAGTTTTCGCATAGGTAAGAATTTAATATTAGCATAATCTTCACGAGCGTCAGTACCTATCAGTATCGGCCGCTTTCCTTCTATTTCTTCAATCTCTTTTAAAACCAGCTTGAAAGAAGGAACAACCTTTAAAACTTTTAAGGCCTCTTCGCGATCGGGGTTATATACCCTACCATAGCCACTTTGCCAATAGGTAAGAAGCTCTTCCACGAGTTCCCTTTGTTCCCTTAAAGGCTGAACCACGTAATAACGTTTAACGCCATAGGTACGGCAGATGCGAGAAATATCGTGAAGGTCAAGATTAGTCACCGAAGAAGCAATAATCTTTCCTTCTTTATTGATTACCGGATAATGTATTAGAGCTACATAAAGTTTAGGGTCGCTCATCTTTTTCCCAGCCAAATTCTTTGAGAATCTTTTCGTCTTCAGGGGTGAGTTTGGCTTTTTTTAATAAATCTGGCCGGCGTTTCAAGGTGGCTTCAAGAGATTTCCGGCGCCGCCAGACCTCAATACGGGCGTGGTCTCCAGAGAGCAAAACCTCTGGCACCTGGTAACCCATAAAATCGCGCGGCCGGGTATATTGAGGATATTTAAGGAGCCCTTGGCTAAAAGATTCTTTTTCTACCGAGTCTCTTTTACCTACCACTCCTGGCACAAGCCTTGAGACCGCCTCAATAATCACCAAAGCCGCCACTTCCCCCCCAAAAACCACGTAATCACCGATAGAAATTTCATCGTCAATGAAATGCTCCCTTATGCGTTCATCAATGCCTTCGTAACGACCGCAGATGAGTAATAGATGGTCTTTCTCATAAAGTTCTTTTACTATTTCCTGGTTTAAAACCCTACCCTGCGGTGAAAGATAAACCACATAAGGGTGTCCCTCTTCTTTTACCTTTTGGATAGCCCGGTAAAGGGGCTCAGGCTTAAAAACCATGCCTTCTCCGCCACCAAAAGGACGGTCATCCACCATCTTGTGTTTGTCAAAAGCAAAGTCACGAAGATTTAACAAATTAACAGTAATAAGCCCCTTTTCTCGGGCCTTTTTTATAGCTCCTACTTCAAGAGGGCTTTCAAAATATTCAGGAAAAATGGTTATAATATCGTATCTCATTCTTTTCCTCTGTTGCCTGGCTTTTTATTTTGTGGTAAACGACAAAACAAATTTTAGCACTTTTAACTTTAAAAAAAAACGGTAGTCCAGTGAACGAAGAAGGTCGATCTTGCTACGTATTTATCGCGCTGAAAAAGGAGTGCTTTCTCTTGCGCCGCAAATTGAGCGGCCTTGCTGGGTTTGTCTAACCTCCCCCACTGAAGAAGAACTTCAGTATGTACAAGAATCTTTAAAGGTCTTTCCGGAATTTTTGCGCTATCCCCTTGATGAAGAAGAAATTCCTCGCATAGAACTTGAAGAAGACCAGCTTCTTATTATTCTTCGAGTCCCTGATCCACGCCACGAAGAAGGTTTTATCCGTTATGAAACAATCCCTATAGGCATAATACTTACCGAAGAAGCCATTATTACGGTTTGTTTAAAAGAAAACCCTGTCTTCGAAGATTTTCTAATGGCCTTAAATAAAGTCAAAAACTTTACCTTGGAAAGACCTATCCCTTTTCTTTTTCATTTCTTCTGGTGTATTGCCACTATTTATCTGCGTTATCTTAGATTAATAGACAAACTTATCACTGAATACGAACAGGAACTTTACCGTTCCATGCGGAATAAGGAACTGTTAAAGCTTTTAAACATTGAAAAAAGCCTGGTTTATTTTAACACCGCCTTACGAGCCAATGACATTGTTTTAAGCCGCTTACAGTCTGGTCGGTTTTTACGTCTTACTGAAGATGACTTAGAGCTTCTTGAAGACGTCCAGATTGAAAACCGCCAGGCCATTGATATGGCCAAAATATTTAGCGACATTTTAACCGGCACTATGGATGCTTACGCCTCAGTTATTTCTAATAACCTCAACATGGTAATGAAGTTTCTTACCTCAGCCACCATAGTGCTTATGCTCCCCACGCTGGTGGCAAGTATTTACGGCATGAATATCCAATTACCTCTTCAAAATTCTCCCCATGCTTTTGCCATTTTGATGACTATTTCGTTTATTCTTTCGGGTATTGTAGTTGCCCTATTTATCAAAAAACGTTTATTTTGACTGAGGGAAACCATCCATGACTTATTTAGAAGCTATAGCTTTAGGAGTTTTACAGGGAATTACTGAATTTTTACCTATCTCAAGTTCCGGCCATTTAATACTTGCGGAAAAATTTTTTCACATTAAAGGAACAGGCCTTACCTTTGACGTCTTTCTTCACCTAGGCACCCTTCTAGCCGTTCTTATCTATTTCTGGCAGGACTGGTGGAATATCCTTTCTTTCAAGCGAGATAAGAAGCACAATCCCCGCCTTTTATTCTATTTAATTTTAGCCACTATTCCTGGAGTAATAGCCGGCCTCTTTTTGGAAGACGCTGTGGCTACTGTGTTTCGTTCGGCTGAAAGAGTGGCTTTTATGTTAATAATCATGTCCATTCCTATGATTTTGGCAGAAATATTTTCCCGTCAGAAAGAATCAGTTTATCAGCTCAATTTACCTAAAGCCCTGATTATTGGCTGTGCCCAGGCCCTGGCCGTAATCCCCGGCACTTCTCGCAGCGGGATTACCATGTCAGCCGGCATGCTGGTAGGCCTTAAAAGACCTGAAGCCGCCAGATTTTCTTTTCTACTTTCTGCCCCCATAATAGCTGGAGCAGGCTTTTATGAAGCCCTTAAAGTATTGCAGGGCGGAGAACCTTTCAGTATCGTATATGTAATTGGCTTTTTGGCTTCGTTTATTTCCGGGCTTGCGGTTATAGCCTGGCTTTTACGCTTCCTCAGGACTCACACTTTTTACCCATTTGTGGTATATCGAATATTGTTAGCGGTATTTATTTTGTGGAGGCTTAATGGTTAGATTCTGGGGGCTTATTTTTATCCTTTGGCTGCTATGGCCAGCCTATTCTTTTGGCAGTTCGGCCCTTAATCGTGTTTACAATCAGGTTGTTACCCTGGTTGCCGCTCCTGTTAACGCCGATTATTTGAAATCTTCAGAAGTTCCCAAACAGGTAGCCTCAGGTGTTTTTGTCTCGAGAGATGGCCTTGTTCTGGCCCCTGCTTATCTGGTTCAAGGAGCCCGCTGGGTGGACGTAATTCTCCCGAATGGGACCTTTCTCGGAGGAAAAGTTTTAGGTGTTGATCACCTAAGCGGCCTTGCCCTTCTCAAAGTCAATTATTCTTATCAAAATTTGGGTGTATCCATTAGTAGGCGAAGGGTTCAGGTAGGAGAAGACATTTTTTTAGTAGGACGCCCACGATTTAAAGCCAGCTTAAAAGCCGGCAAGGTGATTGAAAATCCGGTAAGTGTGAGTTTTTCGTTTGGAACGCTTGCTAGTTTTTACGCTACCAATCTCTCTCTTGCAGGTATTGGTTCAGGGCCGGTTTTTAACGCCAGAGGAGAATTAGTAGGCTTTGCCTTAGACTTACCCAATCTCCACTTTGCTGGAGGTTTGAAAATTGTACCCTCTCACCTAATCCGTCCGGTAGTAGCCGCTTTATCCGAGAAAGGCCAGATGGTATGGCCTTGGCTAGGTGTGGAGGGGCTGCCACTTAATCCTACCCTCGCTAAAGTATTGAAACTACCTTTTAATCAAGGACTTTTAGTGACCAAAACCCTCCCGGGAAGCCCGGCCAGGAAAATAGGCCTGCTCGGCCAAAGGAAATCTATATCACTCGGGAATATCATTTATCCCGTAGGAGGCGATATAATTGTTAGCGTAGCGGGAAGAAGAGTTGGCTCTCAAGCAGATTTAGAACGAATCATTTTTGCCAAGAAACCCGGTGATATAGTAACTATAAAGTATTGGCGGGGTAAAAAATTTCATAATGTTAAAGTTTATTTAGGAAAAAGGAGTTTTTTACAGCCATGATTCAGGTACCGGAAAACATAAAACCCATTTATGATAAATTGGCCAAAAGATACACCCTCGAAGTAGAGCCTTTAAACATTCGCGGAAAAGTTTTAAACATTATTAAACCGGCCAATATTGAAGAACTCATCTCTGAGGATTCACTTGAAAAAGTAGAAAATTTCCCTTTTTGGATAAAGATCTGGGAAGCGGCCATAGTACTGGCCGATTTCATGGCCAGCATGAAACCTGTAAAAAGGGTGCTTGAAATTGGAGCTGGCCTTGGTGTGGTAGGGCTTACCGCTGCTCTTTTCGGCCACGAAGAAGTAGTTATTACCGACTTTGAAGACGAATGTCTTGATTTTTTGCGCTTAAACGCCGCCTTTAATAAGCTTGATAACGTAACTATTGAAAAGCTTGACTGGCGTACCCCCAAAGAACTTGGCCAATTTGATATTATTGTTGGGGCGGAAGTGGTATTTAGCGGCCGCTTATTTGAGCCTCTTTACCAGCTTTTTCACAAATACCTGGCCCCAAACGGAGTAGTTTACCTGGCCCACGATAAAGAGAGAATGCGCACCCTGGCGCCCTTCCTTTATCTCGCCGAAAAGGAATTTGAACAGGCCGTAAGTCAGAGAAAACTACGCACTGATGACGAAGTTTACGAAATTATCATCTCGCGTCTGATACCCCGGCAAAAAACTATGGAAACCAAAAGCTCAGCTTAAAAGCCATTAGATTGTTTCGCTATTTAGTGTTTAAAGGCCTTTGCAAAATTCAAAATAACATAGATAGATCACCACGGCGCCATCGGCGTCTCGTGACAGGGATTGCTTCCGCTGCTGACGCAGCCTCGCAACGGAAAGTGGGAACGCATCTCACAGTAACTGCCCGTTGTCACTGCAAGCCCCTTCCTTTGTCACGGTGAGCCTTTACCTTCTTGTCACTGTGAGCCCTTTCCTTCTTGTCACTGTGAGCCCTTTCCTTCTTTGTCACTGTGAGCCCTTTCCTTCTTTGTCACTGCGAGGAGCCAAAGGCGACGAAGCAGTCTCTGGGATTGCTTCGGCCTCTAGCGAGACCTCGCAATGACAGTGTTAAATTAAAACCATACAATGAATCAATTGTCGCCTATTTAGTGATTCCATTAGTAATCAAAGGAGACTTCGCCCTCACGGCTTAAAAGGCTCGCCATAGGTAGTCTCATTATCGCTGAAAGTAGAACCCTGCGGCTCACACAACGTGTGATTAATCGTTCAGAACGGATTAATTTTTGAAAAGGGCTGGACGGGCAGCCATAAAAAGGCTTACATTCTCAAAAATCAAAAAAACTAACGCCGCGAATAAATAGGCCGGTATTAATTCCTCAATAAGCAAGCTAAAAACAGCTAAAACAAAAAACACTATCGGAAAAATTTCTTGAATTTTACCTCTTTTAAAAAATAATAGACCTTCTCGCAAAAATATTAACACTACTACCAAAGGGATGAGTATCCAGAAATCTCCGGCCTTATTGGCAAAGATTATAATGATTGCTGGCCAAAGGGCGCCAGGAATAATCTTTAAAAAATCTTTTAAGCTAATTTGGGATAAGGCCAATTTAAGATAATCTAAAGCAGAGAGCCAAGTTACCCCAAGGGCTACTAAACTCAAAACCAGAATAAGGTGTTTTAAAGAAAGAAAAGATAAACAGGGTAAAGTCAAAGATAGAAAGATTACTATTAAAAATTTGGCCCCTTTTAACCTGGCAAGAATTCCTCCCAACAATAAGATAGCTCCAGCGCCTAAAAGAAAATAAACCGTATATGCCGAAAAAGTAACAACAGCTACTACTAATGCGGCCACAAACATCTGGATAGTGGTCTTCATTTTGGCCAGCCAGGTAACAGGAAGAGCCCCAGGCACTTTTCGTCTTAAAGAAGAGACCAAAAGTTCTCTTACAAAGATAGCTGCAGCCACCCAAATAGGCATAAAGCCCAGATGAGAAAGAAAAGTATAAAGAGCTACGATAAAAATCTTGTCAGCAATGGGATCAAGAAAAGCGCCGAGCGGGGTGGAACCATGCCTTCTGGCCAGCTTCCCGTCTAAAAAATCCGTAAGGCCAAGAAGAGAACCAATGCCCAGGGCCGTGAGCTTGGCCTCTGGGCCGCCATAAAGCAAAATACAGGGAAGCGGTAAAAGAATTATCCTCAAAAAAGTTAGATGATTAGCCGTTACCCTCATTCAATAGCTTTCAACTTTTCCCATTTTTCCTGACATTCCCGGCAGCGTGCCGCCCAGGGCATAATCTCAAGTCTTTTAGTCCTAAGCCACTTCCCACAATCAATGCAGCGACCATACTCACCTAGCTCTATACGAATGAGAGCCTGTTCTATTTCTTCAAGTTCTCTAATTTTAGGTTCAAGAGAGGCTAAGACTAAGTCTTCTCTGAGGTCAGCCAGAGCCAAGTCTTCTTCCTCACGCACCGTGCGAATTAGATCTTGATACTCTTCCCCGGCCTCGCGTTCAAGGGTATCAGCCACCTCACGCCATAGTTCTTTCTTTCTTTTAAGGAGTTTTTCTTTAAAATATTCAATCTCTTCTTCAGTAAGGGGGCGTCTTTCGTGTTTAGACATAAAAATCCTCCTATCTCTGCCAATAGACCCTCACCAACTTGTTTCCTTCTGACCATTTGAAGGTAAGATCTCCCTTGTAAGCCTTGTATACAGCACGCCCTAAACGCTGGGCCAGATTTTCCGTGGTCGTTTCGATGACCGTGCGGCCATCTTCTTCATACATGGAAATTATTTGCTGAAGAGGATTGTTTTGCCGCGCTCTTTCGTATTCGTTATTTATTACCCTTAAAATTTCGTCACGATGCTTTTCAAAAAATTCACCGGAGAGATAAAGATATCCCATAGGATAACGGTCAACCGCCTTACGACATCCCGGACACAAAAACTTAGGGACCAAATCGCTATCTTTAAACTCCTGGTAAAACTCCTCATCAATCAACCAGCGTTTATCACGAAAGACCGCGTGACAACGCGGGCAGATTGCCTCCCCCGAAGGATATTTTTTAGGAAGATAGGGATCATCTGTGGTTTGAAATTCCTGGGTCTCTGTAATCCACTTACGCCCTTTTCTGCCCATAGAAACCTCCTTTTAATGATGGGTTTTACGGCGTCCGAAACGACTAGCCAACCTGTTAAGAAGCTCAGCTATGGTTTCCGCATAAAGGGGGCCGCCTTTTTCTATAGTTTCTTCTCGCTTAAAACCCGGCATAATCAAAAGCCTTTTATTCCTCGCTGCTGTAAAGATAAGCACTTTTTCTGCCTCTGGTAAGGAGACTTCTTCATCTTTTTGGGCTTGAAAAACAAGGAGTGGTTTGCGCCACTTTTTAAATTTTTCAATAATCTCAAATGGATCTTTATCCGTATTTAAGCCCCGATGGGCCAGCCAGGAAATACCATCAACAACTGGACTATCCAAAATAAGGGCTGTAACCTCATGAGGGAGTTCTACTGCCAGAGAAAGGGCTACCCCTGCCCCCAAAGAGCGCCCCAGAAGAGACACCGGCCCTTTGCGGCCTTTTTCGGCAAATTTATCACGTAAAAAGAAAAAGGCTTCTTTGGCGTCGCTAAAAATGTTTTCAAAGGAGGCCTCACCAGGTAAGCCATGGGCTCCCCTATATCCTATAACTCCGAACGAAATATCATGCCCCAAGAAATACTGGCCAAGTTGATTGTATTTATCAACGGGCTCCTTTTCGGCTATAAAGAAAAATAGAATCGGCGCGGCTGAGGAAGCCAAAAAGAGCCTGGCCGGTAGTTTCCCTCCCTGCAAAGGAACTTCTACATCCTCTGCGCCGGTAGGAGGTGGAGAAAGGGGTTCCTGAGGGATTAAGTCCATTAAATTGGTCTGTCTTTCCATTCTTCTTCAAGCCTCTCTATTTCTTCGTCTTTTTGTTTAACCTGCTCTTCCCACGCCTTGCGACGCTCATAAAGGGCTACTTCAGCGGCTATAAGCCTTTCTTTAAAGCTAGGGTGAGAAAGGTAATTAAGGGCCGCCTCCAGAAATCGGCTCTTTAGCTGTTCAAAAAGGGCTTCACATTCTCTTTCATCCACAAAGGTTCTTTCTTTACGGTAGCGGTAATAAACCTTGCCCTCTTCTTCATCGCAAAAAACCTCATAAAGTTCCCGCCGTGAAAAGGCCTCGGGAGGCGCTTCAACCACTATCTGGGCAAGCATCCCCACTAGCCAGCGATCTCCCGCAAGTCTCCGTGAATAATCCCATATTTCAAGCACCAGGCCGTTTTCAAGGTCAATCTTTTCCACCAGACGGCCTGGCCAACGCGGCTCATAATTTTTGCTCGGAGGCAACCATTCGTAGGGCACAAAACCCTCCTTTCAACCTGAATTTAAGACATTATCCTACGGAAAAATAAAAGTGTCCAGTTTAAGATTTACTGAGGGCAAAAAGAAAGTTTGAGAGGTGAGAATAAATTAAAATCTACAGAGACTTTGCCAAAGTTTGAAAATTAAATAGATCACCGTAGCGACTACGTCGCCTCGAGAGAGATTGCTTCAGCTGCTTCCGCAGCCTCGCAATGGACTCGCTTGATGTCACGGCGAGCCATTGCCAGTTTGTCACTCCGAGGAGATGTCTCCATTTTGTCACTGCGAGGAGCTTTTAGGGAGATCCCTTCGCTGCGCTCGGGACAGGCGTAGCAGCCTCTGGAATATTACCAGCAGCCATTTTTGCTATAAGCCATCTGCCACTTTGTCACGGCGAGCTCCCTGTGGGCGAAGCAGTCTCTTAAATAAGCCATTTTGTAAGGACCTTTAAAATGAGTGCTTTGCCCCCGGTTCAAATTAATCTGCCCTGGGAGCAAAGCACTTAACCGCGACAAATATTACTTCTTATGCCGCAAACGATAAGCTAATAATGAACCACCAGCCAAAGCCAGTAACAGGATGGATGAAGGTTCAGGAATTGGGTTAAGGCGGACAGCGTCAATATAAACCCATGATTGGATAATGTCGTCTCCTGTATTTCCAGCATATATTGTAAGCGTTAGAGTATCAAAGGGATAATTTGTCAAGTCGTAAGTAAAAAGTTGCCAGCCGGTAAAATCAAGAGAAGTTTCATCTCCTGTAGTATCTATGTCTCCGGCATTGATAGAAAGAACTGGATTGCCATTAATCTGTATTTCAAAACCAGGCTCGTCCCACCCTGCAAAGTCCCAAGTGTAATAATTGTAATAAAGGCTTAAACTAGCCATTCCTGAAACGTTTATTATCTGCGAAATCCAGTTGTTAGTATAACCTTCTGTACCTCCTTCACCGGTAAAATCATTTGTATCATCATCATTAAAATCTACTGTTCCTATCCAGGCAGCGTAAAGACCTTCAAAGACAACACTACTTTGAACTCCTGCCTGGCCACCAGCAGCCCATCCTGTTAAATCTCCTGTCTCAAAACTGCCATTAATTATGACTGCCTGGACCGATAAAGGTAACACCAAACATAATACCAAACCAAAAACTAACCCCAAAATACCCTTCTTCATAACTTTAACCCCTCCTCTCTTCTTCTTTATTTTTCTCAAATCAAGCAAAATTAATGCCAGAAAATTTTCTTAGTAAAATCTAGGGCTTCTGGGAGGCTAAAACTGAAAAGAGAAAAAAATTTCCCTTTAAATAGATTTAAAGGGAAATTTAGTGGAAAATTTTTTCCAAAATTAGGCTCTGGATGGAAAAATTTTTCCACTCAAACATAAAGGGACAGGCAAAAGTTTGCCTGTCCCTTGTGCTTAGTGTTTAAAAACTCGCTGGCCGGTGAAGAGCATGGCCACGGGGGGATCCGCTTCGTTGCAGGCCTCAATGGACTCCCAGTCTCTAACCGAACCACCCGGCTGTATAATGGCCGAAATACCTTCCTTGATAGCCACATCTACAGCGTCCCTGAAAGGGAAAAAGGCGTCTGAAACCATCACCGAGCCGGGAAGGCCGGCCCTCTTGGCCCTGGTTTCTTCGTCTATTTCTATTTTCTGGGCCTCGGGCCTGAGCCCCTTTCGTATTTCAAGCTCAAGTTGTTTATAGGGAATTCCGTAGCGGTCATAACAAAGGAGGTCAGCATACTTGACATAGGCCTTGAAAATGGCGATTTCCGTAACGCCGACCCGGTCCTGCTCTCCGGTGCCAATAGCCACGGTGCAAAGGTCTTTTACGAAAAGAACGGAGTTCGAAGTTACGCCTATCTCTACCGCCCAGCCGAAGATCATATCTTCAATCTCGCGCTCGGTAGGCTCTCTCTTGCAGCGCACTTCCGTACCGTCAGGTTTTTTGGCCACCGCTGGTTTCAGATCTTCAGGCCCTCTAACTTTATTAACCTGGGACTGCTGAACAATAATGCCACCGTCAATTAAGCTTTTAAACTCAACGACCCTTTTACCCCAGTATTCTTCAAGCCTGTCTATCCGTTTGATACGAATTATGCGAAGGTTTTTGCGTTTTTTGAGAATCTCAACCGCCCCTTCCTCATATTCCGGCGCCGCCACCACTTCAAAGTATTCCCGACTAATAGCCTCGGCGCAGGCCTTATCCACCGAACGGTTAAGAGCAATGGCGCCACCGAAAGCGGCAATTCGGTCTGCCCGATAAGCCCTGATGAAGGCCTCTTCAATGGTTTCACCATGAGCCACCCCACAAGGGTTATTATGTTTTACGATTACACAGGCTGGCCGCTTGGCCAAATAACGTAAAATATTGAGAGAGTTATCCACATCGGTAAGATTGGTTTTACTAGGGTGTTTACCAAACTGGAGCATGTCTTCTTCAGATAGGCTTGAGACAAGGCCAAGGCCCGGCTCTATATACTCACATTCACCCAAAACCAGATTACCTCCTACCAGCTCGTAAAGAGCTGCCTCCTGATCAGGGTTTTCCCCATAACGCAAACCGCGCTCCTCAATGACCCCAGGCTCTACTTCTATCTTCCAGGTCCTTTTGCGATAGGTAAGGGTTTGGTCCCCAAAAGTTATCTTGATTTCATCAGGGAAATGGTCAGAAACAATGGTGCGATACATTTTTTTGATATCTTCGCTCACGGCACCCTCCTTAAACTTTTTTCTTCTTTAGGCCTACCCCAAACTTAAAATTTTCTCAAATGTTAATATCAAAAAATTTAAAACGGGATAGAAACAAAGTGGTAATAAAGACAAAAAATCTATAAAAATAATTAATTGAACGATTATTGTTTCAACAGATCCTGCCACCAGGAAGGAATGGCAAATGAGGCCTGGTGCACCGCGGGGTTATAAAACTTGCCGTGATAAGACCTTCTGGGCTTACAAGCAGAATCGGTTTTGCTTCCCAAGATAAAGGCAATTTCATCACCATAGCAGGGAACGGGGGCCCTGAGTATCTCTACCACAGGAAAGGCTTTTTGGGCCCGATGGTAGGCCATAGGTAAAGTTTCAGGAAAAAAACGAGGAATACTTGCCTGTTGAATAAAACAACCCTTTGGTTTTAAAACTCTGGCTATATTCTTGTAAAATTCTTCGGTATAAAGAACCACGGCCGGGCCAATTGGGTCTGTACAATCAACTATCACCAGGTCATAGGTTTCTGCCGGGGCTTCAGCAACAAATTTAGCTCCATCTGCTATGCGAAACTCTACGCGAGGATCACTATAATCTCCAGCTATTTCTCGCAAATACTTTTGGCAGGCCTTAAATACTTCCTGGTCTATTTCCAGTTGAAGAATAGACTTTATTTCTGAAATCTTTTGTAATTCGCGTATGACACCACCGTCTCCCCCACCGATAACAAGAACTTTTTCAGGTGGGGTTTCTAAAGAGGCCGCCGGGCAAAAGACAATAGTCTCGTGATAAATAAATTCGTCTTTTTCAGTAAATTGAGTTATCCCGTCAAGAACGAGGAAGCGCCCCCACAGCTCGTTTTTATAAATCAGCAAATGCTGATAAGGGGTGCGCTTCTCGTAAATGGGGATAACGTTATACCCGTGCGAATAATGCGGTGTGATTTTTTCGAACCACCAGTAGCGAGTCAAGTTTCCTCCATTTCAATAAGTTGTCCCCGTTTCATTTCCAGGGCGTGAACATAATGAGGCTTAAAGGCTTCCTTTAAACGCTCAAAAATCTCGTAAGCCTCTTCATCACTTCCGGCAAAAATGTCAATGGCCGCGTAACCATTTTCCGGCCAGGTGTGAATAAAGATGTGCGCGTCTCCAAAAGTGGCTTTAGCTGAAACGCCATAAGGAGAAAACTGGTAGCTAATTACCTCTCCCTGTTCATCGTGGTAATCGCCGCTTCCGCCGTAACGCAATGCCTTTTCTACTACTTTGGCGTCAGCCAGCAAATTAAATGGAGACTGCCACATCTCAACCAAAAGATGCGTAGAAATAAAACCTGTTTCAGTGGCCTTTTGGGCCCCCTGGGCGGGAAACCTGTCAATCTGGCAAACTGTTGCTGGTGCCCGCATTATTCACCTCCCCCCAGGCCAAAGCCCGGTTTTATTAGTTTTCCATAATAAATTAAGGCCCCCAGTTTTTCCCAGGAGCCTTACAGGCTGAACTAAGCTAATGGTCGGGACGGGCGGATTTGAACCGCCGACCCCCTACACCCCAAGCAGGTGCGCTGCCAGGCTGCGCCACGTCCCGCTGCGTCCCGATCCCGACAAATCTATAGCCACCTTAGGCCGTTTTGTCAACCTTTATATCTACTAACTACTAACCTCGGTGGACCATGATCTTTGAAATTATTCTTTATCTCGGCTCCCCAAAGGACTCTTAAGTAAAAAGCTCTCAGGTATAGTTGCTTTTTGCCAGAAATAAATTAACGCCCAAATAGCCATTCCTATAACAAAAGAAAGATACTCAGAGGGCATATCAAAATACCGATGGGCGAGATTGGGAACCAAGAAAAGGAAAGTAGCAAATAAAAAAAGAAGGCGCTGAATTATATTTAGTTTTTTCAATAGAAAACCCTGTACAGCAGATGAAAAACTCAACATTCCCATAAGGGCCATACCAAAAATAAAAGCTATTTTAAGTGGATTCTTGATGAACGTGACCTCGGTAAGATCCCAGCTATTTACTGAAGAAATTAATAGTAATTCCGTATTAAAGAAAAAGGCAAAAGGTAAAATGGCTGTTCTTATATCATAAGAAAAACCTTGGACACCAGTTTTTATAGGATTCGACTTAGCTATAGCGGAAGCAGCATAAGCAGCTATACCCACAGGAGGAGTGTCGTCAGCTAAAATTCCAAAATAAAATACAAAAAGATGAGCAGCTAATGCAGGAATAAGAAAACCATTGGCTTGAGCAAGTTGAAGAATAACAGGAGCTGCCAATGAAGATACTACAATATAATTTGCAGTAGTGGGAAGCCCCATTCCCAAAATCAAAGAAATAATAGCAGTAAGGAAAAGAATTATAAAAATATTTCCTTGAGAAATAGTATCAACCACATCTACAAGAACCTGGCCTATCCCTGTAATAGTAATACTTCCTACTACTATTCCTGCTATAGCTGTAGCCAGAGCAATTGGAATCATATTTCTGGCCCCAGTTACCATACCATGGTAAATATCTATGAATCCCTGTATAAAATCTCTTTTATTCAAAGGTTGTTTGGCAATTATCTTTTGAAAAATAGGCTGAATTATCATTAATACCATCATTACCCAGATAGCAGAAAAAGCAGACATTTGAGGAGATTGCCTTAAAATCATAAGTACATACAAAAGATAGACAACTGGAATAAAATAATGTAATCCACTAATGAATGTTTTTAGTTTAGGGGGCAATTTAGAAGGATCTTCTCCTCTCAAACCTAATTTCTTAGCTTCTAAGTGGACGATATAAAGAAGACCTATATAACTTACAATGGCAGGAATAGCCGCAGAGATAACAACGTCCATATAACTTAAACCAAGAAATTCAGCTATAATAAAAGCAGCAGCACCCATCACTGGAGGCATAAGCTGTCCATTAGTAGAAGCGGCAACTTCTACAGCAGCGGCTTTTTCGGGAGGAAAGCCCGCCTTTTTCATAAGAGGGATAGTAAACACTCCCGTGGTTACTACATTAGCTGTAGAACTTCCACTAATAATACCGGTTAGGCCGCTGGCTACTACAGCAGCTTTAGCCGGGCCACCGACGTATCTACCTAATAAAGCGTAAGCAAGTTTGATAAAATATTCTCCAGCCCCCGCTCTCTCAAGTAGAGCTCCAAAGAGAACAAAAAGGAAAACAAAACTAGCGGAAACACCTAAAGGGACTCCAAAAATGCCTTCGGTGGTTAAATAAATTTGACCGATTAGCTTCTCTAATGGCACATTTTTATGAGCTATTAAGTCGGGAAGATGTTCACCCAATTTATCATAAAGCAAAAAGGCAATAGCAACTAAGCTAAGAGCAATTCCTATTGCTCTTCTGCCGGCTTCAAGTAAAATAACAATAAATATTATACCTATCGCAATGTCTCTTAAAAGATAATCTCCAGCTCTGTTGGCAAGACCTGTAAAATCAATAGCAATATAAGCAGCTCCAATCATTCCTATAATAGCTAAAAGATAGTCATACCAAAAAACTTTCTCTAAGTATTTCTGTTTTTTCTTAATAGGATAAATCAAAAAAGTAAGGAATATGGCAAAGGCCAGATGAACACTTCTTATAATAGTGGAATTAACTGGAAAATATGATACGTATAGCTGAAAAACTGACCAACTAAAGGCAATAACAGATATGAGAGGGGCAAGAAAGGTATTTTCAAAAGTCCTTTGCCCCTCTAGCTCAATAAGAAGTCTTTCTTCTAAATCTTTGTCTATGTGGAGCGAGGCGCTTTGCTTTTCGGCCTCCTCCACATCTTTCCTTAAATCAGTCATTACAGAAGCCCTGCCTCCTTAAACGCTTTTACAGCACCAGGATGCATCATACTTTTATCAAAACCTTTAAGAAGGTCTTTTTTGGTAAGATGTTTGTATGCAGGATGCATTTTTTTGAAGGTATCAAAATTATCAAGAATTACTTTGACCATATTGTAAACAATCTTAGGATCCATCTTATCACTAGTCACAAGAATTGCTTTTACTCCAAAAGTATTAGTAGGATGATTTACACCCCTATACATTTTGGCAGGAATTGTTCCCCAAGCATAATATGGTTTATCTTCGACTAGTTTTTTAATACAAGGGACATTATCTAAATTAATCAAATCAATATCAACTGAGTTAGCCGCGTCTTTAATATTGGCTGTGGGATGGCCTACCATATAAAAATAACCTTCTATTTTTCTATCTTTTAATGCATTAGGACATTCGCTTGCTTTCAAATATTCTGGTGTGATATCTTTGAGACTTACTACGTTTTTACAATATTCAAAAATAGCTCTTGAGGTAGCTTCTTGGCCGCTACCAGGATTCCCTATATTAATAGTTTTACCTTTAAGATCATAAAAACTTTTTATTCCGCTATCTTTTCTTACAACTAAAGTCATAAGTTCAGGATGAATAGACATTACCACTCTTAAATTTTTGATAGGCTTACCTTTAAAACGGCCGGTACCAGTAAATGCCTGATAGACAACATCACTTTGAGCAATACCAAAATCAAGTTCTCCTTTTTTAATCATATTTACGTTATATACGCTTCCACCAGTAGATTCCACAGTGCATCTCACACCGGTAATCTTTCTCTCTTTGTTCATTAAACGACAAATAGCGCCACCAGTAGGATAATAAACACCTGTTACACTTCCTGTACCAATTGTTATAAACTTTTGAGCACTGGAAACTACTGGAAAACATAAAACAAGAGTTATTAAAGCTAAAACAGCACTCCATCCTTTCACGTTCATAATAACCTCCTTAATTTTTATTTTTATATGGCTGCGAACAGAGTTGTTTAAGAGAATTTGGTTTGTTTAAAAAGCCTTAACAGAAATTTAAAAAAATTTCAAGCTTTTCTTGAAGGCCTTTGTTTTCAATAAACTCTGGAACAAAACAGTTTTTTATCTAGCTGTCTCTCAATTTTGTCCTTTGTAATTTTTGACATTTTTCAGTCCAAATTTATTTAGCTTTACATAATATATTGCAACTTATAATCTATTTATCAAAAACTGAACTACAATAGTTATCTAAATAACAAAATACGATTTATATTTTCCAGATACTACGTAACTTCATAACAAAATTATTACAATTAGTTATTTTTATATCGTCAAGAAAGGCAAAATAATAATGAAGTCATTAAATAGGCGACAATTGAGTCATTGCGAGCAAAGCAAAGCAATTCTTGTCCGAGCGCAGCGAAGGAGTCTGTGAGACTGCTTCGGCCTCTAACAAGGCCTCGCAGTGACAAAGAGAGTTACTTAGCCTTAGCGATTATGTTAGCGATGACACTTTGTTAATCTAAAAATGCTCAGATTAATAATAAAGATATGACTTGAAACTATATAAACAATAAAAACTAAAAAGAATATATAAGATAACTACCTGAGATTCGTAACACTTGTTTTAAAATTTCGATGTTTTCAAAAACTCAAGTTAATTTTCTTGATAAATATGATTCTATTTTTCTTTTTATTTCTTTAATAGAAGAATTTGTTTGCTCTGCTATGTTTTTAAGATCTTCAAATTCTACTTTGAAATCTTTACATGGGAATTTAGCTTTTTTTACCCTAACTTTTCCCCACGGAGTAGATACTTCTTCTATTTGTCGTTCACAACTTATTCTTTTTACTTCTTTTAGGCGCACTCCTAAAGTCTTAGTTTCTTTTAAGACTAGGTAAGTAAGACTTAATACTTTATTAGGTTTAGCTAAAATAAAAAACTTAATTCCTGGACGACCCTTTTTCATATAAAATGGAACAAAGCCCACATCTAATGCTCCTGCCTCTAGAATTTTTTCCGCTACATAAGCCAATTCTTCTGGAGACTGGTCGTCTATGTTAGTTTCTATTTCTACTAAAGTTTCACAGATTAGTTCTTCAAAATTTTCAGTTTTTCCTAAAAAAAAACGCAACATATTTGGCCGGGACTTAAAAATAAAAGTTCCGGTACTAACTCCTATTTTTTCTAAAACCATAGAAGGTAGGGGGCCAAAATTTGAAACAAGCACTCTTAACAATGCTGCTCCAGTTGGAGTAACTGTTTCAGCTTCTTCAGGGATACCCACAACAGGAAGATCTTTCAAAATATTAATCGTCGCCGGGGCAGGAATCGGAATCTTTCCGTGAGAAGTGTCAATGACAGCTCTTCCCAAAGGGATTTCTGAGGCAAACAATCCTTCAATACCCAAAAAGTCAAGGCCGACAAGCACTCCAAAAATGTCAGCTAAAGTATCGTAGGCTGAAAGTTCGTGAAGATGAATTTCTTCTAATGGTTTACCGTGGGCTTCGGCTTCAGCCTCAAAAATGATTTTTAGTATCTCTTTAGCCTGAGTTTTTATAGATTCAGAAAAATCTAGCCTTTCAACCAAGCTTATTAGCTCGTGATATTTTTGAGGAAGAGAACCTTTTTCATAGGCGTCTATCTTTATACGTAAAGCTTTAAGTCCATTTACTTCAACTTTTTCACATTGCCAGTATATTTTCCCTGGAAGCCGAGCGAAGGTCTCATCAAAAATTTCCTTCGGCACCCCAGCTCCGTGCAAGGCAGCGAGAAACATATCCCCAGATATACCGCCTATTAAATCAAGATAAGCTAGGCGCATTTTTATCCAGATACTCGTAAATTATTTTTCGTTTCCAGTAAAAAAGACCTAAAAGTATTAGACTTAAGCCCCCCACTATGCCTAACATAACCCAATTTTTTTCATAAAGAGAAGCTCCCTGTAATACTAAAGCCAATGTCCCGGGGATTCTTCCCAAAACCATGATAACTAAAAACACTCTAAAAGGGATGGGGAAAAGCCCTACAAAATAATTAAGAGAATCTTTCGGAAACCCTGGGAAAAGATAACAAATAAAAATGGCCAAAAGTCCCCTGCGGCAAATAAAAATTTCTAAGCGCCGAAATTGCTTTGAACGGGAAAACTTCTTGGCAAAAAAACGACGAAAATAGCGAGCTATGTAAAAAGCAATTGATGATCCAATGGTAAGACCAATCATAGCGTAGATAAAACCCCAGAAAGCTCCAAAGAGATAACCTGCAATAAAGCCTGTTATCTCTCCGGGAAGAGGAGCTAAGACTATCTGAAGGACCTGAATAAAAATAAAAACCAGCGGCCCATAAGGCCCGTAACTTTCGACGGTCTGTCTTATTACATCGGGTCTATGCCAGAAAACTTCTAAAAATTTTGACCCATCAAGGTTAAAAATCATTAAAACGATTTTAAGACAAGTTGAAAAATAAAAAAGCCCCCATAAGGGGGGCTTTTAAAGGGAGGGATTATTAATTTTAGAGAATAGGTTTGCCGTTATAGGTAACGCTCTTAAGAATCTTCTCTCCTTTATGCACTACAATAGGAGGAAGTTTTCCGTAAAGGAGCTTTTCGTTGTACTGCTGGGCATCGTGGATACACCACCAGAGAAGTTTAACCAATTCTTTGGCACGTTTGTAAGAACGGTTATTATAATTTTGTTCTTTATAGATAATAATCCAGGTAAAAGAAGCTATAGGATAACCATTAGGAGCATCGGTGTTGGTAATAGAACAACGAGTATCATCGGGAATATTTTTAATATTAGCAGCAGCAGAAATAGATTCTAAAGTAGGTTTTATAAATCTTCCAGCTTTATTCTGGAGAGCAGCTACAGGAATGTGGTTTTCTATGGCGTAGGCAATTTCAATGTAGCCGATTGTTCCCGGAATCTTCTTAATATAAGCGGCTACCCCGGGATTACCTTTACCACCCATACCTACAGGCCATTTTACTGTCTTACCATGACCAACTTTTTCACACCATTCTTTGCTAACTTTGCAAAGATAGTCGGTAAAAATATAGGTGGTTCCAGAAGAATCAGAACGATGAGCCACAATAATAGGCAAATCAGGTAACCTTACATCATTAATTTTTTGAATAGCGGGATCATTCCATTTGGTAATTTTCCCTAAAAAGATATCAGCAAGCACTTTGGGAGTTAATTTTAACTCTGTTACTCCAGGAACGTTAAAACCAATGGCTACCGCACCAAGAGTCATCGGAATGTGAAGAATTGGCGCCGGAGCTTTAGCCAGATCAGAATCCTTCATAGGAGCATCGGTAGCCCCAAAATCAACCGTACGGGCCAAAAGCTGACGAATACCACCGCCAGAACCAATAGCCTGATAATTAACTTTTATACCTGTCTTTTTGTAATAAACATTAAACCACTTAGAATACAGGGGATAAGGGAAAGTCGCTCCTGCCCCAAGCAGAGTAAGCTTGGCAGCATGAACCCCTGTAACACTAAAAAGAAACAACATTAAAACCATCAACCATTTACGCATAACGCTTCCTCCTCTATTTTAAAGTTTTGCTCTATAATTAGCGCCTATCTTTGACAAAAGCTCTTCTAAATTGTTACAAATTTTTGACTTAATTCGAATTAATTTTTTCTTTGAAGACGGGACAAGTATTTCCGGGCTTCCAGTTATTCATTACCGGATCAGAAAAATCTTTATGGCAGGGAAGGCATAAGCCCACTCTCAAAATGCGCTTAATCTCTTCTGAAGTAAAAGCCCTTAAGTCTTTGCGCGAAAAATTTACAAATACTTTTCCGTTTAGATCCGTAACCGCCGAAAGCGGGAAATCTAGTCCAAGTAGCTCACTTTCTTTCCTTTCAGCGCTCTCAAAGTGCCACTCACCATTGCCTAAATAGCTGAGAGAACCATAACCAAGCCCCACGGTCTTGGCTGAAGTATGACAATCCTCACAAGTACGAGCCTTGCTCGTAGCGTGAGGGTCCATAAATGACCAGGTCATTCTTTTGAATTCTTTTTTTAGCTTTCCGTCCCGGGAAAGCACACTAACAAAGTCCTGTCACCCGGGAACAATAATTAGCACCTCATCGCCTTTGACACCTAGAGTTGGCTCATCAAGGCGCATATACGAACGAAATTCTTCCCAGGCACCTGGGGTTTCCGTATTGGTAAGTTTGTCTAACTGTTTTTCACGAGGGTCATAACGTATATGACATCCAAAACATTGAGGCACCCGTGGAGCATGACAGGCTTGACAACTAAGCCTTTTGTGCACTGGATGTTCACATTTTATAGGATCAGGAGGCTTAAGCTCATATTTTCGGCCATTTAATCCGGTCAAAATCCATTTTTTTCCTTCCTTTTTGACTCGAGGCAACTTGTTACCTTTACGAGTAATACCTTTCCCTCCGTGACAGGAACGGCAAGTTATCTCCAGGCTTTCTTCAAAATGATTATAGGCTTTCCCATCACCCATAGTTTCGTTAGCCACGTGACAATCCGTGCATACCAACCCGGCCTTGAAATGGATATCCGCGGGGATACGCCGTACAAAACGGCCATCAATTAGTGTTTCCGCCCCAAAGTCTCCATCAGTATAAGGGGTGCCGTAACCTTCGTCTTCATAAAGTCCTTGATAGGTAAGACCAATACGGCCGCTTCTATTGTGGCATCTTACGCAATTTTCCAAGGGAATCTTACGAGTGAGTATTGGGTGTTTGGCTCCTTTTGGGCCTTTTACTAAGTGGCAAGCCACACATCCCCCGCCTTTTTCCGCCAGAAAATCTGGAAGCTTACCCTTTTCCATCCATAAATGACAGGAGCCACAAAGCTTGCGGTAATAATCAAGGGCTAGTGAATTTTTCCCGGTTTTTAAGAGATACTCTACGCTGTCTTCGGGACGATTTTTGGCATCTTTAGGAATTTCTCCCCAGTAACGCAAAAGAACATTTATAATCCCTCTGTTAGTAGCCATAAGGGACTTTTTCACTTTGCCTGGCATTTCTGGATGACATTCAGGCCTCCCGCAAGTTTTTTCCACTACCCGCAGGTCCCCCGGATTTTTTACCATACCCGTATGGGCCAGGTCTTTATCCATGCGCAAGGGATTGCCTAAATGACAAGGGGAACAGCCTACCACTTCCCGGCTGTGGACTTTTTCAGGCGCTTCATCATGGCAGGCCAAACACATCTCCACCCGACCAGAAGTAGTGGTGAACACCTGAGGAGCCCTCTTGCGCTTCCATTCCTTAACCAGAACAAAAACTAAAAGGGCTATACCTAAAATAACAAAAATCTTTCTCATCGATTAAAGCCTACCCACATAAGAAAAAAGTAAACAACATGCCAAGCAAGCAAAATACCTGCTGAAAACTTAGGAAATTTTTTATACCCAAATAAAGCAACCACCGGTATAGAAGGGAAGACTACGCCAGCCCAAAATGGCGGCAAATGCCTGAGAAGCTCTTGAATACCTACAAAAAACCAAGGACCAAGGACAGAAAGGTCCGGCTCAAAAGGCCTCAGAAGTGGTGGGTAAATCAAAGTTAAAGCCGAGGCCAATAAGCCCATGAAAGCCAGATCATATATCTTGATTTTTTTAAGATTAAAGTGCCAACCACAAAGCCCTATAAACAAAAGAAAAGATACACAGATATGGGCGGCATAAATCCTGTGAACTCCTTCTTTGGAAACGGCCATTATAAGATGATTCAAAAAGCTACCTACTAACGGCACTTCAAGCAACAGGCTTTCAGCAATATGGCCGGCAGAAGAGCCTATTTCATCATTACGCACCACATAACCGGAAAAAAGAGCAAATACGGTGAGGGGAAAAGTAACTATTAAAAGGAACCAAGAAAACCAACTTTTGCGGGCATAACTTCTAAGCCTCAGGCTATCTACAATGTGGGCCAACAAAAACAAAAAAGCTAACTGGCCTGTGTAAAAATGAATTCCTCTGATAAAATCACCAAAAGGTAAAACCCCTTCTATACCAACCGTTGAAACAAGAGGCATCTCTACCCTAAAAGGAAAAGCCAGAAAAACTCCACTTATCAGGGCCAATAAAAAAGAATTAGCCGCCGCCCAGGCTATAAAAGGGTTAACCCGGGAGCTCAACGATAAGCCCCCCTTGTTTTTGACTAACAGCTAAAACTTCAAGGTCTTTTTTAGCCGGGCCAGCTATATATTGGCCGCTTTTAGTAAAACGGCTCTGGTGACACGGGCAGATAAAAATTTCTTGCCGAGGATCATAGTTTACCTGGCACCCTAAATGAGGACAGCGCCGCCAAAGGGCAAGCCAGCTATCCTGTTGTTTTACCAAGAAAAAATCTTTAGCCACATATAAATTTTTGTTTTTGAGCTCCTCCCCTTTGACCAACACCTTTTTAGGGGGCCGAGGGAAAATGTGCACAGCCATATAAAGACCGGTAACGGCCAATCCTCCCAAAAATAACTTGGCCCCAATACTTAAAAAGTCTCGACGGGAGCTTTGTTTCATTTATGAAGTTTTCTCCAATAAAGTTACACTTTCAAGGTGAAAAGTCTGGGGAAACATGTCAAAGGCCTTGACAGAAAGAATTTTAAAACCAAGCTTTTGCAAAATCTTAAGGTCTCGCGCGAGGGTGGGTGGATCACAGGAGATGTAAACTAATTTTTCTGAAACCACGTCAGGCAAAAAGCGAAGAATCTCTTTGCAGCCTCCCCGTGGGGGATCTAGTAAGGCCAAAGGAAAAGAGCGAGCTTCTTTGAAATAATTAATCAGGGCCTCTATGGCCGAATACACTTCAAAGGTTACCTGGGAAAGCCCCCACAAAGAGGCATTTTCCTGAGCATCGGCAATGGCCCGGTGGTCAGTATCAACACCTTCTCCACAATTAGTCCCGGTGGCCAGTGGTAACAAAAAATTCCCTATTCCACAATGGACGTCTAAAATTTCCTGGCCAGAGGCAAGGGGTAAAATCTCTTTCAAATAGGCCATAATATTGAGATTAATCTCCCAGTTAGCCTGGACAAAGACTCCAGGAGAGGCCCAGAAAAATACATCTTTTTCGGTACCGGCAATTTGTTTGGGTATAGGCATACGCCGGCGACCCCGGTCTTTGGCGTCTTTGGGGAATGGGCCTACCGGATTTCTTCCACGAATCCAATAATAAATAGCTTTGAGCACCGAAAGTTCTTCATAAATTTCGGCCAGATCCTCTTCACGGGGAGCAAGTTGACTCCAGAAAAGGAGCACCACTTTTCTTTCCGCCAGAGAAAGGGCCAGGTTCACTCGTTTAACATAAGGATGCAGGCGCTTCCAGGCCGGTATATCAGGGAGTTTTTTGATTACCTCGTTAATTTCCGGTGCAGCCAGAGCACATTCCCTAACCGGAACCAGATCATGAGAGCGACGCTTCAAAAAGCCAAGGGCCCCTGTTTCCTGATGCACGTGAAATTGCAGGCGGTTACGGTAAAAAAATTCTCTTGGCGAAGGCACAATACCTGAGACCAGCTCCTTAGCAGGAAGCTTTCCGGTGCGCTCAAGGGTTTCACAAAAAATAGAAAGCTTTTCTTCTAGCTGCCGCGTGTAAGGCAGATGTTGAAACTGGCATCCCCCACAAGAAGAAAAATACGGACAGATCGGTTTTCTGCGCTGAGGATCAGGCTCAAGGATCTCTAAAGGCCTGGCGAGCGAGTAGTCTCCAAGCCTTTGCGTTATTTTTATATGAACTTTTTCGCCAGGAATAACATCAGAGACAAAGACCACCTGGCCGTCAGGAAGCCTTGCCAGCCCCTCTCCACCGTGGATGAGCTTTTCAATAACTACTACGGCTTCAGGCTTCATGGTCAAAAGCCGCAGCAATAGGTCCTCGCGGGGTATCTATGACCCAAAAACCCTGCTTTATCAGTTCTTCGCGCAAGCGGTCAGCCTTTTCAAAAAGCCCTTTTTGGCGGGCTTCTTCTCGGCGTGCTAAAACTTCTTTAACTTCAGGTTCAGCAGCGATTTTCGCCTCGCGAATAATGGCCAAAACCTTGTTGACCTTGCTTAAAGCCTCTTTGACCTTCAATGTATCATCTTCGTCAAGACCTTCTCGGCTAAGTACTGGCTCAAGCCGATTGGTAAACTCAAAAAGAGCCGCAAACGCCTTGGAAATATTCAGGTCATCGTCTAAAGCTGCTTCAAAACATTCTAAAAAATTCTCTACAGTTTGGGCCACGGGAAAATCAGTCTGCCCGCTAGGCTCTCGCGCCAAAAACACCATAAAAAGGTCAAGCCCTTTTAGGGCTTTAGCCGCTTCATCTAGGGCTTTAAAAGAAAAATCAAGAGGCTTGCGATAATGAGTGCGCAAAAGAAAGTAGCGTATTCCCCGCCCAGAGTACCCCTTGGCCAAAAGCTCCGGGATAGTAATGGCGTTTCCGGCAGAAAAAGACATCTTTTTGCCCTTACGAGAAACAAGAGCCGAATGCAGCCAGAAACGAGCCGGAATTTTTCCCGTAAGGGCGCGGGCAATGGCTATTTCGTCTTCATGGTGAGGGAAGATAAGATCTGTTCCGCTAGTATGAATGTCAAATTCCTCGCCGAGATACTTGAGAGACATGGCCGCACACTGGATATGCCAGCCTGGACGCACCTTACCCCATTCGGTTTCCACATAAAACCCTTCTTTTAGTTCCTGAAGAGAAGCCCTCTTAAATAGGGTAAAATCAAGCGGATCGTCTTTTTCGTAATCTTCAAGGTCAACAGTTGCTCCAGTTTTTAATTTGGTAAGATCAATTTTTGAAAGAAGGCCGTAGTTTTTAAGTTTTGAAACATCAAAATAAACTGACCCGTGTCTTACGTAAGCAAAATCTTTTTCTATAAGACGACGAGTAAGTTCAATCATCTCCTCTATATGTTCACTGGCCCGCGGGTAAAAACTCGCCTGAGAAATATTGAGAGTTTTAAGGTCTTCAAAAAATTCATGAGCTACTCTCTGAGTTAGTTCTTTTAAAGGAATTTTATTTTCTAAAGCAGCTTGAATAGTCTTATCATCAAAATCAGTAAGGTTAACCACGTGAGTCACTTCATAGCCTTTGTATTCAAGATAGCGTCTCAAGAGGTCAGCTGTAATCATACGACGGTAAAGCCCAAGATGAGGCCTTCTATGAACAGTAGGACCACAGGTGTAAATACCCACCAGGCCTTCCTTTAAAGGCTTAAAGGCCTCTGTTTTTCTCGTCAGGGTGTTGGTAAAACGTGGCCCTTGTTTGGGCAGGTCTTCAAAGTCCCAAAGGGACGTAGAAAGATAGCGCTCACCCCCATCAGGGAAGATAACGACTATTACACCTTCGTCTATGCGTTTAGCCAGCTCAAGGGCCCCGTAAAGAGCGGCCCCTGAACTCATGCCCACAAAGATACCTTCTTCCCTGGCCAGGCGGCGAGTAAGCTCAAAAGCCTCTTCATCAGGCACGTTTATGATTTCCGCAAGAATCTTCTTATCAAAAATGCCCGGCGGGTAGGACTCTTTCATATTTTTAAGGCCCTGCAAACGATGGCCTGGTAAAGGCTCAACCCCTATAACTTTTGCTGGGAGATTTTTATCTCTGAAAAAACGGGCCAGGCCCATGAGGGTGCCTGTAGTCCCCATACCGGCTACAATATGGGTTACTTTACCCTCGGTGTCTCGCCAAATTTCAGGTGCTGTACCGTAATAATGGGCCTGCCAGTTGGCAGGATTATTGAACTGGTCGGTAAGATAATATTTATCGGGATATTTACGGGCGAGTTCATAGACCGCTTCAATAGCCCCGTCTGTTCCCTTTTCCGCAGAGGTGAGCAAAATCTCCGCACCAAAGGCCCGCATAATTTTACGGCGCTCAATGGAAGCTGCCTCACTCATGGCTATTAAGCAACGGTAGCCCTTAACTGCTGAAACCAGCGCCAGGCCTATGCCGGTATTTCCGCTTGAAGCCTCAATGATAATCTTCTCTCGGGTTAGCTCTCCAGATTCTTCAGCGGCTTCTATCATAGAAAGGGCAATGCGATCTTTTACCGAACCGCCAGGGTTTACGGCTTCAATTTTTCCGTAAATCTGGACTTTGGGGTTAGACCTAAGCCTCCTGATAGGAACCAAAGGGGTATTACCAATGCGGTCTAAAATATTTCCATATTTTTTTCTGGCCATAATTAGTCTTTATAAGCGAAAAATAAACACTAGCCAAGTTAATCTTCTCCGGCCAGGCCATATTTAGCCAGTTTGTAACGCAACACCCGCTCAGATATTCCCAAAAGTTCGGCGGCCCTTGTCTTTATCCCCTGGGCCTCTTCCATGGCTTGTTTTATACGATCTTTTTCGAGGAGGGACACTGCTTCTGGTAAAGGTAACGTGTAAAAAAGATCCGTCTTTTTCTTTTCGTTTTGCAGCTTCATGGGTAACGGGAATCCTTCAAGGGTGATTGCCTCTCCTTCTTCAGTTAAAATAACCGCACGTTCAATCAAGTTTTCAAGCTCCCGTACGTTTCCAGGATAATGATGAGAAAGCAAAGCATCGAGCGCTTCTCGGCTAAACCCCTGAAGCGTTTTTTGGTGTTTTTGGGAAAATTTATCTAGGAAATACTGGGTAAGGGGCAAAATATCTTCGCGCCGTTCTCTTAAAGGAGGAATCCTTATAGTAAAAACATTTATCCGCCAGAAAAGATCTTCGCGAAATCTGCCTTCTTCCACCAAAGTCTCGAGATCTTTATTGGTAGCGGTGATAATCCTTACATTTACTTTGGTTTCCTTGGTCGCCCCTATCCTCCTAATAAGGCCTTCTTGAAGTACCCTTAATAACTTGGCCTGTAAAGAAAGGGGCATATCGCCTATCTCATCAAGGAAAATACTTCCTCCATCAGCCATCTCAAAAAGCCCGGGCTTGGCTTTGTCAGCTCCAGTAAAAGCCCCTTTTTCATGACCAAATAGCTCTGACTCAAGGAGCCCCTCGGGAATAGCGGCACAGTTCACCTTAATAAAAGGAGCATTTTGCCTGGGACTTAAACGGTGAATAAGATTAGCAATAACCTCTTTGCCTGTCCCCGACTCGCCTAAAATGAGAACCGTAGCATCAGTTGAGGCCACTTTGGCTACCAGACGCAATGTATCTTTCATCTTAGGGCTTTCGGCTATGATATCCGGCACATCAGGTGGCGAAAGCTCTTTTAGCTGGGCCCTTAATTTTTCCACCTCACGCACTAGGCGAAGCTCTTTCAGGGCCTTTTCTATGATAAAAATTAGTTCCTCAAGGTTTACCGGCTTGGTAAGGTAGTGATAAGCTCCGCCTTTTATAGCCTCTACCGCCCGTTCTACCGTAGCGAAGGCGGTAAGCATTATTACTTGGGTAAGTGGTTGCTTTTCTTTTAGCCATTTTAGAAGGGAAAGGCCGTCTTCATCAGGCAGCTTCCAGTCAAGTATGGCCAGGTCAAAAATCCGTTCTTCAAGGAGTTTTTTGCCTTCAGCGGCGTTAAGAGCACAAGAGACATCAAAACCTTTATGCCGCAAGTAATCTCCAAGAATTTTGGCCTGAGGTTTATCATCTTCTACAATAAGAATTTTGCTATTCATGGGCTTTAGGAAAATAAATTTTAAAAACGGTACCTTCTTTGGGCTTAGAAATAAAAGATACTCGGCCACCGTGGGCTTCGGCAACCTTACGCACTAAATAAAGCCCTAAACCAAAGCCATTTTCTTTAGTAGTAAAAAAAGGCTCAAAAAGTTTATTTTGAACAGAAAAAGAAACCCCTTCTCCGCTATCTTTTACGTAAAAACATACCTCTTTATCTAAAATCTCATAACCCAGTTCTATAGTTCCGCCAGCAGGAGTGGCCTCTATGGCATTATGTAACAGATTCTCAAGGGCCCTGAGACACCATCTTTTATCTATCCAAATGGTTGCCGAAGGTCCTTTTTCTACAATGAAAGTCAAGCTAAGGCGCTCAATCTTTTCTCTGAATTTTTCTTCTAGCTCTTCAATTACGTCTAAAACGTCAATTTTTTGGGGCCTTGTTTCAAAACCCCGAGTATAAGAAAAAAGCTCACCGGTAAGTTCCGTAAGCTTTTGTGCTTCGTTTTTTATCATATCAATTATTTCAGGTGAAAGTCTTCTAGTTTCACTCATGTACTGAAGGCCCATAACAATACTATTTAAGGGATTTCTTATCTCATGGGCCACCATGGCTGACATTTTACCCATAGCCGCTAGTTTTTCTGAAGCCAAAAGCTTTTCTTCCAGTTCCTTTTGGCGGCGGGCAAACTTTTCCAGATAAAAAAGGCCTGAGGCCAAAAGCGCCGTTCCCGCTATTAAAATACAGGCACTCAAAAAAATGAAATTGGCAAAGGCTTTGTGGGCAAATTTTATATCAAGGCCAAGGAGGAGAAAAAATTCTCGATCAGGTAGGGCCTCAAATTTTTGACAAACATACCTGACATTTCCTCTATTAAAACCCTGGTAGCAACTCTTAAAAACCGTTTCCGGCAAAGACAGGTTTTGCGGAAAGGTATTTAGAAGGATTTTACCTTTTTCTTTTACTAAAACACCAACCAGTTGAGGCTGACCTTGGAGTTCATCTGTTAGCCAGGCTAAATCTTTCAAATAATCAGGAACATCCGGTAATAATGCGATGGTTTCAACATAAGCGGTAAGGCGAGCTTTAAGAAAATTTAAAGTACTTCTAGCTTCTCTGGCCATGCTTTTATCTAAAAAGTGGCGGAAATAAAACCCTTCAATAACAATAGCCAGTATTAAGACTCCAATGGCTAAAAAAAAGGTAGTTTTGTAGCCTAAAATTTTTTGTGACATTATCTTTCTGTACGCCAAAGAGGCTCGCCACATTCATTCCGAATACGAAAAACGCCAAAGTCTTGACTAGAGATGACAATGGGAAAAAGTAAAAGACCTTTTTGAATGGCTACAATCCTAACATGCTCGCCAACCTTCAAATAAAAACCCTGTTTTTTCCAAAACCAATAAGGACCAAGGCGCACATGATAAATATTGCCGTAAGAATCTCGAACTAACGCAATGGGATGCTTAACCGCCACCACCTCACCAGTAATAATAACCTGAGGTAGCCCATCACAGGGGTTCTGGGCAAAAACCGGATTACCTATAATGGATGACAAAAGAATAACTATCGCTAGCGAGTACATCATATCTTTCTAATATAGCACATTTTATACCATATTAGATAGTTTCATTTTCTTTAACTTTATTTACTTAGGCAACTTTCTACCCCTGACAATAGCGAATAAAAAAGCCTGAGAGGATTTTATCGAAAAATTCGCTAATGATTTAGACGCTAGAAGCGTCAAGATTTTCAAAAAATTCGACAAATTTGTCCCTGTTAGAAAAGACTACTTTAATAATCTAGGCGTTTTTAAATAACAAAATGTCATAGTGGGCAAACGTAATCGCCACGCCAAAGTAACCCTTCACTGTCACTGCGAGGCCTCGTTAGAGGATGAAGTAGTCTCAGAGATTGCTTTCTATTCCGTGGTTTGCAAAATACATGTCACATTTTTTTCATAAAACGGCAATCAATTGTTAACACACAGTTAAATTTTAAAAGATAAATTTTCAGCGATCAAAAGGAGAACAAATGACTATAGAACTTAAAAATATAATAAAAAAATTTGGAGATAAAGAAGTCATAAAAAATCTAAGTCTATCTATAGATTCAAAAAAGTTTACAGTCTTACTTGGAGAGTCAGGTTCTGGAAAAACGACTGTTTTGAGAATAATAGCCGGGTTAGAAAAAATCGATAACGGAAAAATAATTATAGATGGCAAGGATGTAACTTATAAAGAAGCTCATGAACGTGGAATTTCCATGGTTTTTCAATCATATGCTTTATTTCCTCACATGACAGCCAAAGAAAATATTATATTTGGACTAAAAGTGAGGAAGGAAAAGAAAGATACTATAGAAGCAAAACTAAAAAGAATAGCATCATTATTAAACATTACAGAAATATTAAATAGAAAGCCATCACAGCTATCAGGAGGACAAAGACAAAGAATAGCTCTGGCTAGAGCTATTATCTCTGGAAGGAAAATATGTCTTATGGACGAACCACTTTCCAATCTTGACGCTAGACTAAGGGACAATATGCGAAAAGAATTAAAAAATTTACAGCAGACGCTAAATTTAACAGTAGTATATGTAACTCACGATCAAATAGAAGCTATGAGTATGGCGGATAAAATTATTCTAATTCGTGAAGGAAAAATAGAACAAGAAGGAACACCTTACGAACTTTATAATTTTCCAAAAACCATCTACACTGCAAAATTTATAGGAACACCTCCTATGAACGTAATCACAATTGAAGAAATAAAAAAAGAAAATATCTTACCAAAACTTAAATTTCCTGAAACAGCAAAATATATTGGCATAAGACCTGAAAACTTCGAAATAAATACAAAGAAAATATTTTTTGGCACTGGAGAAATAAAGTTTACTGAATACTGTGGAAGCGAAACTATTCATACTATAAAAATTGGAAAAATTTTAATCTATTTAAAAACCTCTTCAAAAACAAATATTAAAGCAGGAAAAAGAATAAAAATATATTGCGATTATAATGATTTAAGGTTTTTTGATAAAAATGGCCAATTATTAATTGAAAACAAAATAAAAGGAGGGGTAGGCAATGAAAAAAACGTTAGGAGCATTGATTCTACTACTAATTATGGCGATCAACTTGAAAATTTGTTATGCAGCTGAAAAAATTAAAATTACTTTTTGGCATGCAATGGGAGGATCAAGAGCAGCTTTTATAAATAGAATGGTTGAAGATTTCAATTATACACATCCTGGAATAGAAGTTAAAGCAGAATACAAAGGCAGCTATAGAGACACCCTAAACAGTGCTATTCTTGCCTATAAACAGGGTAATGCTCCTCACATTGTACAAATTTTTGAGGTTGGAACACAGTTGGCATTAGATTCTCATATTTTTATGCCTTTTCAAGACACAATAAAACCAACAGATTATGCATTATTAGACGATTTTATCAAACCTGTAGCTAATTATTATAGAATTAAAGGAAAATTTAACTCTGTTCCTTTTAACTCTTCAAATCCAATTCTTTATTATAACAAAACTATGTTTAAAAAAGCTGGTCTTGATCCTGAAAATCCTCCGAAAACTTTTAATGAAGTCATAAAAGCTTGTAAAAAGCTAAAAAAAGCAGGAGCCAAATATTGTATTACCTGGCCTCTACATTCCTGGTTTGTTGAACAATGGGTCGCAGAACAGGGCGCTCTTTTGGCTAACAATAAAAATGGTAGAAAGGCAAGGGCAACTGATATCTATATCAATTCTGAAGCGATGAAAAAAATCATGAAATGGTGGAAGATACTTTACGACAAAGGATATTATGCCTATTCTGGAAAGCCTGAAGACTGGGATGGGGCTAACAACTTATTTATTTCTGGTCAAGCACCTATGCTAATCACCTCAACATCCGATGTAACTATTTTAGAAAACGCTGCTTTTGAACACGGATTCAAATTGGGAACAGCTTTTATTCCTATTCCCGATGGTACTGAAAGAAACGGCGTAGTTGTTGGAGGTGCAAGCCTCTGGTTAACTAAAGGGCATTCTAAAAAAGAAATTGAAGCAGCTAAAGAATTTTTACTTTGGTTTACAAATACTGAAAATGAAGTCCGCTGGCACAAAGGTACTGGTTATTTCCCTGTAAGAGAAAGCGCTGTTAATGTATTAAAATTTGAAAAATGGTTTGATAAACATCCTGCTTATAAAGCAGCATTTGATCAGCTTCTTCAAACAAAAGTCAATAGAGCTACCCAAGGCGCTTTAATAGGAAATTTTCCAGAAATTAGAACAATAATTGAAGAAGCAATACAAGAAATACTTGCTGGCAAACCAATTAATTACGTTTTAAACGAAGCGGATAAAAAAGCTGATAATGCTCTTAAAAGATACAACGATTCTATAAAATAAACTTAAAAGGGAGGGCTACGTCCTCCCTTTTAAAAGCACATGACACAAGACTATAATATTTATAAAAATAAGTGGATAGCTCTTTTACTACTTTTACCTACAATTTTAATCTTACTACTTTTCTTATATTATCCAATACTAGAAACATTTCTTCTATCGTTATATAGAGTAGGATTTTTAGGACTTACTAAAAAATTTGTTGGCTTAGATAACTATAAATATATCTTTAGCTCTAAAGACTATATTAAAATTTTTAAAAACACAGCCGTTTTTATTGTTCCCAGTATATTATTAAGTATAACAATTGGTTTTATTATATCCCTTTTCTTAAATAGCAAAATAAAAGGTATAAGTTTCTTTAGATTATTACTTATATGGCCTTATGCTTTACCTCCAGCGGTAGCTGGTGTCATCTTCTTATTTTTATTTAATGAACAATCTGGCATAACTAATTTTCTACTAAATAAAGTATTACAAATTCAAATTCCCTGGCTGTCAAATAATATTTTAGCAATGGGAGTTCTGATTATTGCTTTTGTATGGAAAATGTTAGGGTACAATATAGTTTTCTATCTAGCCGCCCTCCAAAATATCCCAGAAGAGCTTTTAGAAGCTGCCAGTCTAGAAGGAGCTTCTTATTTTCAAAAAATTTTTAAAATAATTTTACCCCTTCTTTCTCCCATAAGCCTTTTTTTATTAATAACAAATACAATTGCTGCATTTTTTGAAAGTTTCGCTTTCGTCGATTTAATCACTAAAGGAGGACCTGCAGGAAGTACGACTATTTTAATTTATAGTATTTATAGAGATGGCTTTGAGTATTTTAAAACCGGCATAGCTGCAGCACAATCTGTAATTCTTTTTATATTTGTCGTTATACTTACATTAATTCAATTAAGAGTATCCTCTAGGATGGTTCACTATGAAAGATAAGTTTCTATATATAATCTTATCTCTTTTTGTTTTTTTAATAGCATTTCCTCTAATATTAGCTTTTATTTTTTCCACTCAAACTCCAGCAGAAATATTTAGTTACCCACCAAAACTTACCATAGGTAGTGCTTTTTTAGAAAACTATAAAATAGCTTGGCAAAAATATCACTTAGGAAAATATCTTTTCAACACCATTTTTGTAGCCTTTTTTGTAACTACTGGTAAAGCTATCATTTCTTTTATGGCTGCTACCGCTATTGTTTATTTTTCTATTCCATTTAAAAGAGCAATTTTTCTTTTTATACTTTTTACATTAATGATGCCGACGGAAATTATGATTATTTCTTTATTTAATATCATTACAAAATTAAAGCTAGTTAATTCATTTGGCGCTTTAATCCTTCCCTTCTTAGCTTCAGCTACAGGAACTTTTCTTTTTAGACAACATTTCCTTCAAATCTCAAGAGATCTTTTAGACGCAGTAAAAATAGAAGGTGTTAATCCCTTACAATTTATGTTTAAAATTCTTCTTCCCATGTCAAAAAACATATTAGCAGCTCTTTTACTTATCGAATTTGTTTATGTATGGAATCAATATCTGTGGCCACTAGTAATTATTAGAGACAACTCAAAACAGCTTATACAAATCGGACTTAGAATGATGACAACAGGTCAAGATGCCACTAACTGGGGAGTTGTAATGGCAGGCGCAATAATTTCTTTATTGCCAGCATTATTAATATTTTTCTTCCTTCAAAAATATTTTTCTCAAGGCCTTGCTTTTAAAAGTGAAAAATAATTAAAAATTTTTTCCTTTTAATACTTTTCTAATCTTATCTGGTATATTTGTAGTAATAGAGTTTACTCCCATTTTAGAAAATTTCTTAGCAATATCTTCATCATCTATTGTCCAAACATTCCAGTAGAGTTTTTTACTAACTATTTTAAAGGCATGCTTCTCCCATATATCCAAGTTACTATCAGTTGATATACCAGTAAGATTAATATATTCTATTTTTTCTATTATTCTTTCTATTGGTTCGTCTTCAGATATATTGTATCCATATTCAACTATCCATAAAGTTCTAACATTTTTATTAAATTTTTGCCATTCTAGCAAAAAACTATAATCAAAACTAAAAACCATTAATCTTTCTTTTTCTTTAACTTTTTCCAAAGCAGAAAATAAGGGAAAAGCCGCTTCTTTACCGGACTTAATTTCTATATAAATTTCTAAATCTCTAAACTTATTTATTACTTCTTCTAAAGTAGGTATTTTCTCTCCTTTAAACTGTGGTCCAAACCAACTACCAACATCAATTGCTTTCAATTCTTCCAAAGTAGCTTTACTAACTATAACGTTTTTATCCCCTGTACGCTCAGTTGTTTTATCATGTATAACCACCAATTTATTGTCTTTTGTAAGATGAACATCCAATTCAATCCCATCAGCCTGTAATTCCTGAGCTATATAGAAAGCAGCTATGGTGTTTTCAGGGGCGTAATAGGAAGCACCTCTATGAGCAATAATTTTTATATCCATAACAAACCTTCGCTGTCACTGCAAGGCTTCGTTAGAGGTCGAAGCAGTCTCAGGGATTGCTTCGCTTCGCTCGCAATGACTCAATTGTCGCCTATTTAGTGGCCCCATTCCTGTGAAAACATCGACCAATAACCACCAACTCTAGTTCAAGAGAGATTCCTGTGCGTGGTCAAAGCCTACAATTTGTTGTGCCTGCTGGTGGTCGGTCAGGTTAATATCGCGCTCTTTGGCTTCAGTGGGGGCTACGACCTTACCTCGCTGTTTTATGCCGCTACCACTTTATACCCAAGTCTTTCTGCTTCTTCTTTTATTTTTGTCAATAATCTCTCCCTATTTATCTGCTTCAGATGATTTGCCCCTAATTCCCTGTATTCCTGACCCTCTTTGATGATAAAATACACCGCTTTCAATATCTTATGCGCTATGGCCCCTATGGCTTTCTTAGGCCCTCGACGAGCACGAAGTTGCCTATATTTTGCCGCATAATATGTCCCTTTCTTCCTCGTGGCCGCCCAAGACACCTCTATCAAAACGCTTCTTAAAGGATGTTTCTTTACCGGGCTCTTGCCGCTAATCCTCTTTCCTCCACTTTCGTTATTCCCTGGACAAACTCCTGCCCAACTGGCTAGCGCCCTCTCATTTGAAAAACTTCTCAGATCCGGCCCTACTTCTGCCCAAATAGCTCGCGCTGAAACTTCACTTACTCCTGGTATCCCTTTTAATCTCTCTATTAAATCTTCATGGTGTCTCATTACTTCCTTGATCCTTATATCCATAATCCCTATCTCTTTTTCCAGAGTCTCTATTATGCTTAAGAGCGAATGCAAAAGAAAACGATGATGCTCTTCGAAAAAGCCACAAATAGAGCGATAGAGCTCTTCTACTTTCTTCTTAAGTTTCCCTTTAGCACAAACCCTAACTTCTTCAAGGCTAGGCTTGGGGGTCTCTAAAAGTAATCTCATGATTTGACGACCTGTTTCCCCAAACAAATCTGAAACTACATTGTCTAGCTTAATATTTGCTGATTCAAAAAGCTTTTGAACTCTTTTCTTATAATCAGCAAGCGTTTTGACATGTTTCTGTCTAAGTCGTACTAGCTCTCTCCAGAAACGAACTTGTTTTGGGGGAATATAACTTGCCCGTAGCAGACCTACACGAAGTAATTCTGCTAACCAGCGGCTGTCTGAGACATCCGTCTTTCGTCCAGGGACATTTTTGATATGCCTGGCATTGACTAAGATCACTTCCACATAGCCTTCTAAAATATTGTGTATAGGCTGCCAGTAAACACCTGTGCTTTCCATGGCTACAATGGGACAATCTTTTTCGATCAGCCATTCTCTCAGGGCTATAAGATCGTCGGTAAAAGTTTCAAATTCTCGAACTTCGACTTCTATAGAACCATCAGGAAGAGTCTTTAGGATACATGCTGAGACGAAACGCTTATGAACGTCAAGGCCACAACAAATGGGATGAATAATTCTTAAAACCTGGTTATTTTCTTTTTCAGGAGCCATGGGTATATACCTCCTTTTTAAAGACTTTTTGAAGCAACAAAATATCCATGGCTCCTCTCTTTTCAATGTTTTCATGCCTTCGTTGTGCCCCTTTGGGGCATGGAGGTTAATAAAACATTACTTGCTGGCTAGCAAAGATAACGTCTCTTTTTAATACAAACAGTTTTTCCGAACTTTCGACAAATTTGTTTTAAAACAATCAAGATTACTTAGCTTTTTAAGCACTCTAAAATAAATAAGTCAAAACTACTGTCTGTTGAAATTCGCTAGGACCTAAAAAACGACTTTAGTTGTTCCGAACATAGCGAAGAATTTCTCCTAGCATCCCTGTTGGACAAATAAAATTGGCATCTATCTTGCTTATTCTAAAAGTGTCAAAAAGAAAGGAGGTAGCCATGAAAAAGATAATTCTATGTTTAATGCCATTATTATTTTTAATAGTCTTAAACAGTTGTACCACTACCCAGCAAAGTGCTTCTTACCAAGGAGCAACTTTAGGGGCAGCAGTAGGGGCTGTAACTGGAGCCATGTTAGACAACAATAATCCCTGGCGAGGCGCAGTCATTGGAGCCACAGCTGGAGCTGTATTGGGAGGGGGACTTACAGAAATAAGTTCTCAGGCCTCTGCCAACGCCGCCAGCACCGGACATACAGTGGTATATCGGCAGGGTGATAACGTAGTTGAAGCCACACCGCTTTCCTACAACCAACAAACAAAATGCCACAAAATACGCAAGCGTATCTGGAAAAAAGGCCGTTTGATTGAAGACCGCGTTGAAGAAGTATGTGAGGCCCACAAAACTACCAACTCTTACTTTTGATTACTTTTGATATAGAGTGTTAACCGGCCCGCCTATCCTCAATGTGAGCCTGCCACCTTGCGGCAGGCTCTTTCTTTGCTATTTTGCTTTTATCAATGGAGACCTTTGCAAAATATGCCATACTTAAAGAGACTGCTTCGCCCATACGGGCTCGCAGTGACACCCTAAAAGGGTCATTGCGAGGCTGCCCCCAGCAGCCGAAACAATCTCATGTAATTGTTTCGCTTCACTCACAATGACAAAAAGGCATTCGCAATGATAGCATTTATTTTCTAAAATGATCATTGAAGACTTTTTAAATTATTTACAAAACGAAAAAAGGGCCTCTCCAAACACGGTGCGTTCATACGCTACAGATCTTTATCAATTAAAAGAGGCCTTAGGGAAGGACCCCGCTCAAGCCACTCTCCCTGAAATCAGGCTATATTTGGCAAAATTGGCGCAAAAAATTTCTCGCGCAAGTCTTGCGCGAAAGCTTTCAAGTTTTAAGGCCTATTTTCGTTTTTTAAAAAAGAATAATAAGCTCAACGACGAGCGGCTTTTATTCCTTAAAGGCCCAAAGCTTGAGCGCAAACTGCCCCGGGTTTTAAACGTTGACGAAGTGTTTGCCATGCTTGAAAAGCCAACCGGAGACGACTTCTTGGCTTTGCGGGACAAAGCCATTCTTGAAATTCTTTACGGAGCAGGGCTAAGGGTCTCTGAGTTGGCTTCTCTTTCTATTGATGATGTGCTGCTTGACCTCCAAGTATTTCGCATAAAAGGTAAGGGGGGAAAAGAAAGGCTCACCCCCTTTGGCCAAAAAGCCAAAACCGCTCTTTTGACTTACCTTGAGGCCCGTGAAAAGCTACTTAAGCGCAAAAAGAAGGAAACGCGGCATCTTTTTTTAAGTGTGCGCGGCAAACCTTTATCCAGCCGGAGTATTCATAGAATAGTTAAAAAATACGCTCTTTATCTAGGTTTGCCAGAAGTTTCACCTCATACTTTAAGACATTCCTTTGCCACCCACTTGTTAGAAGCCGGTGCTGACCTTAGAGTTATTCAAGAAATGCTTGGGCACGCGCGCTTGGCCACCACCCAGCGCTATACACACCTTGATTTTTCAAGGCTTGCCCGAGTTTATGACGATTCACATCCCAGGGCTAAAAGGAGTAAAAAAAATGAAGGGAACAACGATTATCGCCGTAAAAAAAGACGGTAAAGTCGTAGTAGCTGGTGACGGACAGGTCTCTCTTGGAGAAACAATTATCAAACACAAAGCCCGCAAAGTAAGACGGCTTTATCACGGAAAAGTCATTGTAGGATTTGCCGGGGCCACCGCTGACGCTTTAACTCTTTTTGAAAGGCTTGAAAAGAAGCTTGAAGCTTATGGTGGGCAACTGGTGAGAGCCGTAGTAGAACTAGCTAAAGACTGGCGTACAGAAAGGACCTTAAGACGCCTTGAAGCCATGCTCATTGCCTGTGACAAAAATCACATGTTTTTGCTATCAGGGGCAGGTGACGTGATGGAACCTGATGATCAGGTGCTCGCCATTGGCTCAGGTGGTTCTATGGCCTTAGCTGCGGCCAAGGCCCTTTTAAAACACACGGACCTCCCCCCACGAGACATTGCCCTTGAAGCCATGCAAATTGCTGCTTCAATTTGTGTTTATACGAACGACCAAATCGTAGTTGAGGAATTATAGGAGGAAATTATGGAAAAGCTTACCGGAAGCGAACTTACACCACGCCAGATAGTAGCCGAACTTGATAAGTATATAATTGGCCAAGACAAGGCCAAAAAGGCTGTAGCCATAGCGCTTCGCAATCGCTGGCGAAGACAACAGGTGCCGCCTCCTCTATCAGAAGAAATTTACCCCAAAAACATTATCCTTATCGGCCCCACCGGTGTGGGTAAAACAGAGATAGCTAGAAGGCTTGCCAAACTTTCTAACTCCCCCTTTCTAAAAATAGAAGCCACCAAGTTTACCGAAGTGGGCTACGTGGGCCGAGACGTAGAATCCATGATAAGGGATCTCGTCCACATAGCCGTAGAAATGGTCCGCGAAGAAGAACAAAAACGCGTGCAAGAAAAAGCCACCTACCTGGCTGAAGACAGAATCCTTGACCTGCTTCTCCCTCCACCCTCTGACACAGATAGCGCCACCTTTGCTTCTACCCGGGAAAAATTCCGCGAAAAACTTCGCCGGGGAGAACTTGATGACAAATTCGTCGAGATAGAACTGGCCGGGAAACCTGCTCCAATGGTAGAGGTGCTCGCCGCCACCGGACTTGAAGACCTGGAACAGCAAATTCGCGACATGATGGGGAATCTTTTTCCCAGACGCCCCAAACGCAAAAAAATGAAAGTAAAAGAAGCCCTTGAACTTCTTAAGCAGGAAGAAGCCAACCGCCTGGTGGATATGGACAAAGTGGCCAAAGAAGCCATCAGGCGGGTAGAAACAAGTGGCATTATCTTCATAGACGAGATAGACAAAATTGCCGCCAGAGCCGGCGGAGGTAGTACCCCTGATGTTTCCCGCGAAGGAGTGCAACGGGATCTGCTGCCCATTGTGGAAGGAACCACCGTAAACACCCGCTATGGCATGGTGCGCACGGACCATATTCTTTTTATAGCCAGCGGTGCTTTCCATGTGGCCAAACCGTCTGACCTTATCCCTGAGCTTCAAGGGCGATTTCCTATCAGAGTGGAACTTGATCCTCTAACGGAAAAAGACTTCGTCCGCATTTTAACCGAACCAGAAAACGCCCTGATAAAGCAATACAAAGCCTTACTTGAAACCGAAGGCGTAATCCTTGAATTTACACCTGAAGGCGTAGAAGAAATCGCCCGTATTGCTTACGAAGTAAATGAACGCACTGAAAATATCGGCGCAAGAAGGCTTTACACCGTTATGGAAAAACTGCTTGAAGACATTTCCTTTGAGGCTCCAGATGTGGCGCCAACTAAAATTGTTATTACCGCAGAGTACGTGCGGGAGAAATTGGCCAACGTGGCCCAGGACTTAGACTTGAGCCGCTTTATTTTGTAATTTATGTGGCCACGCCTTTATCCTGCACCAGAGAAGAGCCCCAGGCTGCTTTTTGCCGATAAGGAAGGCCGTATTTACGACCACCCTTATCTCCTGGCCATGGGGCTCTCTGGCTACGATGTGGTTTTGCCAGAAAGGGAAGACTTTATACCTTTGCCCGTAGGCAGTGCTCTTTATGTTTTGCCTGAGCGCTATCCTATTGGCTATGACCCCCATAAAGATGAACCAGTGGTCCTTAAGGAAAACCCCTTTGCTCCAGGCGAGCCTGTTTTCGCCGTGGCAGCCTATCTGGCCCCGGCGCACACTCAGGTTTATCTCTGCCCTTATTTGGAAAGCCGAAAAGAGCTTCCGCCGCTTCCTCTTTTTTCTTATGCCGCGGCAGGCTGGCACCGAGGGCGTTTTTGGGCTACGGCCTTTAGGTCTGACTTTGATCATCGTCAGGAAGTTCGTTTTTTTAATGAAGAACGCATAGAAAAGGCGGCTAAGGAATTCTTAAGACGCTTTCCAAATAACCGTTTTGTCAAACATCTGGTAGAAAACTGTGTAAGGCGTTACCGTTGCCCAGCAGCCAGAAACTTTGTGCTTAAACGCTTTGAGGCCCCGGCTCCGTGTTCTCCATCCTGTAACGCCAGGTGTATTGGTTGCCTTTCCTGGCAGGCCGAAGACGGCCCCCACATTGCCCAGGAAAGAATAGCCTTTGTGCCCACGGCGGAAGAAATGGCTGAAGCCCTGATTCCCCATTTAAAGGGGGCCCAAAGAGCCATGGTTTCTTTTGGGCAGGGCTGCGAAGGCGAGCCTTTGCTTCAGGCTGGGCTGATAGAAAAAGCCATAAAACTTATGCGCCAGGCCACCAGGCGAGGCACTATAAATCTCAATACTAACGCTAGCCTCCCTGATGAAGTAGAAAGGCTCCGTAAGGCCGGGCTTGACAGTATAAGGGTAAGCCTTTCAAGTGCTAGAGACAATTATTATAAGGCCTATTTTAGGCCCAGAGGTTATGATTTACACAACGTCAGGGAAAGTATCAGGCGCATGAAAAACCTCGGCGGCTTTGTGTCATTAAACCTTTTTGTTTTTCCCGGATTTACCGATGAAAAAGAAGAGTTTGAAGCCCTATGCGATATGGTATCTTTGGGGATTGATTTTATTCAGCTACGTAATCATGCAATAGACCCTATTTGGTATTTAAAAAAGATAAATTTTGAGGCTGGTAGCGAATGTTTAGGCATAAAAAATTTAGTAAAAAGGCTTGGCGAAGAATTCCCTCGCTTACGTTTCGGTTATTTCAACCCTCCATTAAGATAGCTCTTATTTTACTTGTTTTCGCTGGAAATGCCCTTGCCCTGGATAGATACGTTTGGGATAGCCATCATACTGTGGTAGGGGAAGTTAAGAAACACGTCATTTCTGAAAATGAAACTTTACTTGATATCGCCCGCTGGTATGACCTAGGTTATAATCAAATCATACTGGCTAATCCTAAATACGACCCCTGGATCCCCCCTCCGGGCAAGGAAGCTGTTATTCCTACTCAATACGTATTACCCAGTGTAAAAACAGGCTTAGTAGTCAATCTTGCGGAAATGCGTTTGTATTTTTTTACAAGAGAAGGAAATAAAAAAATAGTTTATACCGCTCCTATAGGTATTGGCACAGATGGGAAACTTACTGAACTAGGAATTTATACCATTGTTCGCAAAAGAAAAAACCCCCCCTGGCATGTACCTGAATCTATCAGGAAAGAAGAACCTGATTTGCCAGAGGTAGTACCCCCTGGCCCGAATAATCCCTTGGGAACGCGAGCACTTTATCTTTCCCGAGGCTCATACATGATCCACGGAACTAACAAGCCTTGGGGAATAGGAAGACGTGTAAGTCACGGCTGCATGCGCCTGTACCCAGAAGATATTGAGGCTCTTTACCCACTAGTTCCCGTAGGTACTCCGGTAACAGTAATATACGAGCCTTATAAATTAGGCGTAAAAGATAACAAAATATATTTGCAAGTCTTTCCAGACTTTGAAAATAAAGTTGCTTCTTCTTTTGCGGAAATTATGCGATTAGCCAATATTTTAAAAAAAGAACAAGGTGGTAAAATTATCCTTTACTGGATGGAAATAAGAAAATATTTAGAGAATAAAGACGGTATCCCTCATATAGTAGGTGAAATTAGAGGGATACCGCCGGCTAAAAATTAAAATTATTTGGTCAAGCTCTTTTCGAAAACACGTTCAATTTTGCTGGCCGCAGCGTCGGCTTTAGCAGCGGCTTGAGCTGCTCTATTAGCTGCAGCATCAGCTCTCTGAGCCGCCATGGTAGCTGCCTGAGCCGCAGCCTCAGCCCTCTGAGCCGCAGCTTCTATGCGAGCAAGGGTTTCCTGGAGATTCTGGCACTGAGCAGCTGCTTCTTTGGCTTCTTGAGAAGCCTTAATGGCTTCCTGCATCAAAGCCTTGTCCTCTGGCTTAAGACCAGTAGAACATCCTATAGGGACCAAAAGCAAAGAAGCAAGACTAGCCATACCAAGCCATTTTTTAAACCGTTTCATAAATACCTCCTCTCTCTTGTCTTAATTATTAAGTTTTATATACGAGTATTAAGGCCAATTTGCAAGCTTAAAACAGGATATTAATTAAAATTTTTGTTAAAATGCATCTATTCCAATAATCCAATATACTAATAATCTCAAATTATTAAACATTTTTAAAGCAACCTTTACGAAAGCTTAGAAAATAGATTGAGATCGCACAGCGAGACTTTCGCCTTTCAATAGGGATTGTTTCGCTTTGCTAGCAAAGACTTTTTAGGGTGTCATTGCAAGGTCTCTCAGAGTGTCACTGCGAGGAGCCGAAGGCAACGACGCACTCTCTTGAGCCACCAGCTACCGGCCATCTGCCATATGCCATTTAGTCACAGCAATCCCGTATGTCTCTTAAGCAAAACATTTTGTAACGATCTCTTTCTATGTGGCAAATTATTAGGCTTTATTGAAATTATGGGAAAGGGAAAAAATTGAAGATTTTCACCTATGGTAAAGGGTTGAAAATAAAGCGTTTTAAAAATATGTAATTTTAAAGTTCTCCTCTTCCTCTGCCCGAAAAGTATTATAGAGGACGGAACAATGAATATCTACTTTAACAAAATTCAAAATGTTATAAAAAATTACGGCCGCCAAGCTGGCCGAAAAATCTCTTGGCACAGAGAAAGGCCTACTCCTGATAAAGTAACTATATCGGAAGAAGGTAAAAACTTATTAAATCAGCTGGCTTGGCGTTTAAATAAACAACAAGAACCAGGGGTTGAGAATAATGAAAAAACTTTTAAGTTTAAAATTGTTGATGCCGAAAAAGGATTAGAGGAAACCGAAGAAATATCTTCGGAGGAAAAATCTAAGCTTTTAGAGAGGGTCGTCGCCAAAATATTAAAGGCGAAAGGAGATAACCGATGAAAATAGAAAATCTTTACCAAAAATTTAATGTTCAGACGGAACAGGTTAAACAGGCCCAGACCCAAGAGCTCAATCAAAAAGCAACCCAAGCAAACCAGCAACCTGCTGTTGAGCGAGACCGGGTAGAAATTTCCCAAACAGCGCGAGACATCAAAAAGATTGAATCTATAGTGAAAACCTCCCCTGATGTTCGAGCCGATAAAGTAAGGGCCATTAAGGAACAAATTGAATCTGGCACTTATCAGGTAGATTCTAAAAAAGTAGCCAACGCCATGTTAGCTGACCTCTTGAAAGATATAGCTTAGAAACCATCCCCCTCCTCAATTTTAAAGGGAGGCTCTCCGCCTCCCTTTTTGTTTTTGGAAAAGCCTGTTATATTATTCATAATGATTGTTAAACTTACAGAAATATTAAACTAATGACATAAAAATTGTTATTTTATTTATAAAACAATGAAAACATCTGTAATTGTATCAACTTACAATCGTCCTTCAGCATTAAAAAAAGTAATAGATGGACTAATAAACCAAAAACATCTACCAAATGAAGTGATTATTGCAGATGATGGTTCGAATAATGAAACTAAAATATTAGTAAAAAATATAAAAAAAAGGGCTCCTTTTCCAATTATACATATATGGCAACGAGACAAAGGTTTTAGACTTAGCAGAATAAAAAATAAAGCTATTAAAATCGCCCAATATGAATACATTATTTTTTTAGATGGAGATTGTATACCTCATAAATTTTTTATTGCAGATCACCTTTTCCTAGCCGAAAAAGGATATTTTGTTCAAGGAAAAAGGATTCTAGTAGGCCAAAAAATAGAACCTTTTTTCTCTTATAAAGAAGCAAATTCTTTAATATTTCTTTTAAAAGCCATATTAACAAATAAAATATCTAATTGGCATCATATTTTTCGAATAAAAAAATTCCCTTGTTTTAAAAATAGAAAACTGAGAGGCATAAAAGGTTGCAACATGAGCTTTTTTAAAGAAGATCTTATAGCAATAAATGGCTTTAATGAAGACTTTATAGGATGGGGACGAGAAGATTCAGAGTTAGTAGTAAGATGCTATAATTATGGATTATATCGCAAAGAACATCCTTTCCTAGCTATTTGTTTCCATCTTTGGCATCCCCCTGCACCTAAAAATAATTTATTAAAAAATGAGCTTCTTTTAGAAAAAATTTTAAAAACAGATAAATACTTTTGTGATAACGGAATATTAAAAAGAAAATAATATTATTAACAATGAAAAAGATTCCTATTTCGGTTATAATTATTACTAAAAATGAAGAAAAACGTTTGATTCCCTGTTTAAAAAGCATTTCTTTTGCTGATGATATAGTAATTTTAGATTCGGGAAGTGAAGATAGAACAATAGAAATTGCTAAAAATTTCGGCTGTAGAGTTTTTGTAGAAAAATGGAAAGGATATGGGCCTCAAAAGCAAAGTGCGTTAGAAAAGACTAAATATAAATGGGTATTAAGTCTAGATGCTGATGAAAGAATACCACAAGAAACAGCAGAAACCATTAAAAATATAATAAAACAACCAAATGCTTCCGCTTATAGTTTTTGTAGAAAAAACTTTTTTCATGGTAAATGGATAAAAAGATGTGGTTGGTGGCCAGATAGAATAATAAGACTTTTTGATAAATCTACAGGTAAATTTGAAGGATTAGTTCATGAAAGATGGGTTACATATGGAAAAACTATTAACTTACAGGCATATATAGAACATTATTCTTTTGATAATTATTCATCAATGTTAAAAAAATTAGACGTTTATTCTGAGCTAGCAGCTATAGAATTATTCAAAAAAGGGGTTAAACCATCTATTATTACACCATTTTCTCATTCTATATGGTCCTTTTTAAAAATATATTTATTAAAACAGGGCTTCCTAGAAGGACTAGATGGATTTATTATATCATTCTTAAATGCAGCTGGACACTTCTTTAAATATGCCAAATTAATAGAATTGTATCGCTACTCAGACAAAATTGAATATAAACACTAGCATTCTAAAGTAGTTCTCCTAATACATAGCCCTATTATAAAACTAAAAGTAACTAGCAACATATGAATAAATAACACATTTTCAGTAAATCCGGATACAATCATATGGATACAAGCACACAAAGAAATATATCCTAACGGATTATTACTTAATATGAGTTTCTTGGAATAGATCAGAATTTTATAAAAAATATATAACAAGGCTGTTAATCCTAAAAGCCCATTAGTTGCCAATACAAACATAAACATATTATGAGGATGATTATATCGGGCAAGTAAAGATGGGAATTTCCCACTTTTTACATATTCTTTTGCAGCAATGATATAATCGCCTGTCCCGACGCCCAAAAAAGGATTTGACATAAACATTTTAAAAGAAGCCTTCCACATAACAAAGCGTGAACCAATAGAAGTACCAACAATTCCAGACTGATATTTAGAAATATCGGAAAAAATTAAATTTACTCTTTGATTAACTACATTATTAAATTTATAGAGAGAGATTAAAAACACAAAAATTACTGCAAATACTATTAATAATATCTTTTTCTGTTTTCTAAAAACAACTAAAAGTAAAATCATAAAAGTGACTAACAGCCCCAACCAGGCAGTTCTTGAAGTAGACAAAATTATAGAAACTAAACCAATCAAGATAAAAGAGAAAAGAAAAAATTTCTCAGTAAACTTTAGAGAAAGCCTATAAAAAATCAAAAATATAGTGGCTACATAAAAACCAAATGAATTGATGTTTCCAACCCAAATATGATGAACTCCTAAAGGACGAAACGGTATAAGCGTTGAGTCTTTTATAAAGATACCAAAATAACTTAAAAACCCTATTACATCAAAAACAATCAATCCAAACAAAAAAGAAAAAAAAATCAACTTGACCCGACGATTGCTTAAAAAACAAGAATCTAACAAAACAGAAAAGAGCCAATAAACCAATATCAGGTTAACTAGTGTTTTTGCCCGCTTAAAACCTTCAACATAATCTTCGCTATAAACAACACCAAAAAAAGAAATACCTACTAGAAACAAAAAAGGATAAAGCAACGGCTGTTTAATATTACTAAATACTTGCTTTCTAAGCTTAGAGCTAAAAAGAGAAAAAATCACAACTTGCAAATAAATTAGTATCATTATTATAGTATTAATACTTTTAGAAAGAACTATAGTAAATGCAAATAAAATCAACGAAATAATCAAAGCAAGAAAAAATTTTTCTAAACTTTTATCTTTATCGTTAGCGATGATCATTTCACCAATTTAAAATGCTTTTTGCTAAAATCCAGATTAAATAATTTCTCGAAAAACAATAAAACACGATGTTTCTTTTCTCTCCAGGTTAACTTATAATTGGGATCCGCTCGAAATATTCCTTCTGCGGGTGGTAACCAGTCTTCTATAACTTTTGGATGCTTACCTTTGAACTCTCGTAAAATTTTAGGATCAATTTTATCATATTTTTTTTCTTTATATTCTTTGCCCCAATACTTTTCTACCTTTTGTAACTTTAGATTCATTTGTTCTTCACTTCTTATCCAACCGTAATGATATATCTTAGCCCCAGTCATAGCTGCTTTGGGATAGCGACCTCTTTTATAATTATTTACAACAAGAAAAAATAAACCTTTTGGAGCCCATACAAACAAATTATTTTTAATTATTCTTACTTCTTTTCTATACCATCCAGGAGACCATATATAGGTATTTTTATTACCATAAAAATGGATATAATCAAAAGCTAAGGCTTCTACATCGGGATCATTTAAATATTTTTGCATAGCTCTTTTTATTTTTGGTAAATCATCTTCATGTATAACTTCATCGGCTTCCAGATAAAAAGCCCAATCTCCTGTGCAATTAAAAAGAGCAATACTTTTTTGCTGACCATACACAAAACCTTTTGTTCTCATATTTTCATTCCATTGTGTATGGATAATTTTTAGTTTTGGAGTATCTATTTCTTTAAGTTTTATTTCAGTATTATCTTCACAAGGACCTAAGGCCACAATAAATTCATCTACTATCGGTAAAATAGACTTTATAGATTGAACAAATGGATAACCCAACATTTCTGCATTTCTTAAAAAGGTAAAACCGCTAACTTTCATTGCAATTCCTCTTTAATGCCTCACAAAAGATTCGTATAATTCTTCATATACATGACATTTTTGTAGCAATTCTTCGTGTTTTCCTTGAGCAATTATTTTACCTTTTTCCATAACTACTAAAATATCTGCATTTTTTACGGTGGATAAACGATGGGCAATAAGAATAGTTGTTCTATTTTTCATCAGGTTATTCATGGCCTTTTGTACTAGCTGTTCGGAAACTGAATCTAAATGACTGGTTGCTTCGTCTAAAATTAATATAGGAGGATTTTTAAGTATGGCTCTAGCAATAGCTATTCTCTGCCGCTGGCCCCCTGAAAGGTTAAAACCTTTTTCTCCTAGCAAAGTATCATATCCTTGAGGCAAGTCTTTAATAAATTCATGGGCATAAGCTAGCCGTGCTGCCTGTTTTATTTCTTCTCTGGTGGCTTCCGGTTTTCCAAAAGCAATATTTTCTGCCACCGTTGCATTAAAAAGTATTACGTCTTGAGAAACCAAACCTATAAGAGCTCTTAAAGATTTTAAGTCAAACTCTTTTAAATCTATATTATCAAGAAAAATCTTTCCAGAAGTAGGATCGAAAAAGCGAGGAATCAAAGAAATTAAGGTACTCTTTCCAGCACCACTTGGGCCCACGATAGCTAAAACTTTTCCTGATGGAATAAGCAAATCTATGTTCTCAATAGCAGCTTCTTCTGCCCTGGGATATTTAAAAGTTACACTTTTAAAGTTTATGCCAATTTTTGGAGGGAAAGCTTTAATTTTTCCAGACTCTTCTTTCGGCAAGCCCGAAAATTCTTCAAGTCTCTCAACGGCAGCTAAAGCTTCATGACTTTTGGCATAAGCTGAAGACAATTTTTTTACCGGATTAAATATCATCAGAATAGCTGTAAGCACTGAGAAAAAATCTCCAGGACTTATGGCTCCTTTTATAATCAAGTGGCCTCCGTAAGCAAAGACAGCTCCGCCACCAACCCCAGCCATAAGGTTGGCGAAAAACTTAGTTCCTTCATTATATTTTGTAAGCTTCAAAGAAAAACGATAAAACTGATTTAAAGCATGATTAAAGCGTTTTAACATGTACTTTTCTTGCGTAAACACCTTTATATCTTTTAAACCCTGTAGGCTTTCAGAAAGATGGCTGGTAAGATTGGCCATCTCCTGTTGGGCCAAGTGTCTGGTCTGGTGAGATTTTTTGGCCAGTTTCCTTGAAATTAAAGCTACGGCAGGCAAAACCGTTAAAGCAAGAAGAGTTAAGTCCCAACTTCGCCATAATGCCACGCCAATTAGAATTACTATTGTTGAACTTTCAAGGACTATAGTTCTAAAAACATCAGTTAAACTTGTTTCTACTATGTTAGTATCGTTAATAACGCGTGATACCAATCTACCAGAAGTCTCTCGTCTCACTTGAGAAAGAGGTAAAAAAAGAAGTTTTTCAAATATATCGGCACGTAATTTATTGGTTAACTTAAGTGCAGCTATGCGCATAAAGTAAGCCTGACAAAAAACAGAAAGGCCTCTAAAAAGGAAAACTACTACTATCGCTAGGGGAACAAATTTAAGATAATGATAGTTTTCTTTTAAAAAAACATTATCCATTAATGGCTTTACTAACCAGGCAACAGAACCTGAAAAGATAGAAGCAATAAAACTAAAGATGATAGACAAAAATATTAAAAACCAATAAGGTTTAACGAGTTGCCAGAGCTTTAAAATAGAGGAATCTTTTTTCATTTCAAGTGACCAGAAATATTAAATTCCAGGAAGGCCAAAAATAAAATTTGGCGGCCCCACGGGGACTCGAACCCCGGTCTCTGGCGTGAGAGGCCAGTATCCTAGGCCACTAGACGATGGGGCCGTCATGTCTTCTCTAAACTTAGCTACAGCTAAACGGCCTGTCAAGAAACCGCCTCCCGATTCTGAACTTCTAGAGAATCCGCTTTCTGCAGATGATAGGCCCTTATAAAACCGTCTATATCCCCATCAAGCACCGCCTCTACGTTTCCCACTTCTACTCCTGTGCGGTGGTCTTTAATAAGCCGATAAGGTTGTAGCACGTAAGAGCGTATCTGGCTACCCCAGGCAATTTCTTTTTTCTCGCCGTAAAGTTTTTGCCTTTCCTCTTCTTTTTTGCGGCGCTCAAGTTCATAAAGCCTGGCTTTCAATATAGCCATGGCTATGGCCTTATTGCGATGCTGGGAGCGCTCGTTCTGGCACTGGACCACGATACCCGTTGGCAGGTGCGTAATACGCACGGCACTTTCAGTCTTGTTAACATGCTGGCCACCATGGCCACTGGCACGCATAGTTTCTATTTTTAAGTCTTCCGGCCTGATTTCTATCTGGATATCTTCTTCAATTTCAGGGATCACGGAAACCGAAGCAAAAGATGTATGCCTCCGGCCACTGGCGTCAAAGGGAGAAATCCTTACCAGCCGATGAATCCCTGACTCGGCCTTTAAGTGGCCATAGGCATAAGGGCCTTCCACCATAAAGGTTACTGATTTTATGCCGGCCTCTTCTCCAGGAAGAATATCAATTATCCTGGTCTTAAAGCCCTTTTTTTCCGCCCAGCGAAGATACATACGAAGAAGCATCTCAACCCAGTCCTGAGCTTCTGTGCCCCCTGCCCCAGCGTGAATAGTAACAATAGCGTTAGAGGCATCATGAGGGCCAGAAAGAAAAAGTTTAACCTCTTCTTCTTCTATAGTTTTCTCTAAATTTTTAAGGCGGGCTTTTACTTCTTTAAGTGTTTCCTCATCATCTTCCTCTACACCCAGCTCAAAAAGAACTCTCGTATCTTCAAATTCCTGTTCTAGCTTTTCCCAGGAGGCTAAAAGGTCTTCAAGGCGTGCCCGCTCCCTTAAAACTTCTTTGGCGTCTTTACGGTCCCAGAAGCCTTCTTTGACCAGCTCTTTTTCCAGTTCTTTGAGTCGTTCTCTTTTAGCCGCTGGATCAAAGACACCTCCTTAAACTTGATATACGTTCCTCAAGTTTTTCAATCTGCATTTTTATCTCAGCTGGATTAAGGGTCATCAAACCAGATTTGGCTTCCATAACTCCTTTTTTCATCTTCTCCTCCCCCACCAATTTTTGACGATTAAAAGCAAAGAACTCAATACACAAGCAATCGCCCACCAATCTCCATATCTAGTATAACAGCTTTCATAAGATAAATGTCTGACTACTACCGTAGGATACGCCTCTTTTTCGAGGGGAGTTCGAAGTATAATGCGACCATAGGGATCTATCAACCCACTAATCCCGGTATTGGCGGCTCTAACCAGATAACGCCTGTTTTCCACAGCTCGAAAAACCGCCTGGGCAAAATGCTGGTAGGGCCCGGCACTGGTACGAAACCAGGCATCATTGGTGGCTACCAGAAGTACCGTTGCTCCTTTTTTTACCTGTTCACGGGCCAAATCCGGGAATACGCTTTCAAAACAAATCAACCCACCAAAGGCCTCTCCAGGCTTTATCACAAGCGGTGAATGTTTTGGCCCAGGACTATAGCCTCCAGCAGCCACAGCAAAAGTTCGCAAAAAAGGTAATACATCTTCAAAAGGGACAAACTCCCCAAAGGGCACCAGGTGTTGTTTATCGTAAATGGCTTTTACATGTCCATTTCGGTCAAGCAAAAACAAGCTGTTAAAAATTTTGTAGCCGTTATTCTCGCGTTCTAATCGAGGAGTCCCCAAAATTAGATATACTTTGTGGAAAGCCACCCAGTTCGCTATCTTTTGAGATAAATTCCTCTCCAGGCCAAAGTAAAAGGGAAGAGCGGTTTCTGGCCAAATTATTACCTCTGGTTTTTCTTTTAAGGCCCTTTGCGAAAGGTTCAAATATTTTTCAAGGCTTTCTTCTTTTAATTCCGGCTTCCATTTTACATCCTGAGGGATATTGCCCTGAATAATGGCCACTTTTTGAGGCGTACCAGAAAATTTGTGATCCAAGGCCTTTGCACCGTAAAGGTAGGCACCCAAAAAAACCACCAAGGCCAAAGCTATAGTGTAACGGGCCTTAAATTGCTCGGTTATAAAGGCAAAGCAGGCATAATTAATCAGATAAAGCACAAAAGAAACTGCGTAAACGCCTCCAAGAGAAGCTATTTGAATCAAAAAAATATTTTCGTACTGGGTGGTGCCCAAAAAACCCCAGGGAAAAGCAAAAGGCACTTTGGCTCGTAAAAACTCAAAAGAGGTAAAAAGAGCAGCGCAAAACAAGGCATTTAGAGGACCGAGTCGCAACAAGCCAAGCTTCTCAGAAAGCCAGAAAGGAATGGCCAGATACAAAGCTAGATAAGCGGCCAGAAGAGAAAGAACCCCCACCGCGGCTAAAAACGGCAGCCCCCCAAAATCCATCATTACATTTATAAGCCAGTAAAGGAGGCCCCAAAAATAAACAAATCCGAAGATAAAACCAAGTCTAAAGCCCTGGCGAGAAACCTTTATGGCCTCAAAGACCAACCCTAGCGCAAAGAAAGCTAAAAAAGAAAAGCCTGCTTTAGGATGAGCTAGAAAAAGTAAACTTCCAGAAATAATGGCTAAAATATAAGGCCACATCAGATATCTTTCCTGAAACGGATCTTTTTAATTCGCCTTTCGTCAGCGGAAAGGACCTCCACATGAAGGCCATCAAAGCGAAACCGCTCTCCCTTTTCAGGGATACGGCCTGCCTGATTGATTATAAAACCAGAAATAGTTTCGTAAGGCCCTCTGGGAAGCTTTATTTTCAAAATCCGTTCTACGTCGTCTATTCTAACTAAACCATCGGCAATATACCAGCCTTCCTGATCTCTGGGGAAAACCGGGGTTTCTTCTCCAAGTATTTCTTCAAACAAATCAATTAGCGTAACCAGCCCCACGATAACGCCGCTTTCGTCGATAACCAGGGCAATCTGTTCTCTTCGTTTTCTAAATTCTGTTAATAGGTCAATCAATTTCAGATTTTCCGGAATTATATAAGGGGCTCGCAAAAGCTCTTTGAGGCCTGACGGATTATCATTCTTACACAAACGAAACAGGTCTTTTATATGAGTAATTCCTACAATTTGGTCAAGGTCTTTTTCATAAACCGGATAACGAGTATGAGGTTTTTGAAGAATAGTCTCTTTTATTTTTTCAAAATCAGCATTTACTTCAAGGGCCACTATGTCTTTACGGGGTACCATTACTTCCCGTATAGGAACATTGCGCACCTCAAGTATATTGATAATTATCTCCCCTTCTTCGGGAGAAAGAAGCCCTTTATCTTCACCTTCTTCTATTAACTCGGTTATTTCTTCGGTGAATTCTCTGGCTTCTTCCTGGGGAGACTTCCTGAAAATCTCTTTTATGGCTTTAAAAACCGAGGGTTTTTCCTCAGACAAAAGGGACCTCCGCACTTTTTTTCTGTAGTTTAACGTCCTTTGATGAAGCTAAAAGGCTTCTACCCAGTAACGTACCTAAAATGGCGAGAAAAATGGTCGTGGCATCGGCGTATCGGCCTACTATAAAAAGCTGGCCAACTTCTGCTACTAACGAAAGCAAAAAAGCTCCCCCAATAGAACCTTGAATAAGCCCCCAAAAGACAAAACAAAAAAGCTCTCTAAAAAGGGAAAAAATAGCACCGAAAGAAACATTATCATAAAAATACTTAAACGGTATCAAAGCGTCTATTTTAAATGAAGGATGCCGAAAAGAAAAAGGAGCCCAAGCCTCAAGCAGATAACAAATAGCAAAGGCCCAAACATAAAAATCTTTTTGTTTTATAAAAGACTTAAAAAGGAATGCCAAAATCAAACGCAAAAAGGATTTAATAGGATTTAAAACTATACCTACCACCAAATACCTAAACCCTTCTATCAGTAGCCAAAAGAATCCTAAAGAGGCCCAGGAAAACCTTTTAAAGGCATAGGCCATAAAAAAAGAGGATAAAAAAACATTGTTTAAACCCGGAGAAAAAGAGATGTGTTTGAGCTTATATTTTAAGTCTCCGATATCCAAACTGGGAATAAAAGGCTCGGCCAAAAGATAAAAAACCATAAAAAGGGCAAAGTATTCATCAAGGCTAAACCTGGACTTTCTAGGCAGGGAAAGAAAAGGCGCGGCTAAAAATCCGGCCACTGCTCCCAATGTATTTGTAGCTACATCAGTAAGAGAGGAGATTCTTTCTGGCAGAAACTGTTGAAAAAATTCAAGGGTGAAAGAAAATATAGCGGCAAAAAAGAATAACATCGCTAGGGAAATCCATTTTCGATAAGTCTTAGTGGCGTAAAACCAGAAGAAACCTATAGGGAAAAAAAGTAAAAAATTGCTGAAAATATCAGATAAAGAATGCTTTTCAGGATGTAATAGAAAGATTTTTAGCTCAATTTCCCTAAAATTTCCTAAAAAATTAAAAGGATAAAGGGTCAGATACACGATAATGGATAGGGAAATTAGCAAAAAAAATGAAGTAGTTTTCCCCTTCAAACTGGCCCTCTCTTTTTATTTTGGTAAAGTTAAGCCATGATTCTTTTTAGATATTTGAGTACTGAACTCTGGAAAAACTTTGTAATCACTCTTTTAAGCCTTACCTCTTTACTCCTTTTTACCAGATTTATCGGACTTTTGGTAAGCCTCACTGAGGAAAATTTGGGTGTCAAAGATTACTTACGCTTGATAACCTATTTCTTACCCCTTTTACTTTCCTATGCTTTACCTTTAGCGGCCTTAATGGCCTCACTCTTCCTTTTTATGCGGCTTGTTCAAGATAAAGAATTACTAGCCCTAGAAAGCCTTGGTCTTTCTTTTGAAAAGCTTTTACGGCCGGTATTTCTCTTTTCGATAATCACTTTGATAATTACTTATTTTATTACCCTTTCTTTTATTCCCTGGAGCAAACATGCTTATCGGACCTTTCTCTTTGAACTCACTAAAAGAAAAATAGAAAATGGTATTCCCGCTAAAACTTTTGTGCCTATCACTAACGGGTTAACCATGTTTGTAAAAAAGTCCTGGGAAAAAGGAAAAAACTTCGCCATTGTTTTTATCCTTGATGAAACCCAGAAGGGGCAAAAAGGGCTTATTTTTGCTAAAAAAGGCTGGTTTACCCTGAAAGATGATATCTTAGAACTCCATCTGGACAAGGGGAGTGTACACTTGATAAGCAAGGACTATTCTTCTGTCCAGGAAATTGAATTTCAAAAATATGTTTACCGAACCAGACTTAAAGAACTCAAAGCCACCAGAACTCCAAGCCGCGGTGAAATGAGCCTTAAAGAACTAAAAGAGAAGACCATTTCTTTGCCCCCTAATGATCCCAAGCGTGCCAAATATATAACTGAGTATTATCGTCGTTTAGCCTTTCCCTGGGCGGCTTTTTTTCTCCCTATTTTAGGAGCTTATCTTGGGAGTATGATAAAAACCTCCGGCAGAGTAACAGGAGGAGTAGTGGCTGTTATTCTTTATTTGGGCTATTATTTTTTGCAATCTCTGGGGATAAGCCTGGCTGAAACCCAAAAACTATCTCCTCTTATGGCTTCTAATATACCCAATATATTTTTGATTTTGGTACTAACTTTGCTATTCTGGGCAACTAAAAAAAGACTAATCAGGCCGTACTAAATGAAGATATACATCCGCTATCTATTAAAACCTTATTTTACTGTAGCTGCTTTGATATTCCCCGTCTTTATCAGCATTTACGCCCTTATAGAGTTTTTTGACAAGTTAGATAATGTACTTAAGGCCAAAGTTCCTCTCTATTTTTTACTAGAATATATACTCTGGCGCATCCCCGAAATCTTGTTTGACCTTTGGCCGGTATGTCTGGTGCTAGCCGGGCTTTTGGCCTTTGCTTTTCTGGCTAGAGGAAATGAACTTATTGCCTTTAGGTCTCTTGGTTTTTCGGCTATGCGACTTGCCTTCCCCTACGTAACCTTTGCCCTTCTCTTTTCTCTACTATTTGTCATTGTTTCTGATTCCCTACTTCCAGAATCGGCTTACCGATCAACCTTTGTTTGGGAAACTAAAATCGGTAAAAAAAATCCCCAGGGCGTTATCCTCAAAGGGAAACTCCACTTTAGAGGAATAAATTCTTTTTTTATAGGACAGCTGATAACCTCTTCGGTTACCTACGTAAGAAATGTTGTTTACGCCAAGGTGGATTCACAGGGGCAACCAGTGCGCATTATCTGGGCCAAAGAAGCTATTTTTAAAAACGGCCGCTGGATTTTTAAAAACGGAGTCGTAAAAGAAAAAAAGAATCACTTCATACCTACGTGGTTCAATGAATATTCCTTAATACTTGAGTTTGATCCGGATACAGTTATGCTAGTAAAAAAGACTCCAAGACTTCACAGCCTCCAAGAACTCTGGGAACAACGAAGTTTTCTAAAGCAAGCTGGCCTACCAACAGTGGTAACGGAAAGTGAAATTACTTATCGCTTGTGTTATCCTTTGCTTTCAGCCGCTCTGCTTCTATTTTCTCTTCCTGTATTGATGGGTCAACGTGGACGTGAATCTTTAGGCAAAGGCTTAAGCCTAAGTATCTTCTTTATGACCACGGGCCTAATAGCTTTTTTAATCTTCAAATATATTGGCGATAAAGGCCTTGTATCGCCTCTTTTAATTCAACCTTTAGGCCTCGTTTTTATTTCTTTAACAGGTGTTATGTTATTTAAAATTTTCAGGGTGTGACCATGCTTAAAATAGGGCTTGTTTCTTATTTGAATACGGCACCCCTTGTTTGGGGGCTTAACAAACAAAAAACTGCCTGGGGAATCTACGAGGCTCACCCAAGTGAGCTTAACCGATTACTTTCTCAAGGCGAACTTGATATGGCTCTGGTGTCTTCGTTTGAGTACGCCGCCCACGCAGAAAACTACCTACTCCTGCCAGACATTTCTATTTCCGCCACGGGGAGAGTGGGAAGTGTACTTCTTTTTTCGCGGCTTCCCCTGGAAAAGCTCTCTCACCAGGAAATAGTGTTAACCAGGGCCAGCGCCACATCAGTGGCTTTGCTCAAACTTTTACTTGAAGACTTTTGTGGCCTTAAGCCGCTTTATCGCCCCGGCACTTACGAAGAGAGCCGCGATGCCTCGGCTTATCTTGCTATTGGAGACGAGGCTCTTATCCTCAGAACCAAAAATAATTTTTTAGAATGCCACGATCTCGCCGCCCTCTGGATGGAACATACAAGGCTTCCCTTTGTCTTCGCGGTCCTTGCCGTGAGAAAAGAAGCCTGGGAACAAAAGAAAGACACCATAAAGGCCTTTGCCCGTGAACTCTATCTCTCCCGGGCCAAAGGCACAGCAGCCCTGGGCGATATAGCCAAAGCATGCCGAAACCTCACTTCATTAGGAATCAACGAATGCCTAGTCTATTTAAAAGGCATTGAATATGACTTATCTGGCTTAAAACAGGAGGCCTTACGCGTCTTTTTCAGACATCTGGTAAGGCGCGGTGAAATTCCTAAGCTTCCTGAACTTAAATTTGTGGAGCTATGATGATTAACGCCCTCTCCGTTGACGTGGAAGAATACTTTCAGGTAGTAGCCTTCGCCAAAGTGGTAAAACCTGAAGACTGGGACGTCTTCCCCCCGCGGGTGGAAAAAAACACCAAGCTTGTCCTTGACCTTCTAGCTGAGGAGGGCGTTAAAGCCACCTTTTTTTGCCTAGGCTGGGTGGCTAAAAAATATCCAGCTCTTATCCGCCTTATCGCCCAAGCCGGTCACGAAGTGGCCTCTCACGGCGTAAGCCACAAGCCTCTTTTTGAAATGACACCAGAAGAATTCCGTAAGGAGGCCCGCGAAAGCAAAAAAGTTCTTGAAGATATAGCTGGCCAGGAAGTTCTGGGCTTTCGCGCCTCTACTTATTCCGTCACCCGAAAGACCATCTGGGCCCTAAAGATACTTGCTGAAGAGGGCTACGCTTACGATTCAAGCATCTTTCCCATTTATCATGACCTTTACGGTATCCCCTCTGCCCCGCGTCGCCCTTTCGTGATCAAAGAACACAATCTCAAAGAATTCCCTGTTTCTACGGCCCGTTTAGGAAAAATGAACATTCCTGTGGCCGGAGGGGGCTATTTTCGGCTTTTTCCTTATTTTTTGACCAGGTATCTCCTAAAGCGCGTAAATAAAAAAGAAAAACTTCCCTTTGTTTTTTACGTACACCCCTGGGAGTTTGACCCGTCCCAGCCGCGCATAAAAGCGCCACTTAAATCTCGCTTCAGGCATTACCAAAATTTGTCGAAAACTAAAAAAAGATTCCATAAACTTTTAAAAGACTTTTCTTTCGCGCCGTTAAAAGAAGTTTTAAAATCTCTAGAGTCACTACCCAAAGTTAGCTTAAAAGAGCTGGTTGATGAGGGTTAAAAGAAAAATTCTCAACTAGAAAATAAGAATTGTAGGAGAATAAAAATGAAACTTAAAATCGTTTTAGAACCTAGCGAAGAAGGTGGATATACCGTATATGTTCCCGGATTGCCAGGATGTATTAGTGAAGGTGATACTGTAGAAGAAGCCCTTCAGAATATTAAAGAAGCTATAGAGTTATACCTTGAGCCCGTTGAAGATGATTTAGTCTCTTTTGCAGAAAAGCAAGTCAAAATAATAGAGTTAACTATATGAGTAAAGTCCCTAGCCTAAACTATGATAAAGTAATAAAAGCTCTCCAGAGAGATGGATGGGTTGTGGTGCGGCAGAAAGGGAGCCATATAAGGCTTCATAAATACACGAAAGATAAGAAATTGAAATTAATAGTTCCTGCACATAAACCGATTAAAAGATCAACTTTATCTCATATTTTAAAACAAGCAGGATTAAGTGTGGAAGAATTTTTGGAACTTTTATAACATTTAAAAATTTTGCAAAAAAAACAGAGACTGCTTCGCCCATACGGGCTCGCAGTGACAGTGAAGGTTACTTTGCTTTAGCGATTATGTCAGCGGCGATAATTTGTCGTGTAAAAACACTCGGATTAATTGTAGCCTAAAAGAGCTGGTTGATAAGGGTTAAGAAATATTCTAAACCTTTAAATAGATCTTTCAAAATTTTATGCTTCAGGAGACATAGTATGAAAACAAAAAACGTTTCTATTCCAATAGATATAATAATTGAAATGTTGAAAAAGTTAAATGAAGAAGAAAAGCAGGAGATTTTTGAAAAAGTATTTTTAGAAGAAGATACTTCCCCTTTAACAATTGAAGAAAAACAAGAAATAGAAAGATCAGAACAAGAATTAAAGAATAAAGAGACTATTTCATGGCCTTTTGGCACATAGAATTTTCAAAACAGGCATATAAAACTTATAAAAAATTAGCAAAAGGATATCAGAAAAAGATAGATAGTATTTTATATCTCTTGATAAATAAAGAAAGAATAGACATAAAACCTGTAGCAGGAGAAGAAGACATTTACAGGGTAAGAGTTGGAAAGTATAGAATGTTAATTAAAGTTTATAAAAAAGAACGCATTATTTTAGTAGTAAAAATAGGACCAAGGGGAGATATATATAAGAAATAATTCTAAAATTTACTTCAGCACACAGCTAACTAAAGGTGAAATTTTGCAAAAAAAACAGAGACTGCTTCGCCCATACGGCCTCGCAGTGACGAAATGGAGTCAGCTCCTCGCAGACACAGGAAGGACGGCTCTTCGTAGAGACAGTAAGAAATATTGTCATTGCGAGCTACTTTACATTGTCATTGCGAGCGAAGCGAAGCAATCCTTGTCCCGAGCGCAGCGAAGGGATCTCGGAGACTGCTTCGTCGCCCTCGGCTCCTCGCAGTGACAAAGAAGGAAAGGCCTCGCAGTGACAGCGAAGGTTACTTTGCTTTAGCGATTATGTCAGCGGCGATAAATTTGTCGTGTAAAAACACTCGGATTAATTGTAGCCTAAAAGAGCTGGTTGATGAGGGTTAAGAGAGTATTTTTAAACGAAATCCCCGACTGGGACGACTTAATAAAGGATTTCGCCCCTGGGCCGTATCATCACCTGGCCTGGCTTAAAGCTGTGGCTAGGGCTTACGGCCACGCCCCTGTTTTTTTGCTGGCCTATGAAGGCCAAGAGCTCCGTGGGGCGCTGCCACTGGTTATCTTTAAAGGCTTTCGAGGGAAAAGCCTAATCTCGCTTCCCTTTGGTGATTACGGCGGGCCCCTTGCTTCTGACGAAGAAGCCCAAAAGGCCCTTGTTTTTCACGCTCAAAAAATAGCCGAAGAAATAGGCCCTCTTGAGATCAGGTTTCCCGAAAAACCGGCCTTTCTTCCGAAAAATAGCGGCCAGGTAGCCAAAGTAAGACTTCTTCTTCCCTTGCCAGACGAAAGCGACGACCTTTGGAAGGCACTCAAATCAAAAGTGCGCAGCCAGGTGCGGCGCCCCATGAAAGAAGGCGCCGAGGCGGTAGTAGCCGGAGTTGAACTTTTGCCAGCCTTTTACCGCATTTATACCAAAACCATGCATTACCTGGGCTCTCCGCCCCACGCCCTTTCCTGGTTCAAAAGCATCGTTTCTTTTTACGAAGATAAAGCCAGAGTGGTTATGGTTCACCTTAAAGGGAAACCTCTGGCGGCAAGCATTATCATTTTTAGTAACGAAACAGCCACGGTGCCCTGGGCCGCTTCACTGAGAGAATATAAACGCATAAGCCCCAACATGCTCCTTTACTGGCAGATGCTCTCTCTCGCCATAGAAAAAGGAGCCAAAATTTTTGACTTTGGCCGTTCAACACCTGGTAGTGGCACCTATCGCTTCAAAAAACAATGGGGAGCTGAAGAAAAAGCGCTCTTTTGGTACCGCGTGCCAGCCGAAGAAGAAAAGGTCTCAAAAGTGCGGCCCCTGATAGAAAAAATCTGGCAAAAACTTCCAGAAAAGGCCGCAAATTACTTGGGGCCGAAGCTAAGGGGGCGCATCGCCTTATGAAGCGCGCCATCTTTATTGCCCACCGCTTCCCCTTTCCCCCCAACAAAGGCGATAAACTAAGGGCCTATAACATCCTGAAATACTTGACCAGGCGCTACGAAGTAAGCCTTATCTGCCACCTTGACGAAGAAAGAGACCTTAACGAGCTTAACCGCCTGGACTTACCCCTTAAAAATGTATTTTTTGACTTCAAGCCCAAAAAATGGCGAAAACTTGCTTCTTTTAAGGCTTTACCCAAAGGTAGTCTGTCAGTAGTTTACTTTTACGCCAAAGAGTTGCAGGTCCGTTTCAATCAACTAGTAAAAAAAGATCCAATAAGTCTTATTTTTTGTTCGTGTGCGCCGGCCGCTGAATATGTTTTCCGAGGGCCTGAAACTAAAGCCCGCCTTTTTCTTGACTTTATGGACGTGGACTCGGAAAAATGGCGTCTTTACGCTGAGAGATCAGGGTTTCCCTGGCGCTTGGTGTATGCCCTTGAGGCCGGTCGCATGCGGACATACGAAAAGAAAATCGTCAAGGCCTTTGACCGGGTCTTTCTGGTCTCCGCGGCTGAAGCTGCGCTTTTTCAAGAGAAGGTGGAAAGTAGCCCGAAAGTAACGGTGCTTGAAAACGGCGTTGACCTTGATTTTTTCAGCCCGGCTTATCGTTCAAAACTTAAAAAAAACGGGCCAACTGTGGTTTTTACCGGAGCTATGGATTACTGGCCAAACGCCGAAGGGGTAATCTGGTTCGCCAGAGAAATCTGGCCGCTGGTAAAAAACGAGTTCCCTAAAGCCACTTTTTACGTTGTAGGCAAAGACCCTTTGCCGGAAGTAGAAGCTCTATCTAAAGAACCAGGGGTTCAGGTGACAGGTTTTGTGCCAGACGCCCGCGATTATATCTCTCTTGCTGATGTGTGTGTGGCCCCACTCAGGCTGGCCCGCGGCATTCAAAACAAAGTGCTTGAGGCCATGGCCATGGCCAAACCCGTAGTGGCCACACCAGAGGCGGCTGAAGGTATCACGTTTCAGGAAAGCGAGCTTCTCGTAGCTCACCAGGCAAAAGATTTTGCTGAAGCCGTTAAGGAATTATTGAAAAACCCAGTCAAGGCCCATAAAATAGGCCGGCTCGCCCGCAAGAGAATGGAAAAAGACTATAGCTGGGAGAAAAAGCTAGAGGTGCTTGATGCTTACCTACCCTGAGCCCGTAATATGCCACGTGGCCCACGCTTTAAACCCGGGCGGCACAGAACGCCTGGTCTGCGAGTTGGCCCGCGCCTTTAGCAAAAAAGCCAAAGTAATAGTGGCTACCCTTGAAGAGCCCGGAAAATGGGGGCTTGAGTTGCGGCAAGAGGGCATCCCGGTTTTCCCCCTTTTTCGGGAGCCAGGTATTGATTTAAACCTGGTCTGGAATTTGAGCCGCCTTATAAGAGAACATCGGATAGCGCTGATTCACGCCCACCAATACACGCCTTTCTTTTATGCCGGCCTGGCCAGGCTTTTTAACCCGGGGGTTAAACTCATTTTTCATGAGCACGGCCGCCATTACCCGGAGGTATTAAAACGTCCGAAAAACATCTTTAATCGCCTGGTGCTTCAGCCACTTGCCAGCGAAATAGTGGCTGTATCAGAAGAGGTCAAAGAAAGGCTTGTAAAATATGAAGGCCTTTCCCGAAAACGAATACGCGTGATTTATAACGGTATCATTCCGCCGGAAACAATCCCTGCGGGAGAAAAGGAAAAAATCAGAGCCAGGCTCGGCTTTAGCAGAAAGGATTTTATAGTGGCCACAGTAGGGCGTTTTGACCCTATAAAGAACCTGCCTATGCTTCTTAAGGCCATTGCCATGGCGAGGACCAAAGCCTCCCAAATTAAAGGGCTTCTCATTGGTGACGGGCCGGAAATGGAAAAATTAAAGGCCCTGACAAAAGAACTCGGGCTTTCTGAACACATAATTTTTACAGGCTTTCGCCAGGACGCGGTGAAACTGGTGCAAGTGGCCGATGTTTTTGCCTTATCAAGCTTCAGTGAAGGCACTTCGTTGGCTTTGCTTGAGGCTATGGCCGTGGGGCTTCCGGCGGTGGTTACCGCTGTTGGCGGAAACCCTGAAATAGTCAAAGACGGCCAAACCGGCCTCCTGGTGCCAAGTGATGACGAAGTAAAGATGGCCGCGGCCTTAAGCCTGCTTGCTGAAGAGCCGAATCTCAAAGTTAAAATGGCTGAGGCGGCCCAAAAGCACTTTTTTGAGCACTTCACCTTTGCCAAAATGGTAAAAGAATTTGAAAAACTATATGAAGAGACTTTGGCCGCATAGGAAAAAAGTGAGAAGGTCTTTCTCCTGTCACGGCAAGGAGCCGTGTGGGAGATCCCTTCGCTGCGCTCGGGACAGGCGAAGCAGTCTAAAGAGGATTAAATGTGCGGGATAATCGGCATAATAGACCTTTCAGGTGTTTCTAAAAAAGACGAGGCGATGGTCCGCCAGGGCCTGGCCCTCCTGAAGCACCGTGGCCCTGACGAAGAAGGTGTCTTTAAAGACAACCAGGCCGTGCTTGGGCATGTGCGCCTTTCCATAATTGACCTCTCTAGCGGCCGCCAGCCCATGGTGGACGAAGAACTCACCGTGGTCTTTAACGGTGAAATTTATAACTTTCTTGGGTTGCGGAAAGAGCTTGAAGCCCTGGGACATAAGTTTGAAACCCGAAGTGATACCGAAGTAATTCTTAAGGCCTATCGGGAATGGGGCCCAGATTGTGTGGAAAGGCTATCTGGCATGTTTGCCTTTGCCCTCTGGGATGCTGCTAAAAGGCGTCTTGTCCTGGCTAGAGACCGCCTGGGCAAAAAACCGCTTTATTACACCGTGAAAGGCCAGCACCTCGCTTTTGCCTCGGAGATAAAGGCGCTTTTACCGGAGCTTGATAAAAAAACTTTAGACCCAGAAGCCCTTGACTGCTATTTTTCCTTCGGCTTTGTACCCTCACCCAAAAGTATTTTTTATGGCATTAAAAAGCTACCTCCAGCCCACGTGGCTGTCTTTTCGGAAAACGGGCTATCTCTCAAACGTTACTGGGAAATAAAGTTCTCTCCCCGGCCTTACACCCTTGATGATGCCCTTGAAGAATTCTTTACCCTTTTTGAAAAGGCCGTATCTATCAGGCTCATAAGTGATGTACCTCTTGGGGCCTTTCTTTCTGGCGGAATAGACTCACCGCTGGTGGTAGCCCAGATGACCCGCCTCCTTGACCGTCCGGTGCTTACCAATAGCATTGGCTTTGACGATGAAAAAACGAGCGAATTGCCACTCGCCAGAGAAATTGCCAGGCACCTCGGCACAGACCACCGCGAATATCTGGTTAAACCTGAAGCCGCCGAAATTCTTCCCGGGTTAATTTATCATCTTGATGAGCCCCTGGCGGACTCAAGTGCCCTTCCCACTTATTATGTGTGCCAGATGGCGCGGCAAAACGTAACTGTAGCGCTCTCTGGGGACGGCGGCGATGAGTCCTTTGGAGGCTACACTTTTCGCTATTTGCCTCATCTCTTTGAAAGCCGTTTGCGTAAAAGAATCCCGCTTCCCTTAAGAAGCACTTTCTTCAGGCTCCTTGGCAGCCTTTATCCGCGAGCCTCGTGGTTGCCTAAGCCTTTACGGCTCAAGACCATTTTTCAAAACCTGGCGGTATCAGATGTTAGGGCCTTTTATCAGGATCTCGTTTGGCTTCCGGTTGATATTCGCGAAGAAATTTATTCAGCGCAGTTTAAAAAAGAGCTTGACGGGGCAAGCCCTTTTGAATGGATATACCCTCTTTACCAGCAGGTAAAAGAGCTTGACCCGATGAGCCGGGCCCAGTTTGTTGACCTGAATTTTTATCTACCAGAAGACGTCCTGGTCAAGGTGGACCGTATGAGCATGGCCGTGGCGCTTGAAGTGCGCTCACCACTTCTTGATTATCAACTGGTTGAGTTTGCCGGAAAACTCCCCCTTAAACTCAAAGTCCGCGGAAATACAGGAAAAATACTTTTGCGCGAGGCCCTGAAAAAGTTCCTTCCAGAAGGGCTAATCTCAAAGCCCAAAAGGGGCTTTGCCGTACCAGAGGCCAAGTGGCTTAGGGGTGAACTTAAACCTTTTCTGGAAGAAGCCCTGGCGGCCAATGATTCGTTTATCTGGCAATATTTAAGCCGGGAAAAAGTTAAGGTCTTGTGGCAGAAGCATTTATCTGGCCGTTTCAATCTCGGTGTGTTTTTCTGGGGGCTTATGATTTTGCGCCTCTGGGAAAAGGAGTTCTTCTATGAGGCTTAGGGTTTTACAGCTTGGCAGCCCCACCGGGCTTTACGGCGCTGAGCGCTGGATCCTGGCGCTAATCAAGTATCTTGCCCCAGAGAAGGTAGAAACCATTGTTGGTGTCATCCGTGATGACCCGGCCCTTTCTGCGCCGCTTCTCTCTGAAGCCCAAAAGCTCGGCTTTGAAACCGTAGCCATTAACGCTTACGGCCGTTTTAACCCCGAAGCCGTCAAAAAATTAAGGGCCTACCTTAAAGAAAAAGGCATTCATATTCTTCACACCCATGGCTACAAACAGGATCTCGCCGGATTTCTCGCCACCAGAGGCTTAAAGACCAAGATCATCGCCACTCCCCATGGCTGGAGCAAGGAACCCGACTTTAAGCTCGCTGTTTACGAGACTTTAAACCGTCTGGTGTTTCTCGGGCTGGATAAGGTAGTTCCTCTGTCAAAAGAGATTTATCAGGGGCTCTTGCGCATTCCGGGGCTTAAACGCAAATTAACCCTTATCGTCAACGCCGTTGACCTCTCCGAGATTGAAGCGGTAAAAGACGTGCCAGAAGAAGTCCTCGCCCGCAAAAAAGAGGGCTTTTTCATTCTTGGTTACATCGGCCAGCTCATTCATCGCAAGGGGTTGGATATTCTTTTAAAGGCGCTTTCCCATAAAGAGCTTTCAGATTGTTTTCTTTTCGTGGTAGGCGAAGGCCCTCTCAAAAACGAGCTTAAAGCCCTGGCCAAAAAGCTTGGCCTTTTTTCACGGGTAGCTTTTACCGGCTATCGTGAAGACCGCTTGAACTTTTTACGCGGTTTTGATGTCTTCGTATTGCCTTCTCGTCTGGAGGGAATCCCCCGTTGCCTTATGGAAGCCATGGGTATGGGGAAACCGGTAGTGGCCTCAGCCATTGAGGGCGTGATGGATTTAATCCCTGAAGACGGTGAAGGTGGCCTGCTCTTTCCAGTGAAGGACGCACACGCTTTAGCCCAAAAAATCGCCATTTTCAAGGGAGACCAAAAGCTCAGGGAAAATATAAGCCAAAAAGCCCGCCAGATTGTAGCGGAAAAGTTTTCCGCCGAGCGCATGGCCAGGGAATACGAAGCCCTTTACCAGAGCCTCTTTTCTTAAGGGGGAGTAGAGACATCGCTGACATAAGTCGCCAGGACGAAGGCCTCTAGCTGTCGCGGCGAGGCCTCGTTAGAGGCCGAAGCAGAGATCCCTTCACTTCGCTCGGAGTGACATAATAGTAGCTGGCTAATGGCTAATAGCTGATGGCTAATCACTTTTCACTTGCGAACCCAGATAGCAAAGCAATCTCCCCTTGCCATCATTATCCCACGTTGTCACGGCAAGCCCGTATAAGTAGTCTCGCAAATAAAGCATACAAAGGACTTTTACCAGCCGATTTCGGAAAATAGCTTTTCCAGGTAGGCAAGGCCTGGTATTACGTCTTCAGGGCGATGGGCCTCGTAAGTCACCAGGGGTTTTATCCCCTTCTTGGCCAGTTGAGCAAACATGTTTTTAAAAGGGATTTTTCCCTGGCCAGGGGGCAGGTGATCGTCCCAGGTGCCATCGTTGTCATGCACGTGGAGCTCAAAAAGGCGCTGGCCAAAAGCCTCAACCCAGGGCTCCCAGGAAGACTTGGCAAAGGCCAGAGCATGGCCAGCATCAAAGCAATAGCCCAGGTTTGGCGAAGCAATCTTTTCTACAACATCTGTTAACCAGCTTGGGTCAGGCTCAAGCACGTTTTCTACCGCCAGTTTAAGTTTTAAATTCTCAGCTTCGCCAGCCAGCGAAATAAAACTTTCTCTAACGGCCTCCTGCCATTTCTCCCGGCGCTCAAGGTGATAGGCCGGGCTGTAACCGGTGTGCAAGACCACTACTTCAGGCCCAAAAAGAGCCGCCACTTTGAGGGCTTCTTTCAGGCGTTTCACCGTTGCGTTTTTTATGGCGCTATCAAGCGCTCCCAGAGAAAGGTCCCTAAAAGGACTGTGAACGCTGCACTTTACCTGATGTTCTTTGAGTATTCTTGCCGCGGCTTCAAAGTCCTCAAAAGAAAATAGATCAAGGGCTCCGTCGTCAAGGCCTACTTCAAGGCTTAAGCCCTGCTCAAGGGCCAAGGGTAGATATTTTTCAAATAGAACAACAGGAAGGGCAAGATGCACCTCTTTTTTAATCTTTTCTGAGATCACAAGGCCTCCTGGTAAAAAGCCGCTATGGCCGCAGCTATCTTTTCCTGGTCCTCTTTTGAAAGGAAAGGATGCATGGGCAGGGAAATTACCTCTTGCGCAAGCCTTTCCGCCTCTCGCAATTCGCCCTGAGCATAGCCAAGGTCTTCAAAAGCTGGCTGTAAGTGAAGTGGCCGAGGGTAGTGAATAGCCGTAGGGATCCCTTTTTCAGATAAAAAATTTGCCAGCTCATCTCTTTTGGTCACGCGCAAGGTAAACTGGGCATAAACCGAATAGCATTCTTCGGGAACCTGTTGAAACTCAACTGGCAAATCTTTTAAAAGCTCACGATATCTTTTAGCCACTTCCTGGCGCAGCTCTAATTCGCGAGAGAAGTGTTTAAACTTTACCAGAAGAAGGGCGGCCTGGAGGGTATCAAGCCGCGCGTTTAAGCCCTGGTGTTGATGAAGATAACGTTCTGTCTGGCCGTGCACCCGAAGGGCCTTTATTTTTTGGGCAAGGCCCTCGTCATCAGTAAAGACCATGCCAGCGTCTCCGTAAGCCCCAAGAGGCTTGGCCGGGAAAAAAGAGGTAGCTGAGGCCACGCCAAAACTCCCTGACCTGCGCCCGGCACACTCAGCTCCTAAAGACTGGCAGGCATCTTCTATAAGCCAGAGCCCTTCCCTATCGCAAAAAGTTTCAAGCTCTGGTAAGTAAGCCGGAAGGCCAAAGAGGCTTACAGCTACCACTGCTCGCACTTGATAGCCTTTTTGGCGAGCTTTTTCCAGGGCCTCTGAAACGGTCTCAGGGGTGAGGAGAAAAGTTTCAGGATCTATATCCGCAAAGATGACCCTTGCGCCAACACGTCTTATTACCTCAGCCGTAGCCACAAAAGTAAAAGGAGTGGTAATAACGGCGTCTTGGGGGCCAAGTTCAAGGGCTTTGAGGATTAACAAAAGGGCATCTGTGCCTGAAGAAGTGCCTATAGCGTATTTAGTGCCCACAAACGAGGCCAGTTTTTCTTCAAGCTCTTTTACCTCAGGGCCAAGAATGTAGCGCCCGCTTCTTAAAACTCTTAAAGCCGCTTCTTCTAACTCTTCCTGATACAGGCGATATTGCTTTTTCAGGTCAATAAATTCCATGGCCTCATAATTTACTACCTGGGAAAAATTTTTCTAGAAAATTTTCTGCTAGGCCCAATAATCTGACTCTTTGTGGTGTTTGGGATAGGTTGGAAGAAAAGCTCTTTGGAAAAAGAAGAGAGGACCACAATAGCCGAAGGAAGCTAAACCGCACCTTCTCTTTTGAGAACTACTTTTATAGTTTTGACAAGAATAATGAAATCTAACCACAAACTCCAGTTAAGTACATACCAAACGTCCATTTTTAGCCGGTCTTTAAAAGTCAAATTATTTCTTCCACTAACCTGCCATAATCCAGTTATACCTGGTCTAGTCAGAAGAATCAGACTTTGATATTGGGCTAGATTTTCTTTTTCTCTTGGTAAGTATGGCCTCGGTCCGACCAAAGACATATCTCCCTTAATAACATTAAAAATTTGGGGTAATTCATCTAAAGAAGTTTTTCTTAAAAATTTACCCACTCTAGTTACCCTCGGGTCAAAAGTTTTTAATTTTTTAAATAAAATCCACTCCTCACGTGCTTCCGGGTTTTTTAACAAATATTCTTCTAACATCTGATCGGCATTCTCATACATACTACGAAATTTGTACACTTTTATAGGTTTACCAAAACGACCTATTCTTTCATGGACAAAAAGAACTGGACCAGGAGAATCTAATTTGATTAGCAATGCAATAACTGCCATTATAGGTAAAAGAATAGGCAAAAGTAAAAAAGACAAAATGCAATCTATCAGTCTTTTAAGTAATCGATTTGTGGGAGACTTTAGATTGTTTTTTACTTTGATAAGAAACAATTTTTCGTTGAAAAGAGTCTGTGTTTCTGTATTTAACATACCAAAATTAGCAAGTTCAGGGATAATACACACTTCTTTCACAAGATTCTGAACGTTGCTAAGAATACTGGAAAGATGACCATTAGGAAAAGCATTACTATTTACAAAAATGGTATCTACTTTTAAAAAAGAAATAAACTTTGTAAGCTGTTTTAATGGAGAATATACCTTTACTCCATTAATTACTTTATTTTGATAAATAACATTATCATCCAACAAACCAACTACTTGATAACCTAAAAAAGAGTCATTAGAAAGAGATTTAATAAGTTTTTCCACTCCTTCAGAAACTCCAAGTATAAGAACTTTTCTTCGATAACGAGTAAAGTGAAAAAGCAAAATTTTAAGAAAGTAACGAAATAACGGAAAAATCAAAAAAGAGGAAACAAACATCAAACCAAGTGCGAGACGGCTTACCTGAGGGCCCAATTTTTTAATAAAAATTAAAGTAAAGATGGCTAAAAAAGCTAATATCAAAGCTCGGAAAATTTCTCTTGTCTCTTCCCAAAAACACAATCTTCGGTCATAAAGACGCTGATATATCATGAAGAGCGGAAAAGGCAGGAATAGCCACCAATTAGCAAAAATAAAAAATCCCTGGCTTAGAGAGTATGCAGGTATAGCATGAAAAAAATCACCCAATAAAATACGAATAAAAATAGCTATAAAAAATGAAGCGAACAAAGCCAAAATATCTGTCAAAAATAAAAACAAATAGTAATCAAGAGGGTCAGCAAGCCTAGGGAAAGTTTGCTGACGAGAAACGGATATACCCTTTAAAGAAGAGCTATATCTTTCTACTTCTTCTTTTAATGATAATCCTTTCACCTACCACCCCAGAAGATATTAACAAAAAATATACAGTTTATTTTTCTTCAAGCAAGCCTAATTTCAGCAAATCATAAAATGGTGCTCCGAAGGTGATATAAACCCATGTGTTCAAGATTTTTTTCCTAAGAAAATGACTTGATAAGAAGTTGGGCTAAACCCAGGAAGACTGCGAAGCAGTCTCATAAAACCTCTTCCCACTCAAAGCCTACGATATTGCGTTCTTTTTGGCTGAACTCAATCCCTATAAGATAAATCTTCCCGCACCCTGTAAGATACTTTTCGTGATACTTCTTGGCTTTTAGTTGCTCAAGGGCTCTTCCCTCCGGCTCTATCTCCACCACCTTAAATTCAAACAAATAACACCTATCCTCAAATCTTACCGCCATATCTAGCCGGCCTTTACTCGTAGACTCTTCTACTCTTACATCTAAGCCCAAGGCCGCAAAGTAGGCGTAAAACACACTGGCGTAAAATCCTTCGTAGCGATGCAACTCCGTCTTACGATACCAGTCATGTGGTATGCCCGCAAAAATGGCCTTAAAGACTTCCAGCAGCAAAGGAACATCGCCACTTATGAGAATTCTGGCAAGTTTAGTTTTGTTATGCGTTTTGGTGGAAATGTCTTCAAATATATAGTTTAGCACATGGTCTGCCAGGGCTTTTTTAACCTCTATGTTCGGATACTTGAGTTTGTAAACTGCTTCGCCAGGAAGAAGCTCTATTTTTTCGGCTATAGTGAGATAACCGGTTTGGAAAAGAAGGGTCTCAAGTTTTATGTTTTCAACTTCAAAGCTTTCAATGAGTTCTTCTCCCGCTTCAAGGTTCTCCAGGTCAGGCAGGCAGTAGCGTTTTTCAAATAGGAGCTTGATGAGAAAAGTGGGCGTGCCGGTCTCAAACCAGTAGGGCCTGAAGATCTTTTCCCTCAGGAAAAGCAAAATATCAAAAGGGTTATAAACGGGCTCTCCTAGCCAGGAGTAGCCATTATACCAGCGGCGGACTTCGTCTAAATCAACCCCTTCAAGACGATCGGCAAAGACTGTTTCAAATTCGCTTTGCGTGTAACCGCAAATGGTGGCAAAAGATGGCGAGATAGTTATGTCTTCAAGGTTGTTCAGACCAGAAAAGAGAGAGACCTTGCTGAACTTGGTAACACCGGTGATGAAGACGAACTTAAGATACGGGTCAGCATCTTTTAAGACCGAGTAGAAGTTTTTAAGTTCCTCGCGTATTTCGGTAGCAGTTTCTGTTTTGTTTATATTGTCAAGGATTGGTTTGTCGTATTCGTCTATGAGGACTACTACTTTTTGACCGCACTTTTGGTAGAGGGTTTTAATGAGTTCCATAAAACGATCTTTAATATTTGAATACTGTAAATTGAGTTGGTAGTCTTTTTCGTGTTCTTTAATAATTACTCTTTCGGTTTCCTGGAGTTCCTGCACACTCCTATGTACCCCGCTACCAAACGAAATGTAAATAACCGGATATTTAATGCTCCAATCCCAATTATCCTCTAAGTAAAGGCCCTCAAAAAGTTCCCTTTTGGCTAAAAAGGCCTGGCGTAAGGTGTCAAGAAATAGGCTTTTACCAAAACGCCGCGGACGAGAAAGAAAATAATATTCTCCTTCTTCAACCAGTTTTTTAACAAACCGGGTTTTGTCAACATAGTAATAATTTTCCGTACGAATTTTTTCAAAACTCTGAATACCTACAGGAAGCTTTTTCTTCATACAAACATTATAACAGAAAAAACTTAGTCAGGGCATGCAAGCGTGCCCTGACTAAAACTAATCTTTCACCGGCTCAATGGTTACGAGAGGGCGAATCTTTTCAAGTTTTTTAGGACCAATGCCTTTTATCTCAAGTAATTCATCAACACTCTTAAATGGCCCATATTTTTCACGATACTCAACGATGGCGGCGGCTATTTTAGGGCCAACTCCTGGTAGGTTAGCGAGTTCTTCCTGACCGGCCACATTCAAATTAATAGAACCCGCCCATGCCGAGACCACCAGAAACACACTAAACAAAATACCCAGCCATAAACTTTTAAGCTTCCTCATACCCACCTCCTGAGTTATTTAAATAAAGTTTTCGGCCAGGAAGCGGGTTAGCTTAAATTTGGATCATTTTTTCGGTATAATTTTGCGAAACCTTTGCAAAATATCTTATTCAAGAGACTGCTTCGCCCATATGGGCTCGCAGTAACACCTGAGAGAGTCATTGTATGGTTTCAATTTAACCCTGTCATTGCGAGGCCTCGCTAGAGGCCGAAGCAATCCCAGGGACTGCTTCGTGGCCCTACGGGCCTCCTCGCAGTGACACCTGAAAGAGTCATTGTATGGTTTTAAGTAAAGGGCAAAAGCATTAAAGTAAAAAAGTTGGTAGGGAGGGACAGGCTGTTGAGTCATGGAACGTTTGCTTTTTAGCAAACTGTTCGATCGCAAGATTAGCCGTCCTTCCCTGTGTTTGAACAGTATCCGGGACGTTTCCAATTACGGAAACTGTCCGTATACAAGGCTAAACCTGGAAGGACCTCCCTACCAACAATCTTTATTTTATCTCAAAGAAAGGAGAATTGAAGACCTATGAAAAATTTATCTTTTCTTGGGGTGGATGTGGCCAAGGATACATTGGTTATTTTTGATGGCCAGAAGGTTTACGAGTTTCAAAATGAAAGGGGTTTAAAGAAATTTAAGAGGAAGTTTTTTAAGAAGAAAGAAGACAGGAAGAAAAGGGTGGTGATATACGAGCCCACAGGGCCATATTCGGTATTTCTGGAGGAGTTCTGTGCTACGAATATGATAAAAGTAGTATCCATTAACCCCAGAAAAGTCCCCCGTTTAAGAGAAGTATTAGGTCATAGAGCAAAAACAGATAATCTTGATGCGAAACTGTTATACGAATATCACAAGATAGTTAGCGAAGAAGAGATCAAAGAAATAGAATATAACGAAAATTTAGAGAAATTATCTTTATTGTTAAGTGAGTATCAATTACTTCAAAATATAGAAAACAAGTTATCTAATTTTCTAGAGTATTTAGATAGAGTACCAGTAGATAGTAAAGAAAGCAAAAAACACATACAGAAAAACTTAGAAGAAACAAGGCAGAGGCTTCAGAAGATAAAGAAAGAGATGGAGGAATTAGTAAATAAAGATGACGACATAAACAAAGGGGTTAAAGAAATAGAGAAAGTTAAAGGTATAGGGAAGATGATAGCGACATATTGTTACATCTTTTTTCGGAAGAGGCGGATAAGAAACCGGCGGGAGGTAGTAGCTCTAGCAGGATTGGACCCGGAAGTAAAGGAATCTGGTAAGAGGAAGCTGGTAACCAGGATAAGCAAGAAAGGGGATAATAGGTTAAGGAGTTTGCTTTTTATGGGGGCGCTTAGTGCCATAAGATGTAAAGAAGGGGGACTAAAAGAGTATTACGAAAGTTTGATAAAGAGAGGAAAACCGAAGAAAGTGGCCATAATAGCCTGTGCCAGAAAATTATTGATATTTGCTTTCTATAATTACAAAAAATGGCAAATGGAAGCTCAAAGTGCTTGACAAAAACCACAGTATCTTGCGAGGGTGCGCCAGCAGCCGAAGCAATCTCTGTTGCGAAGCGCTAAGCGCTAAGCGCTGTGGCGATCAATCTATATTTTCCTTAATTTTGCAAAGATCTCTTCGCAAACAACGCTTTATCCAGGCATTCTTTCGCAATAACAGACGAAGAATGAAAAGTGAAAACTTAGAAATACCTGTTAACCATTAACCATTCGCCAGCTACTATCTCGTCACTACGAGGAGCCGTCCAGGGAGACCCCTTCACTGCGCTCAGGACAGACGAAGCAGTCTCTGAGTCATTACCAGCAACCATCTGCTATAAGCCATTCTCACATTTGTCACTACAAGCGAAGCGAAGTAGTCCCGAGATTCCAGATTCCTTCGCTTTGCTCGGGGCAGGGACGGCTTCGGCCTCTAACGAGGCCTCGCCATAACATGAAAAGTTAATTTTTAAAAACTAGTTGATAATTTTCCGAGAATTTGCTAATTTTTCGAAAAAATCTCGGAGTTTTTCATGACCAAAAATAAAATACTCAAGCGAGATATAATAGACAATCTGCTAAAAAATATTTCCAACGATTATATCCTGATAATAGTTGGAGCCAGGCAAACTGGCAAAACTTCTGTCCTTCTATATCTACAGAATCTACTCGGTAAAAAAGAAGCTGTTTCTTATCTTTCTCTAGAAGATCCGACTTTGCTATCACTTCTCAATGAACATCCCCATGATTTGTTTGACATAATTGGCCCAGTCACTGAAAGACATATTGTTTTAATTGATGAAATCCAATATCTAAAAGATCCTTCAAATTTTTTAAAGTATCATTACGATTTTAATCGCGATAAACTCAAACTTATCGTAACAGGCTCTTCTGCTTTTTATATTGACCAAAAATTCAAAGATTCCCTAGCTGGTAGAAAAAGAATTTTCTTATTAAAACCACTGAGCTTAAAAGAAGTTCTTTACTTTAAAAGTATAAAAATTCCCAATTTACACATAAATAGAGATGAATATATTTCTTATCCTTTACTATATAGAGATAAAATAGCCGGCACCATAAAAGAAATGCTGATATATGGTTCATATCCAGCAGTTGTTCTTGAAAATAACAGTGAAGAAAAGAGAACAATCCTTTACGAACTTGTTAGCTCTTATACTAAAAAAGATATACTGGAAAGTGGTCTTACTTCTCAAGAGGAATATTTTTTATTTTTGAAAATTTTGGCCTCACAAATAGGAAGCTTAGTTAATTTGTCAGAGATAGCCTCTACTCTAAGGATATCCCGTTACAAGATAGATAAATTTGTTTCCATTGCTTTAAAATGTTTTCATCTTTATCGTATTCGTCCTTTTTTTAAAAATGTTCGCAAAGAATTATCCAAAACTCCTAAATTTTATTTTTTTGATTGTGGTTTAAGAAACGCCTTGCTAAATAATTTTGAACTTTTGAATACCCGCCAGGACACCGGCCAGTTATTTGAAAATTTCGTTTTTAATTTTTTGGGAGATCTTTTTGGTTATGAAAATATCCAGTTTTGGCGCACTAAAGACAAAAATGAAATAGACTTCATAGTTGAACAGAAAAGGGCTGTTGAAGCCAAATACAGCGACAGTTCTATCAAATTAGGCCGTTATCGTTATTTTTTAGAAAAATATAATCTGCCTTTACACTTTCTAATTTTTAAGAGAAGTAGTACCTCTCGTCTAGATAAAGACCCACGTCTAAAATTCATATTTTTTACTTGATGCGTTGTTTCTACGCGGGGCGATATGTTACCAAGTCATCTAAACAAGAGAATCTATCTCATAAAATCTCTTCCCACTCAAAGCCTACTATATTGCGTTCTTTTTGGCTGAACTCAATCCCTATAAGATAAATCTTCCCGCACCCTGTAAGATACTTTTCGTGATACTTCTTGGCTTTTAGTTGCTCAAGGGCTCTTCCCTCCGGCTCTATCTCCACCACCTTAAATTCAAACAAATAACACCTATCCTCAAATCTTACCGCCATATCTAGCCGGCCTTTACTCGTAGAATCTTCTACTCTTACATCTAAGCCCAAGGCCGCAAAGTAGGCGTAAAACACACTGGCGTAAAATCCTTCGTAGCGATGCAACTCCGTCTTACGATACCAGTCATGTGGTATGCCCGCAAAAATGGCCTTAAAAACTTCCAGCAGCAAAGGAACATCGCCACTTATGAGAATTCTGGCAAGTTTAGTTTTGTTATGCGTTTTGGTGGAAATGTCTTCAAATATATAGTTTAGCACATGGTCTGCCAGGGCTTTTTTAACCTCTATGTTCGGATACTTGAGTTTGTAAACTGCTTCGCCGGGAAGAAGCTCTATTTTTTCGGCTATAGTGAGATAACCGGTTTGAAAAAGAAGGGTCTCAAGTTTTATGTTTTCAACTTCAAAGCTTTCAATGAGTTCTTCTCCCGCTTCAAGGTTCTCCAGGTCAGGCAGGCAGTAGCGTTTTTCAAATAGGAGCTTGATGAGAAAAGTGGGCGTGCCGGTCTCAAACCAGTAGGGCCTGAAGATTTTTTCCTTCAGAAAAAGCAAAATATCAAAAGGGTTATAAACGGGCTCTCCTAGCCAGGAGTAGCCATTATACCAGCGGCGGACTTCGTCTAAATCAACCCCTTCAAGACGATCGGCAAAAGTTTTTTCAAATTCGCTTTGCGTGTAACCACAAATAGTGGCAAAAGATGGCGAGATGGTTATGTCTTCAAGGTTGTTCAGACCAGAGAAGAGAGAAACTTTACTAAATTTGGTAACACCGGTGATGAAAACGAACTTAAGATACGGGTCAGCGTCTTTTAAGACCGAGTAGAAGTTTTTAAGTTCCTCGCGTATTTCGGTAGCAGTTTCTGTTTTGTTTATATTGTCAAGGATTGGTTTGTCGTATTCGTCTATGAGAACTACTACTTTTTGACCGCATTTATCAGCCAGCTTTTGGAAGAGTTCATTGGCTTTATCTGGAATAATATTTTTAGTCAAACAAACATCGTAAAACTGGGCATGATCATCTAAAATATAATTTATCTTTTTCTGGAGAATTTCCTTTTCTCTGATAACTCCGCTACCAAACGAAATGTAAATAACCGGATATTTAATGCTCCAATCCCAATTATCCTCTAAGTAAAGGCCCTCAAAAAGTTCTTTTTTGGCTAAAAAGGCCTGGCGTAAGGTGTCAAGAAATAGGCTTTTACCAAAACGCCGCGGACGAGAAAGAAAATAATATTTTCCTTCGTCAACCAGTTTTTTAACAAACCGGGTTTTGTCAACATAGTAATAATTTTCCGTGCGAATATTCTCAAAACTCTGAATGCCTACAGGAAGTTTTTTCTTCATGCAAACATTATAACAGAAAAAACTTAGAAAGTGTTTATTTTTCAATCAAGATGATTGGGACTTCTTTTATATCATTGAGTTTAGGATCACCTCCGAACCTACAAGTCAACATTGAAAATCGCAAGGCAAAGATCTCAAAATCATTCACAATAATTTCCCTCTTGCGAAGTGGCACTTACGAAGTGGGAAATTATAAAATCTTTAGCCTTTCCAGAGAATAAACCCACCTTTTTTCAAGAATACCAAGGATTTTCATACTTACGAAGTGGGGAAAAGTTAAGGTGATATGACATTAAGATCCTTAAAATAACTGCGGTAAAATCCTTTATCTCTAGTTAAAAGTCGATCACATTGTACCAGAGCATGGCCACCTATCAAAAAATCAGCTGCAATCCGTCTTTTTTTATTGCTCCGTTTTATATACTCAGACCAGCATCTAGCTGCCATAAGAGAAGCTTCAAAGCTCATCGGAGAAAACTGAATTCCTATTTCTTTAAGAGTGTTAACAAGTTCATCTCGAGCATGAGAATAAGCTACGGCAACTTCGGCCCATACTACTTCACAAGCAACTGCTATTCCCTCAAGTAAACATCTTTTTAAAGCTTCCTTAGAAAGGAGACCATAAACTGGATCTGGCTCAAGAATGTCTATAAGAATGTTGGTATCAACAGCTGTTATCATCTGTATATTCCCGAAGTTGTTTCATTATTTCATCTGTGCGTCTACCACGACCAAATTTTCCATAAGCTCGATCTACAGGATCCAAAGGCTCTATTTTTGTGGCTATCAAGTAACCATTTTTTTCCCTAAATTCTAAAATCGTTCCAGGACGAATCCCCAAACGTTCGCGCAATACTTTGGGAATAGTAACTTGCCCTCGCTCAGCTACTTTTACCCTCATTTAATCCTCCCAAATTCTTCTGGTATGAAATTTAAATTATGATTTCATACTTGTCAAAAACCTATTTTCCTTCTTTACTTGGCCCTCCTCCTCACAACAAAGTGCGCTTACAAAGTCGGAAAAAAGATAAAATTTATTCCTTAATCCCTAAAGGCCTTGGTTTTGGCCAATGATAACCCTTCTTAGAAAGACCTAGTGTCTCCTGAAGGGATTTTCTAATCAATTCTGTAACTGTAATATTTCTCCGTTTTGCTTCTTCTACTAAAGCTATTTTTTCCTTTAAAGGAATCCGTATAGTAAGGGTAACCTTTGGATCCGTTGATTGGCTAATTTTTGCTCTTGCCTTCATCTTTTTTCTCCTCAAAAACAAATCCTCCTTTTAAGCTTTCTTATAGGGCATTCTTGATCTACTTCCTGCCCAAGTGCTTCATATTCGGGATCTTTATGGACCAGTATGGCGCCTCTTATCTTTGCTATGGCCGCTATAATAGCATCTGCTAACGAGAGACGATGTAGTGCTTTAAACCTTCCTGCCGTAAGCAAAATAGCTTCGTCAAGATTCCATAGAAATTCAAAGTCTAAACTTTTCAAAAGCGCATATCTTCGATTGGCTATCTCCTCCCCTTTCTCTCGATAAGAAATGTAATAGATTTCTAATAGAACCATAAAAGGCATTAAAATCCGCCCGGTCTTAAGTATTTCCTCAACTCTATCCGCTCCCTCTTCATCTTCCATATAAGCTAACCAGGCCGAGGTATCCAAAAGAAATAAGGTATTATTCTCGGATCTCATCTCTTTTCCTTTCTCGGAGCAATTTCTTTCCCAGATTCTCTCCCTTTGCTATCCCCCTTAAAGCCTTCAGGGGATCTTCAGGAAGAGGCACCACCCTAATGTTCTCTCCGGTGTCTATCCATAGCAAAGTAGTCCCCCTTTCTATCCTGTACTTTTTCCTGAGAGGAGCAGGCACTACCGTTTGCCCTCTTTTTGTAACCGTACTTTTCATGGTACCCTCCGAACCGCAATTCTTAGATTTAAGATACAAGGCAAAAACAAAAATTACAAGACGCAAATCAATAACCTTAGCATTTCACTTTAAAGCGGGACCAGGGTCATTAGGCAGGCGACAATTGCGATCACTACAAAGCCAGTGGCTTCACAAAGCCAGTGGCTTCGCAAACAACGCTTTGTCCAGGTATTCTTATGAAGCTTACTTTGCTTAGCTCGTAATAACAGGCGAAGAATGAAAAGTGAAAAGTTAGAAATACTTGTTAACCATTAGCCATCGCCATTCGTCAGCTACTATCTCATCACTGCGAGCAGAGCAAAGCAGTCTCAGAGATTACAAAGTCGGCCCAAGGGCCTTCTCGTAATGAACCAGCTAGACCACTTCATCGGCCCTACTGGCCCCCTAACGCTGACTGAACGACAATCAGCCACCAGCAGAACTTTTTCACTTCTTCAACTACTCAACAACCCAACCACTCAACCAACTCCTCCCTCCAATCAGCTATCTCTATATTTAACTTTTTGCAGATCCTAGAATTACTCATAGCAGAAAAACGTGGTCTTTTGGCTGGTAAATCAAAATCTGCCTGAGAGGCTGGATAAATAAACTTTTTTATCCCTTTAATCTTGAAAAACGCTTTCGCCCACTCATAACGGGAAGCATATCCGGAGTTTACAAGGTGATAAAGCCCTTTTAATCCTGTATCAAGAGCTTTTAAAGTTACCTCAACTATGGTTCTCGTTGATGTAGGCACTGAAAACTCATCACAGGCAATTCTTAAATACTCCTGTTTTTCTGCCCACTGCATAAGCTTGTAAAGAAAATTTTGCTTTCCCTCTCCATACACCCAGCTTGTACGAAAAATTAAATAATTCTCAAGATTATCTCTTATAAAATTCTCTCCATAAAGCTTGCTTTTTCCGTAGTTATTCAAGGGATTTGTATCATCTTCTTCAGTATAAAGACCCTCTTTTTCTCCATCAAAAACATAATCTGTAGAATAATGGACTAAAAAACTATTATATGTTCTGCAGGCATAAACAAGATTGCATACTCCTCCAAAATTAACCCTCATTGCCTCCCAGGGAAACTCTTCAGCCCTATCCACAAGATTATAAGCCGCACAATTTATAACCACATCTGGCCTAAATTCTTTAAAAACTTCTAAAACTCTAGTTAAATTTCCTATGTCGCATTCTTCTCGGGATAAAAACAAACACTTATACTTAGACTGCTCTCTTAAGACATTTCCAAATGTGCTTCCAAGCTGCCCTCTTTTTCCTAAAATTAGTACTTTCATCACTTATTAATCCGAGCGTTTTTTACACGACAAATTATCGCCGCTGACATAATCGCTAAAGCAAAGTAAGCTTCGCTGTCACTGCGAGGCCTCGTTAGAGGCCGAAGCAGTCTCATGGATTGCTTCGCTTCGCTCGCAAAATGACTCACTTGTCGCCTATTTAGTGACCCCATTAATATTTTCCGTAAACTTTTTCCCAATAGCTCTTTAAAAATTTTACTTTCTCTTGCACCCAGTCCAAATTATCTAAATACCACCTTACTGTTTTCTCTATTCCTTCATCAAACTTTACCTTGGCTTTCCAGCCAATTTCTCTTTCTATTTTTGATACATCCAAGGCATATCTAAAATCATGCCCAGGTCTATCTTTTACAAAACTTATTAAATCTTCCGATTTGTTTAAAAGGCTTAAAATTGCTTTTACTACTTCTATATTTCTCCTTTCCTCTCCGCTTCCCACATTGTAAATCTCTCCGGGTTTTCCCTTTGCTATAATCTCAAAAACAGCTTCTGCACAATCACTTACATAAAGCCATTCCCTTATGTTTTGTCCCCTCCCATAAACAGGTATAGGCTCATTATTTAAAGCTTTCAGTATAACAACAGGGATCAGCTTTTCTGGATACTGCCAGGGGCCATAATTGTTTGAAGGCCTAACTGTAATTACAGGTAAACCATAAGTCCGATAATAAGCCCTACCAAGCATATCTGCCGAGGCTTTACTTACAGAATACGGAGAATTGGGATTTAAAGGAGTCTCCTCCGTAAATTTTCCCTCTTCCCCAAGCTCTCCATATATCTCATCTGTAGCAATATTAATAAAAAGCTTCACATTAAATTTCTTTGAAACATCAAGCAATACTTGAGTGCCCTTTACATTAGTTTCCATAAAAGGAGCAGCATCAAGAATGCTTCTGTCCACATGGCTTTCTGCCGCCCAGTGAACAACAACATCTGGTTTTTCTATAGAAAAGATAATTTCCATTAACTCTAAATTTGCTATATCTCCCTTATAAAAATGAATATTATCCCAAACGCTTTTTATTCTTTCTATGTCACCTGCATAAGTTAATTTATCTATCACCACAACTTCATAGCCATTTTTAACAGCCTGCCTTACAAACTCACTCCCTATAAACCCCGCGCCACCAGTCACCAAAATCTTCATCGCTTCCTCCTACTACTCAACAATTCAACTAATCAACCACTCAACCACCCAACCACTCAACCAAAAACGACGCCTTTCTATCCTTTTCCGAAAGAATAGGTTCTTCCTTCAAAGGCCAGTTTATACCTATATCAGGGTCATTCCACCTGATACTTCTGTCATGTTCCGGCGAATATTCACTACCTGAAACCTTATAAATAATCTCTGCTTCCTCAGAAATGGTCAGAAAACCATGAGCAAATCCCTTAGGTATCCAAAGCATTAGTTTGTTTTCTTCGGAAAGTTCTACTCCTACCCACTTTCCAAAACTTGGACTTCCTTTTCTTATATCAACAGCCACGTCAAAAATTTTTCCCCTTATGCATCTTACAAGCTTTCCTTGAGCTTTAGGCTCGATCTGAAAGTGTAGTCCTCGTAGCACATTCTTTATAGATTTTGAATGATTATCTTGGACAAAATCCGTATCAATTCCGGCCCTTTCAAAATCAGACTTTTTATAGGTTTCCATGAAAAAACCTCTTTCGTCACCGAACACTTTCGGTTTTACGATGATCACCTCTGGGATTTCCGTTTTTATGAATTCGAAGGGCATTTCTCCTCCTTCTTTAGTGAAGAGTGAACAGTGAACCAGTAAATAGACAGAAAATCAATCTTTCTTTTTCTCTTTCAAATACTTTATTAAACCTATTAGCATCCTTCTTATAAAGATTAACTTTTCTATCTCAGAATTTATTACATCAATATATGACAACTCTTTTGCAATAATTAATTGTGTTTCAAGCTCCGCCAATGAACCCAAAGAGATATATAAAAATTGCACCAACTCATTATCAGAATTTCTAGCACAACCTTCTGCAATATTTGACGGCACAGATATTGCCGCTTTTCGCAACTGACTAGTTAAACCATACAACTCATTTTTAGGAAATTTCTCTGTTATTTCATATATACGTTTTACAAACTTGATACTTTCTTTCCATACCTCCAAATCTTTATGATCCATTTCCACCTCTCTTCACACTTCACTCCTCATCCTTCACTCTTCACTTCCTTCACTCTTCACTCTTCACTATTTCACACAAATACCTCCCATACTCCGTCTTCCGAAGAGGTTTGGTGAGTTCTAAGAGCTGTTCCCGTGTAATCCAGCCATTGCGGAAGGCAATCTCCTCAATACACCCAATCATAAGTCCGGTTCTTTTTTCAATAGTAGCCACAAACTCTCCCGCTTCAAGGAAGCTGTCATGCGTTCCAGCATCAAACCAGGCAAAGCCTCTTCCAAGAAGCTTCACTTTGAGCTTCCCACGCCTTAGATATTCCTCGTTTACGCTTGTGATTTCAAGCTCGCCTCTATCGGAGGGCTTCACGTTCTTGGCAATTTCCAGGGCCTCGTTGTCGTAAAAATACATGCCCACTACGGCAAAGTTTGACTTTGGCTTTTTGGGCTTTTCTTCAAGGGAGATTACATTTCCCTGGTCATCAAGTTCTACAATTCCAAACCTTTCTGGGTCTTTTACATAGTAGCCAAACACATAGGCCCCGCCATTCTTTTCAATTTCCTGTCGAGCTTCATCCATGATTTTCACCAAATCATGACCAAAGAAGATATTGTCTCCCAACATGTAGCAAATATTATCGTCGCCGATAAAATCTTCTGCTAAAACCAATCCTTCCGCCAGTCCATTTGGCTTTTTTTGAATTTGATACTGAATATTTATTCCCAGATGCGAGCCATTTTTAAGGAGCTTTTGGAAGTCGGCTAGATCTTCTGGCTTTACGATAAAGAGGATATCTCTTATTCCAAGAAGCATAACCAATGACAGAGGATAATAAATCATAGGCTTATTGTAGATAGGAAGAAAATGCTTATTGATAGCTAACGTGACCGGATAAAGCCTTGTTCCACTACCACCTGCGAGGATTATGGCTTTCATCAATTAACCCTCCTCACATAAGGATTTAAAAACTTTCAAATACTCTGCAGAAACTCTATTCCAATTGTAAATTTCTTTTATTTTTCGGCGATTCTTCTGAATAAATACATCTCGAAATTCATCAGTATATTTCTTTATTATTTTGGCAATATCTTCTGGAGTTTTAAAGTAAAAAGCCTCCTCTCCAAGAACATAACGATTAAAGGGATTGTCGTGAGCAACAATATAAGAGTTAGAAGCCATAGCCTCAAGTAAAGATGGATTAGTTCCACCAACAGAATGACCATGAAAATAAAGTTTAGAATACCAACGTAAAGAGCTTAATTTCTCATAATTGTATATTCCTCCAACAAATCTTATACTTTCTATATTTTTATATTTTCTTAGCAAATATTTTGCATATTTGTTTCTCAAACCACCAACGACAATGAAAGGCTCCTTATTCTTCGATAAAATATACCCATCTAATATCATTTCTATATTATTTTCAGGTTCTAAACGAGATACTAGCATATAGTAGGAGTAAGGCTCAAGATCAAATTCTCTTAAAAAATCCATATTAGGATTATCAAATAATCTTGCTCCATACGGAATAAATGTAATATTCTTCAACTTATAGTTTTTAACATAGTAATCTTTAATTCCTGGATTATCTGCTATAAGGTAATCGCTCAAATAAACAGCTCTCTTTTCACAAAATTTTATAAACTTCTTTAAAATTGAATTCCACTTGCTCCTTTTGCATTCTAAGCCATCCATATTAGTAACAAACTTAGCTCTTGTTTTTTTCTTTAAATAAAAAAACAAGGCACTGGGAACATACCCCAAATTGAGAATAATGTCAAAATTTTGTTTTACTGCATCTTTTAAACATAAGAAATCATAAACGAATATTCCTCCTATTCCAAATTTACTTTCTTTAGAGAAAACATGTTTTATCTTAACCCCATTCCATTCTTTCCCTTTATAAGGGTGTTCGTCGGGGTTGTATACAACTACCTCATGCCCCTTCTTTACCCAATAAACAGATAAGTTTTCTGCATTTTGTTCAAAACCACCATAATTATTAGGTATTCCTCTTGTTCCAAGGATTGCTATTTTCACTAACCTACCTCCGATTTAAAAATTTTCTCAAGAAAATCAACTATTCTACATGTCGCTTTCCCATCCAAACTATAGAGATAATTTTCAAGAAAGTTTTTACATTTATCCAAATACTGCATATATGTACTAATAGAACATCTTCTTTTAAAAGCAGATTTGACAGCTTCTACCAAACAATCTTCGTCTGCAAAAATACCAACATCATACCTTTGATATGGAATAGGATTAGGAAAGCCTCTTAGCTCTAAATTAACTAAAATTAATCCCTTTGCGATAGCTTCTATCCCAACTGTTGAATTGCCTACAATAGCAATATCCCCAGGTCTCAACTCTTCAGGTATTCCAACAGAATGAATAATTTTAACTTTCTTGCCACAAGGAAATTTTTTCAAAATTCCTTTATAAAAATTCATATCTTCAGATGGATGTATCTTGAGAAATACATTTTTAAAAAAATGTCCAGGTAAAGACAAAAAAGATTTTATAATTCTGAAATTAATAGACAAATCAATAGGATTTGTAAAAAGACAAATATTAGGGCAAGATTTTAAAAATTGCTCAATTTTATTCATATTCAAATTGTCTACAACAAACGATAAAGTATCATATCTTGGACATCCTGTTACAATAATTTTTTCAGATGGTGTACCTCTTTCCAAAAACCAGTTTTTAGATTCTTCTCCCCATACGAAGATTTTGTTAGCAGTTACAGGAACGTAAGCATATTCCCATATAGGTGCCCCATGTTGTATTACAAACGTTTTTATTCCTTCCTGCTGGGCAAGTAAAAACAACATCCTTGAAATTTTGTGAGCATCAGTAGAACTTACAATAATTTTCGGAGAAAGTTCCTTCAAGAAAGCTCTTGCTGATACAATTTCTCTTACAGTTTGTGTTACTTGTTTATCAAAGAATTTCAGTATCTGTTCGATAAACTTGTCGGGTAACTTAGCGGATTTCTTGAAATTGGAAATTAAACAATCTTTATATTGTTTAATCTGCTTTCTAATTGATCTTGCCTTCTTATATATGTTCTTTTCCATAGAAATGGTATAAAATTCACTCAAAAAATATATGGATAAATTTTCCGAGATCTGTTTCTTAATGTTTGCGTCTATTGTTACTGCTGCTACGGAAATCTTTCTCTTTAATAATTCCTGCGCCACAAGATTTAAATTTTTAATCATCGGTTTATTGTTTACGTCGTAAATCAGTAAAACATCGCAATTCTGTTTCTTTTTTTGATTCTTGAAAGAAAGAGCTTTGGAGTGAAAAAATCTAAGGTGCCATTCGTATCCTAAACGTTTTATCATGTTTTTTAAATTTCTTGTATTAGCAACTGAATTTGCTTGCGGATAAAATTTTTCGTAAATGTAAATTTGAAGTATGCGACCTAAGGATAAATTCGCAAATAACGATACATCCTCGTTTCGACATATATACCAATTGCGAGATATATTAAGAGCTACTTTTTCATTTACTTTCTCTATACTCATCTTTTAAAACCTTCTTGGACTTCCTATCTGATAACACAAAAGCTATCAAAGGAGCAATATAATTACCGGGTAAGGGTGCCATTAATGCATGACCTGCCAAAAGAGAATGCGCTAAAAATAATGATAATAAGAAGGTTATTAATCCAAATTCCTTCTTTCTTCCCATCAAAAACTTTTTTGTTGAAGCAAAAAGAAAATAAAAATAAAAAAGATAAATAACAATCAAAAATATTAGACCATAACAACCCCAAATATCTATCCAGTCAACTTCTACATTTTTTCCAATTTTGCTATAATAAGCAAATTGACCCTCTTTTTGAACATTGAAGAAAAAAACAGAAGGAGTATTACCAAACAAAATACTACACACAGAACTATTGAATAAAACTTCAATACCAACTTCTTGCAGATCACCTCTTGCATTAAAATACTGCAAAAAATACAATATCTTTTGTATAAGATACTCATTATTAAGTAAATTAACGTATGCATTATAACTAGTAACAGAAACAATAAAGAGAAAAAAAATGCATCTTATACTATTAAACTCATAACTAAGAGATCTCTTACAGTAAAATTCACAAAAAAGCGCCAAAAATAATATAATGACAGGTACAACTATAGAACCTAAAATACTAGTTCTTGTAGCTAAAATAATCATCCCAATTACTATGGACACAAAATATAATAAATAAATCTTTTTTTTTGAATATAAAAATAACCAAACTGTAATAGCCTCTACAATCAACAAACTTAAAGCGATTTCATTAGGGCTCAAAAGAATACCTCTAGATCCTATCGTAGTTACTGTATATGTTGGCTTTCCATAACCAAGAAGAAAAGGAAAAATAATAGCTAAAGATTCTATAAAACCTGCTAAAGATAGAGTATTCAATATCAAATATCTAAAATTTTTGTATCTTAAGAGAAAAACATATATAAACATACTTATAACTGGAATATAGAGTACTTTAAAAAAACGAGAAATTTCAAAAAAAAGGTATACATTATAATTAGAAAAAAAACTATAAATCTGTGTCAAGAAAAATAATAGAATTAAAACAAATATCAAAGCTTTCCATCTTACAGAAATTTTTCTCGAAAGAAAAATTACTAATATCCCCACTATTTCTATAGTTCCTCTAAAAATAGCACTAACAGAAAGACTTAATTCCTGAGTACCAAGAAGACCATTTATAATGTCCGTAATGATACCACCTATAAATAAAGCTATTACTAAAAGCTTTGCTAACGATTCTCTTCGTAATTTAAAAAAACAATTTACTTTCATAAAATCTAATTTACTTCCACACCTTAATTGCATATTCTATTTCCATAACTCCAAGCTCTTTCCTATAATAATTTCTAGTGAATTAATTTCTTCTTGAAAAACATTTTTTAAAAAGTATCTATCTTTTACTGACATTTTAGGCAATATAAAAGGTTTTTTGTTTAAATTATCTATAAATCTAAATCCTTTTCTAAGAGGTCGATATATAACTTTAGGCAAATTTTCTTTAAGTCTATCCATGGTTCTTATCTTGGCCCACAAAAGATTTAACCATTTAAACTTATAAATTTTAGCAGCATTTTTCTTTTCTACATATTCAATATTAAAAGAATCATCAACACCTAGAAATCTAAAAATCTCTCCAAAAAATTTAGAAGGTTCTTTACTAAATTCTTCGAGAATAATAAACTTCATCTGAGTCTTTGGAAAAAATTTTAAAAATCTCCTTATATGAGTCGCATACATACCATACCTCACAATATACTCATTCAAATTACCATCCTTCACGCTTCTAATGACATCCTCAAAGCTTCTAGTCTCCTCCCCCATTTTCACTCTATGCCAATAATGAGACCATGCTCTATCTACTGGATTACGCATAATAAATATTAACTTAACATTAGTAATAACTTTATAAATTCTCTCTGAAGCATGTTCGTCAACCATATATTCAACTGTTGCTTCTCCTATTGCTTTCTCACCATTCCAGTGATCAAATTGAGATTCATACCACTTTAAGTCTTTTTTTCCCCAATATTTAGTAAAATAAGCTGGTTCTTTTTCTTTTGACATCAGAATTTCTGGATGTCTTCCTAAATAAAAATATAATGTAGAAGAACCACTTTTAGCTGCTCCAGCAATAATAAAATTAGGCAGCATTTTCTCCCCCATACTTTTTTAGAATAAAAATAATCGCAATAAAAGAACAAAAAGAAAAAATAAGGTAACTAATAGCACTTCCTAAGGCAACACCCACTATTCCATATCCAAATTTCACAAACATAATACTTAAAATAATATTCAAAACAACAGAAAATAAAGTAACAAACAAATAAATGATTTGTTTGTTAATACTTAAAAGAAACACCCCAAAACTATTGGCAATAGTTAAAAACACAAAACCAACTACTATAATCTTTATAACTTCGATACTGGGCAGATAAGAAGGCAAGAATATTTCGACAACAATCGGAAAAAAGATACATATTAAAATAGCTAATGGTATAACTATAACTAAACTCAAAAACAATTGTTTAAATTTCAAGATCACCAATATACGTAAATTACCATATTCTCCAAATGATTTAACCATTCTGGGATATATTTGCTCAGCTAAAGATCGGGGTAGCAGGAAAAGAGAATTTCCAACTAAAAGGCCCAGCGAATAGAATCCTAAACTTTCGGAATCCATATAAGCAGAAATGATCCATCTATCGGCTGATGTAAATAAACCATAAAACAAAGCAACCAACATTATAGGAAAACCTATTTTTATCAACCGTATTAATTCTTTTTTATCAAAATCTATAACTGGACGAAAACAAATTTTTTTCTTAATATATAGACAAATTACAAATATTACTAAGGCCTGCCCTAATATAAATCCTAAAAGTTTATACTTTATAGTTAAAGGTATCACAATTAGAGGCAAAGACACTGAAAATAGCATTTGCTGTAAGCTCATAATCTTGAATTGAATGGAAGATTTTAAGTAAACTTGAAAGTAATGATATAATTGAGTGGCAAAAAAAAGAATCACCATACTAATTAACGCACACTTTAATAACCTATCTTTAATAAGCAATACAGAAAAGAGAAAAACCACAACACTTAGAAAGCTAAAAACTAACAAATATGAGAAAGTTACACTTCTTATTTTGTTTACCCTATCAAAATCTTTCTTTCCAATAAAAAAGGGAATTTCTCGATTCATAGCTGGAATTACTCCAAAATGTGTAATTCCCCTATAAAGTAAAAACAAACTTAATAAGCTCCACCATCCATATTGTTTTGGACCTAAAATTTTTGCTGCTACAAAAAAACAAAAAAATCTTGAAAATTGGAAAGAAATTGTTGTAAGCGAATACCAAAATGTTTCTTTTAAGAATTTCCGTTCTCTATTTTTTAATTTCGTTCCTATTAACAATGTCAAATTAAACATAAATGTCTGACCATTTTATAAGTTGATCTTCTTCTATATTGTGCACTACCTTTTTCCCGACAACCTCATCAATAAACTTGGGACTTATTCCATGTGCAGGCCTTTTCCAAGTCAAATCTTCATATTCAATCACTTTCCCCTTAGGAATAAGCTTCTTAGCAACTAAACTTCTTCTTGCATTTTTCCGAGCTGGTTCCTCAGAAGGTAAAGCATACTTTCTAAAATCGCCAAGCAGCTCAAAAATTCTTTCTAAGTTACTTTTAAAAATTTTTAAGTCTTCCTTGTCCATAGCATGATAATGATCATTACCCGATAAAGTTTTATCAAAAGTAAAATGCTTCTCAATAATTACAGCTCCAAGTAATACTGCTACTTCTAATGTTTTCATGTCTTTTGGCAATGTATGGTCTGAATAACCTATAATCTTATCTGGGAACTTTCTTTTTAAATCAAGAATCATTCCAAGATTTGCGTTTTTGTCTTCTGTTGGATAATTTAAAACGCAATGGAGCAAAGCTAAAGGATTACCATATTTTTCTATCCAAAAAACAGCTTCTTCTATTTCCCAAATATAGGAAGCTCCCGTAGAAAGAATAATAGGCTTTTCAAATTGACAAATATATTCTATAAAGGGTTTATTAGTAATATCAGAGGAAGATATTTTAAAGGCAGGCATTAGATCGTTCAAAAATTTTGCAGACTCCAAATCAAAAGGTGTACTTAAAAATTCTATCTCCACATCATCACAGTACTTTTTTAATTCCTCAAACTCCTTTTTCCAAAATTTATCATATTTTTTGAAGAGTTCATATTGGCTTTTGGTAGGTTCTTTTGTCGTATCCCAATAGGCTGGTGAGTATTTGGAAGCGAGAGTTTCTGCTTTATAACTTTGAAATTTTATTGCATCAGCTCCTCCCTCTTTAGCTTCTTCTATTAAACGTTTAGCTAAATCCATCTTCCCTTCATGGTTTACTCCCGCTTCTGCAATAATATAGGGAACATAAATTCGTTGATCATATGAATTGAAATCTTTAAAAAGCTTTAAAAGTTTACTCATTTTTTCCTCCATTATTTTCAATTATAGATTTTATAAGATTAATAACTCTTTCTCTACCCTTCCTAACTTCTTTCGAAAGCATCAAGCGATTCATTAATTTTCTTTCTTCAAAGTTATTAATAAGTCTTTTAAATACATCCAAAATTTCTTTATTTGATACATTTATTCCTAAACCCAAATTAATAAATCCATTCTCAGAATTTGCGAAAAAGTGCGTCAGTTCTCTTTCATTTTGCGCCAAAACTATAGTTGGAGTCCCTATACAAGCTATTTCATATACAGTTCTTCCAGCTGAGGTAAAAATAATATCAGCATCTAACATATATTGAGAAATATTTTTTATATTTTCAAACATTTCGATATCTTTAAAATTTGATAAAGAATCTTGGTATTTATAACCTAAACCTAAAATAACCTTAATTTTTATTCCCTGTTGCACGCAGTAATCATAAATACTTTTCAATGTTTTAAGAGTAAGATTGTTGGGATCTGTGCCTCCAAATGTAATTAGCACATTTTGTACTTCAGGAGACACATTTTTAAATTTGGAATAAATAAATTCATCACGTGGTACAAAATATTTATATCCAAAATAATGATTTGGAAGAGGCTCTCGTTCAGGATAGAGAGCATTTATAACAAGATCTGCATATCTTGCTCCTTCCCCTAAATCTTCAAAATTGATAACCGTATAACCTTTATTTTTAAGTGACAGGACATATTCCTTAGAAGTATCTAAAATATCATTGATTACCACATCCGGATCTATCTTTTCAATATCATCTAAAATATTTTCAGATTGCTGTAAAATAACAGGATAATTATACTCTTTTATTTTTTGCAATCCCAATATACTTTTTTTATCAACTAAAAACAGGAGATCATGCGATGTAATATTATTTGCTATTATTAAAGTCCTGTACACATGTCCTAAACCTATTTCTCTATAACCTGACACTACAAATAAAATTTTTTTCTTATTTAATAGATATTCACATAGATTCCAATCTTCATAAGTATCTATATCAATAGCTTCTATTTCCGAAAGAAGATATAAATTTATATTTTTACCTATTCTCGTCCCATATTTTAAAAGATTTTCTGATTTACAGATAATAAATCCTCCTGTCTCTAAATAAATGGGTTCTAAAAATTGCCTATTAACTCTTTCTTTATATAGTGGCACAAATTTTCCATGCTCTTTCTTCCACATTAAATGGGCAAACTTTTTGGCAGATATAATCGTATCGTATTGGGAATCAAGAAATTCTTTGATAGCACTTATTAAAGTTCTTGCTTTAAGAAGAGGTGAAGTTGGTTGTATAGTAATTATATAGTCATACGTTTGCTTACATTCTTTACTTAAAGACTTAAAAACATCTAAAATCACTTCATCTAAAGTGGTTCTATCATCCGCAAGTTTCTTTGGGCGTTTATGAATTTTAGCTCCAAACTTTTCTGCTATAGCGATAATTTCTTCATCATCACTACTAACATAAACATCAACATCAAAATCTTTAGCAGCTTTTAATGCAGTTTTTATAGAATAATAAATTAAAGGTTTCCCTGCTAAATTTCTAATATTTTTTCTCGGAATTCCCTTTGAACCACCTCTTGCCGGAATTATAAGTAAGCCCTTCATGAACTACTCCTATAAGCCCGAATTTTTCCGGCCCCAGAACCCGCACCAAGTAGGGCAGAGTGACCAGCGGCAAAATATAATTCGCTCCTTGAAGAACCGAAAGGGAAATGAAGTTTTCTAAAAGCCGGCGTTTGTCTTTGTCCCGCAATTTGGCGATGATCATAGTGTTAGTGTTAGTGTTAGTGTTGGTGATGGTGTTAGTGTTGGTGTTGGTATCACTATCACTTCCCCTTCCTGCTCCTCTGCAACAAAGATGATGAAAGCGATCTAAGCATTTTTGAAATTTGGTTAACCTTTTCTATCAACTCGACATATTTGGACTCATCTAAATACCCCAAGTCCTTAGCCAGCAATAAATGATATTTCAATTCTCCTACAGAACCATTTGCAATTCCTACAAACTGTCTAAATTCTTTTGAACTATGTCTATGACTACCTTCCATCAAATTTGAACAAATAGAACTAGAAGCTCTTCTTATTTGAGATACCAGAGCAAACTTTTCACTTTTTGGAAATTTTCCTGTTAATTTATATAATTCCAAAGTAAGTCTATGTGCCATTTTAAAAACTTCTAAATCTTCTGTCTTTTTTATTTTAGTGTTAGTGGTGTTGCTAGTGCTGGTGCTGGTGATAGTGTTAGTGTTGGTGTTCCTACCACTACCACTATCACTACCACTCACTAAATCCTTCCATCCATTCGCCATCTATCAACCTCTATCACCTCTACAACCTCTTCAAATCCCACTAAACGGATTTACAATCTTTAGCCTGTTTTCAATCACCTGCCCATCCTGCATGTCTTCTGTATAAAGAATTGAACAATTGCTTTCCAATGCTGAAGCCACTATAAGACTATCCCAAAATGACAAATTGTACCGAATTCTTAATGTATTAGCTTTCATATAAGTAGTTAAATGTAGACTTACTATATTTGTAATTTTTATTACATTTTCATGAATCAATTTCACAACTTTTTCATCTGGCAATTCAAACTTTCTAACAAGATTCCAATGGCATTCGTTAACTACTTGAATAGATATGAAAATTTGTGCCTGCTGTTTTAGTAATTCTTCAAGCACTAGTAAAGAAATTTCTCTTTTATTTTTATCAGCCTCTAATTCACTTTCTGTAAGCCCGTATATCCAAATATTTGTATCTACAAAAACTCTATCTTCTTTCATATATTTCTTCCCGTGCTGTAATTTTTGAATAAGATTTTACTTTTATAGGTTGATAGAAACCTTTAGGCAAAAGCCCTCTCTTTTTAATTTTATATTTTTTCAAGAGCATCTGATAAAACTCCATTAATTCTTTTTTGGCCTCATTGGGTAAGATTTCAAGGTCTAACTGTTCTTGGTTTAATTCTTCCATTTTTGGTCCTCCTGCATTTTTTACTATCATTAAGTTTTTTAAATTCCACCAAACGAATTTATAATCTTTAGCTTCCCCTCAATCACTTGATAACATTCCCACAATCACCTGTCCATTTGATTTTAGTGTTAGTGTTGGTGCTAGTGTTGGTGCTAGTGCTGGTGCTAGTGCTGGTGTTAGTGTTGGTGTTAGTGCTCCTACCACTACCACTAGCACTAACACTCATTAACCCGCCCTCTCAAGCAAAATCTCCATTCCCTTCTCATATATCCGGCTGTTGCCAGTTACCTTGAGCTCCAGCGGATCATAAAATAGTATCTCTTTCTCCGCCCAGGCCTGCAGAATCCTCCTTTTATCCGCCTTTAATCCGCTTATATCAAAATACCCTTTATCCACTATCTCTTTCGCCACCTTCACAAAAAACTCTGTCTCCTCTTCACCAAACTCGGCTAAATACTCATCTATCTCCGTATACGCCAACCAGGCTTCTCTTTTTAAAAATTCTTCTAAATTCTCTCCCTTCTTCCTGGCTTTTATTGCTTCTAAAATAAATGAAATAGCGCCACCTAAATACTCCCAAATAACCTCTATTTCTTCTTTCCTGAAATTCTCTATTTGAAGCCATTCAAAAACTTTCTCTCTGCTTAGATGGTCTATCTTTTTAAACCTACTCGTAGCTTTCATCCTTGCATCATTATATATCCGCTCTATAAATACCGTGTTTGACGTAAGAATAACCACATGGCCTAAATGCTTCTCTTTTGTCAGGCTTACACAAAAGTTTAAAAACTCCTTGAGCAGCTCCCTATTGCTATTTATGTATAAATCCTGAAGCTTCTGTATCTCATCTATTATTAAAATCGGCCTCTTATTTTGCGCTTGGTTCTCTATCTCTTCCATCAACGCCTCAAATAAATCTTTCTCCCGCGCTTCTATTTCCTTGATCTTCTTCCTCTCTATAGAAAACACCCTTAATGAAAAACTCTTGTTACTCTCTACGGTTTCCTTATACACGTCGTCCGGCACTATAAACGCATGCAAAAACGTCTTATAGCTGGAAATCAGCTTGCGGCGCAAATTTATGTACTTCACCCAGAATTTGCTCTTCTCCCACCAAGCGCCCTCTCCTAGCAGCTTCTTCTCCACCACATACTCTATCACCGTCGTCTTACCGCTTGACTTCGGCCCATATACCCAGAGTATCCTCTGCGGAACTTCATTAAACCAGTCAACAAAAAACTCTATCTCCTCTTCCCTATCTATAAACGGCGCCCCGCGGTAGGTCTCTATCTTCATTTTCTACTCCGTTTTGGTTTAGAGGTTGTAAAAGAAAGAAAATATCTTAATTCTTCCAGAAAACTTCGGGGAATATAAAGATTCCTTAAATATTCTTTCTTGGTTTTCTTCGAATGTCCTTCAACAATGTTTGCAGGCACAGAATAAGTGGCTCTTTTAATTTGATCTCCAAGAGAATAAGTCTCTGCCCTGGAAAAATCTCTTGTCAAACTATAGACTCCTAGTACCATATCGTGAGCCTTCTGCCATACTACTATTATTCCGAGCATTTTTGCACGACCAAACGTTATTACAAGGCTCCATAATAGCCCTGCCCTCTCTTTGTCACTGCGAGGCCTCGTTAGAGGCCGAAGCAGTCTCACAGACCCCTTCGCTGCGCTCGGGACAAGGATTGCTTTGCTCTGCTCGCAATGACAGGGAATAAGAAAATATCTTAGCCCCTCAAGCGAGCCTCTAAGATATAATGATACCTTAAAAATTCTTTCTTGCTACGTTTAGAAGTCCCCTCAACTATGTTTGCAGGCACAGAATAAGCCAACCTTTTAAAATCTTTTAGCAATTCATAAGCTTTCTACCATATTACCAAATTATCACCTCTACACCCTCTACAACATCTACCCTCCCAAAATTTTAAAAGATTACTTTGGCCGTTTCCAATTTTGCAAAACAGGACAAAAGTGGCTAAGATTTGCCAAGAAGAACAAAAAGGAGAGAGGTGAGTTATGGCAGGGCACTCTCATTGGGCACAGATAAAGCGTAAAAAAGCAGCTCAGGATGCCAAGCGAGGCAAGATTTTTACCAAGCTTATCCGGGAAATTATGGTAGCCGCTCGCATGGGCGGAGGAGACCCCAGTGCTAACCCGCGTTTACGTGCTGCTATCCAGGCCGCCAAAGCCGCTAATATGCCCAAAGAAAACATTGAACGGGCTATTCGTAAAGGCACTGGTCAAGAACCTGGTACAACCTGGGAAGAGGTTACCTACGAGGGTTACGGCCCCGGTGGTGTGGCTGTTCTTATAAAAAGCGTTACTGATAACAAAAGGCGCACGGTTTCTGAATTAAGACACATCTTTAGCAAATGTGGTGGAAATCTGGCCGAGCCTGGAGCAGTAGCCTGGGTGTTTGAACAAAAAGGGCTTATTCTTGTAAATCGCAACGAAACAGATGAAGAAAAACTCCTTGAAGCTGCTCTGGAGGCTGGAGCTGAAGATGTCAGAGAATACGAAAGCGAATTTGAAATTATCACCCTTCCAGAGGATCTTGAAAACGTCAAAAAAGCTTTAGAAGAAGCTGGTTTTGTCATCCAGTCAGCAAGGGTTACCATGGTTCCTAAGTCAACGGTTAAAATAGAAGACGAAAAAACTGCTCAGCAAATGCTTCGCCTCATGGAAACCCTAGAAGACCACGACGACGTCCAGCAGGTTTACGCTAATTTTGATATTCCAGACGAACTCATGGAACGGGTAGGTGCAAATATTTAATGAGAGTTCTAGGGATAGACCCAGGGTCTCGAGTAACAGGCTTTGGCCTGGTGGAAAAGGGTGACGTCCCTTTGGCTTGGGGAGTAATTCGCCTTAAAGAGAAAGACTTGGCCCAACGTCTTTTTCGCATATATTCTGAGATTCTCGCTATCATAAAACAGTTTGAGCCAGAAGTTATTGCTTTTGAAGAGGTTATTCCTGAGACTTATCCGCGGGCAGCTCTTAAGCTGGGCCAGGCTCAAGGGGCTGCCCTTCTGGCCGCAGCCCACGCCAAAATACCAGTATTCTTTTATCATCCCTTGGAGATAAAAAAGGCTATCACTGGCTATGGGAATGCCTCTAAAGAACAACTGCGCTATATGGTAATAAACATTCTTGGCCTTGAAGAAGAACTTCCTGTTGACGCTTCAGACGCTCTCTCTGTAGCCCTTTATCATTTGCAAAATCATAAATGGGAAAATGTTAGCTCAAGTTAAAGGTAAAATCGTAAAAAAAATCCCAGGTAAAGTCTTTATGGCCACGGGGCCGGTGGTGCTTGAAGTTACCGTGCCCTTAAATTTGAGCCAAAATCTTCCTCAAGAAGGCGAAGACTACACTCTTTACACCACCTTGCGCTTACGAGGAGAAGTCCTTGAGCTCTATGGCTTTAACAGCTGGGACAACAAGATTTTCTTCGAAAAACTTATTTCTATTTCTTCGTTAGGGCCAAGGCTTGCCTTGAATATCCTTTCAGTTTTTGAACCTGAAGAATTCATAGAAGCAGTGGCCAAAAACGATGTCAAAAAGCTATCTGAGGTCCCGGGCATTGGCCCCAGACGGGCAGAAAAACTTTGCGTAGAATTGCGTGCGCGCCTTGAGCTTTCGCCTCAAACACAAAGTCCTTTATGGAATGAAGCGCTCTCAGCCCTGTTGAACCTCGGCTTTGCCGAAAAAGAAGCCCGCAAGGCCTTAAAAAATGTTTTTAAAGAGGGAGAAGATCTTACAGTCTTGATTAAAGAGGCCCTTAAGAGACTTTCAAATGGCTAACGTGGAGATACGTCCTAAAAACCTTGCTGATTACATTGGCCAGGAAGACGTAAAAAGAGAACTCAGCGTTTATCTAAAAGCAGCCAAAGCCCGCGGCGAGGCCCTTGACCACGTTTTGCTAACCGGGTTTCCTGGCCTGGGTAAGACTACACTTGCCCACATCATTGCCCATGAACTCGGAAGCAAACTCCACGTGACTTCTGGGGCAGCCCTAGAACGCCCTGGGGATCTAGCCGCCATCCTTTCAAGCCTCTCAGAAAGAGACGTGCTTTTTGTGGACGAAATACACCGTCTGCCTAGCTCTGTAGAAGAGATTCTTTATCCAGCCATGGAAGACTTTAAGCTTGACATCGTAGTGGGCAAAGGCCCTGGGGCACGTATTCTAAGGCTTAGTCTTCCGCGTTTCACTCTAGTAGGAGCCACTACCAGAAGTGGCCTTCTGTCTGCCCCCTTAAGAGACCGCTTTGGCATAACCTTCAAATTGGATTTTTATAACGAAGAGGAGCTTTTAGCCATTGTACTTCAAACCGCTAAAGCCCTTGATATTGAAATAGACCGGGAAGGGGCCTTAGAAATTGCCAAACGTTCCCGGGGAACACCGCGTATTGCTAACCGCCTATTAAAGCGCGTGGTGGACTTTGCTTGTGTGGAAAAAGTAGAAATTATTACTAGAGAACTGGCGAGAAAAGCCCTTTCTCTTATGGACCTAGATGATATAGGGCTTGGGCCGTTTGATCGCAAGCTCCTTAAAGTAATCATGGAAAAATTTGATGGGGGCCCGGTGGGGCTTGATACTCTGGCCACAGCCCTTTGTGAAGACCCGCGTACCCTGGAAGACGTTTATGAACCTTTCCTCATCAGGCTCGGCTTTATCCGTAGAACCAAAAGAGGACGGGTGATAACTAACCGCACTTACGAATATTTTGCCAAAAGGGGTATAAGTCATGGCAAACTTTTCTAAAATAACGGTACCCGAGCTTATAGCTAAAAAAGGCCGGGAAAAAATTTGTGCCCTTACGGCCTATGATGTCCTCTGGGCCAGGCTCCTTGACGAAGCAGGTATTGATTTAATCTTGGTGGGAGACTCTGCGGCTATGATCGTCCTCGGCTATGAAGACACCCTTCCCATCACCATGGAAGAGATGCTTATTTTTGCCAGAGCCGTTTCTCGCGGAGCAAAAAGAGCGCTGGTGGTGGGTGATATGCCCTTTCTTTCTTATCAGATAAGCCCCGAAGAGGCTATAAAAAACGCCGGGCGTTTCCTTAAAGAAGGCGGCTGTCAGGCGGTAAAAATAGAAGGCGGCGAAGAGATGGCCGAAACCATAGCAGCGGTAGTAAAAGCCGGTATCCCGGTCATGGGCCATATAGGGCTCACTCCCCAGCGAGCCCATGCCCTTGGCGGCTTTAAAGTCCAAGGGCGTGACCTTGAATCAGCTAAGAAACTTATAAACGATGCCAAGGCCCTTGAAGATGCAGGAGTGTTTTCTTTGGTGCTTGAGTGCGTACCCAAAGAGCTTGCCGCTTATATTACCAGGGAAGTTTCGGTCCCCACCATTGGCATTGGCGCCGGACCTCATTGTGATGGCCAGATCCTTGTACTTCCAGATCTGCTTGGACTTTTTGAGGCCTTTAGACCTAAGTTTGTCAAGTTTTATGCCAATTTTGCCGAAGAAGGCCGCAAGGCCCTAAATGCCTACTTACAGGAAGTAAAAGAAGGGGTATTCCCCGGGGCTAAAGAAAGTTTTTCTTTGAGTGACGAAGTCAAGAAAGCTTTAGGGATTAATGTAGGGGAGGCCTAAAAGCCTCCCTATATTAAAAAATTGTCAAAAATTACGAATTCTTTAAACTATCACGCATAGAACGTAACACTTTAGCCAGTTTAGGCCACATAGTCACCCCGATAAACTCCCAGCGAGCTATTTTAGGAATACCTATTTCTTTAAAAATCTTTTCCATAAACTTAAAACGCCGTGTTTCCATATCATTTCCCCAGAGATGATGACAATTTTTAGGCGGGCAACCAGCTACCAATACCCCGTCAGCTAGATCTCTAGCAAGAATTTCAAACACTATTTCGGGATTAAGTGAAGCAGAACATCTAATTCTAATACTTCTGTAACCTTCTGGAATCTTTTCTCCGTAAACTCCCATCAGATCTCCCGCAGCGTAAGAACACCAGTAACACAAGAAAGCCAGAAGCCGAGGTTCACCAGGGGGGCAGTTTTCAAAGGCTACTTCAGCCATCTTTAGTAGCTGATGGTCTTCAAGGTTTAATAGCCTTATGGCCTTTGAACCGCAGGTAGCCGAACAAAGCCCGCAACCTTTACAAAGGGCAGCTTCTATCCGGGCACCGTTTTCGTCAAAGTTTATCGCCCCGTGAGGGCAGACCGCCACACACATTCCACAACGAGAACATTTTTCCGTTTCAACTACGGAAACATACTTGGCCTCACGCCCTTTTAAGGCCTCATGGATCCTTAAGGCCGCGGCCTGTCCTGATTCTACGCTTTCTTGAACGTCTTTAAAGCCTTTGGCCGTACCTACGGCAAAGACTCTTTCCACATGAGTTTCGAGAGGATTTATAACCCTTGGCTGAAATTCGTAAGGGAAGCCATACTGGTCTAGCTCAACTCCAAACATTTTGGCTATTTTGACGCCAGAGGGTACCAGAGGTTCGGCAAGGACTACCAAATCCGCCTCAAATTCTCCATCTTTAGTAACCACTTTAAGCCAGCCCTCTTCGCCTGGTTCAACTTTTTCTACCTCGGTTTGTAGGAAACCAACTCCTTTAGCTTCTGCTTCCCGACGAAAGGCCTCAAAAGCCCGGCCACAGGAACGCAAGCTCTTGTAATAAACGTTTACTTCAGTACCAAGGTAGGCCATGGATAAGCGCACGGCGTGTTTCATGGCCGCCAAACAGCAAAGTCTTGAGCAATAGCCTACTTCGTCTTTCTGGCAGAGAACAAAAGCTATGCTTATAGGTGGTTTGCCTTTGAACTTATTGGCCCAAAGCCTTTCAAATTCAAGCATGGTAACAACATTTGGCAGGTGGTAGGAAAGCTTTTCAAAGGCATTCATATCATAACCGGAAAAACCAGTAGCTAAAGCTACGGCTCCATAGGTTTCTTCAAAGATTTCTGGTTTGGCTTGAAGATCAATGGCCCCGGTGGGACAGACTTTCTCGCATTCACCACATTCTGTACAGGCTTCCCTTATCAGGTGATACACGTTGGGAACCGCCAGCTTAAAGCTCTTGTCTATAACTTTGCGATCTTTGAGACCTATATCAAAATCATTGGGAACGGTTTCAGGGCATACCACCGCACACTCTCCACAACCCATACACTTTTTAGGATCTACGAACTGAGGCCCCTTTTCTATGGTGACGATAAAATTACCGTCTTTCTTTTTGACTTCGGTAACTTTAGAAGAAAGGAACAAAGAAACGTTATCCTGCCAAAGGGTTTCACGGGCTATAACCGGCCCAATACACTCGCTGGTACAAACCGAAGGGTAACCTTCTGATTGCCAAAGAAGAGGAATCTGGCAGGCGTGGCCGCCAATATACGACTTTTCCTCTACCAGGGTAACTTTTACTCCCAGATCTCCCAGACTTTTGGCACAACTCATTCCCGCCACTCCGGCTCCGATTACTAAGGCTTTTTGGGCAATTTCTCGTGAAGCATGGGCTGGCTGGTTAGTGATGAGCTTTTCAAAACCCATTTGAAGCAGGTCAAGGGCTTTGGCGGTGGTGGCCGAAGAATCTTCATGAATCATAAAACATTGCTCTTTTATATTCACAACTTCAGCAAAACCAGGATCTATTCCAAGAAAAGAGAGGAGTTTTCCCAAACGTTTTTCATCAAAGCTAAGTGAAGAACGCTCAGAACAACCCACAAAAAGCAAGTGGGTAAAGCGCTCTTTGTACTCAGCAAGTTTGTCTTCTGGGCATAAGCAAAAGTCAGAAAATTTCAAAACAACTTCTACGTCTGGCAAAGATTGGGCTTTTTCAGCCAACGAAGAAAAATCTATTTTCTTTTCCAAAAGGCCTCCACAAGAACACAAAACCACGCCTATACTTCTATTTTCATTTTTCAAGGCCCCCATCCTCCTTTGTGTTTTCTTATTTTTTCGCTATACGCCCAGTTTTTTTGTTTGTCAAATTGTTTCTCAGTATCAAAAAACATTTTTAAATGATTTTGAACAAGCTAAAAGATTTTATTGATGACTAGTCTAAAATTTTTAGAAAATCTTTGAAGATTAAACAAAAACTTTGTTAATAGGTCATTAAACAGGCGACAATTGAGTCATTGCGAACAAAGCGAAACAATCCTTGTCCCGAGCGCAGCGAAGGGATCTGTGAGACTGCTTCGGCCTCTAACGAGGCCTCGCAGTGACGGCGAGAGTTACTTAGCCTTATCGATTATGTTAGCGATGACACTTTGTTAATTAAAAATGCTCGGATTAATAGTGGGGCTAGTTGATTGATATAAATTAGCTCAAGGGGCGGTTATGATCTGCCGCCCCTAAACACTAAAGTATAACTGAGCAGTCTATTAAACAGAGTATTCCAGAATCATAAACTCAATGGTTTTAGCTTTAATTTTTTAATTGGTTTTCGAGAATCTATCGGCTTTAGTTTCAAAAGTAATTTTCCATCTTTTAATATGAACGGAGCAAGAGGAGCTAGTTTTGGAGGATCTTTAAAGTAAGGTGTCTTTTCAGGAACATAATAATCAACTACTAAATATCCACGGTCTTTGTCATAATAAACTACTACGCCAACTTTATATTTGTATTTCTGCGTATCATAACCTTCTTCTGTAAGGCAATAATTAAAAGCATTTTCTTTCAGATGGACACCTATTACTGTTGACTCAGTAAATGATATAGTGTGAGTAGTAATTTTTTCATTGGTGTATGTTTTCTTTGTTTTTGAAGACATACCAGGAATAACATTTCTCACCATATCAAAAAAATCTTTTTTATCCATTTTAAGTTGGCTACTTCGTTTATCCTGTGTTACTTGAATATTGGCCTCACTTAATCCTATTTTTAAATATCTGGAATCGCACATAACATTAAAGGATAAACTTCCAATTTCATTCTTAGCTAGATAATTATAAAGTAAACTTTTTCTTTCTGGATAAGAAGCAACATATCCTGTAACATGCGTAGAAGAAATATACTGAGGAACAGTATCTATATCAGTGACTTCTATATCTACAGGAACATAGATTAAAACATATTGCCTTTCGCCATTTTCAAAGGCTATCTCTTTAGGGAACAAAATGGGATAAGCAAAAATTTTATATGTTGTTTTTATAGTAATAGCTGTGTCATATCGGTCAGCCTTTAATCCGTAGCCAATGGTTTTAGTGGTTACCTTTTCTGAAATTGTACTTGTAGATTTTTCAAAAATTCGCCTTACTTTAAAATCCATTAAGTCAATCAAAGGAGCATCCATTTTAGAATCACGAGTAATCAAAACTCCTTCTTTAGCTTCTACTTTTAAACCATTTTCAAGCTCTGTTACCCTATCAAAAGAAGCATAAAAATAGCTTCCATCTTTTCTGATCAAAGCCTTTTCCTTGGGAGGGGCATTAATTATAGCCACTATCTGTTCTATTCTGGTAGTGACTTTGCCTACTTTTGGTGAGCCTACCACTACAGAATTCCCATCTATATCACCAACCGCAAGACTGTCATATCTTTCAAAGTCGGGATCTATCTTTTGAGCTATAATACGTCCTCTATAATCATAAACTCTAACAATATCATCTTTAGCGTAGGCCACAATAATATCTTCGTAGCCATCTCTATTTATATCTCCCACTGCCATTTGGCTATATTTATCATACTTTACTTTAAAAGGTTTTCCTTTTAAATTACCCTTCATGTCGTAAAAATAAATAGTGCCATCATTATTAAGAAAAACGATTTCGTCAATTCCGTCACCATCTACATCACCAGCACTAAGCCTATCATCAATATTAAAAATACCTTTACCAGAAAAATTACTAATACGGAGAACTCTTCTTACTTTGGGATTATAGAAAAAGACTTTTATTTTATTTTCTGAAGCGTCTCCCATTATTATTTCATCTATTCCATCTCCATTAACATCCCCAGTAGCTATCTTATCATTTTTTTCATAGCCAACATTAATAGAGGCTAATCTAGAGCGAGTTTTAAATGACCAGACTTCTAAAGTATCTCTTGCTCGACTACCCAATACAATATAGTCGTAACCCTTACTATTCTTTTCTAAATATCCAGCAGCCAATCCGTCATCTCGCTCATAATTGGCCGCAAGTGTACTATAGATAACATGCATATCTGGTGCGTATGCGACTATTTGACCAGCATAGTTTTTATTTTCTCTTTTCTTACCAAAAGCTATGATAATTTCGTCTTCAAAATTAGCAGCCACGTTTCCACAAATAACAGTGTCATTTCTATCAAATTTATTAAATAATTGTTTATCTAATATTCTAACAGCTCGGTTTTTACCATAAGATAAATTCCTATAGTCAAATACCTGCAACCCGTCTTTAGACACATCTCCGATAATAAGTTCTACATCAGAAATTATCCGTCTTTTTTTCAGGGGATCATTTTGCGCTAATACATCAAAGGAAAAAGAAAAAAACAACATTAACGCCATCATGAACTTCACTAAATAGCTAAATTTCATAAAATTCCTCCTTAATTTATTAGATTCATTTATTAAACAGATGACAATTGCACCGTCATTGCGAGCGGAGCGAAACAATCTCAAAATTACTCCTGAGATTACTTCGTCGCTCCCAGCAGACCTCCTAATAACAAAAAAAGGGTCATTTACCTCGCCCACTACAGAGCCTTTGTGACAGCTTTGTCGTATAAAAACGCTCGGATTAATAAATTAGATTCGTCTTTAAAAATACTGACAAAAAATTCAAACTAACGGAACTTAACTTTCAATTAAATTGTATTAAAATGTCACTTTTTTCTCTTTATATCTAGGGAATACGTCCAAAATTAAAGAAATCCAAACAATTTACTTGAATTTGTCTGAACGCATCAAAGAATCTACTCTCCATGATGTGACAATTAGATCGGATTTTGACTATGCTGTAAGCCCTCAAAACAGCCTATATCCCCTTGAGTGGAAATCTGGAAGAAACTGTTTTTTTGCTTGGCTCTCTTTTGTTTCATGGTTATTATACCTCTTGAACAGGAGAAATTTATGTCTTCTTTTACTTTTACTGACAGAATTAGAGAAATAAGCCGGCCTTTTTTATTACCCATCGTCAACTTTCTAGCGCGGCTGAAAATTCCTCCTAACGCTGTTTCGCTGGCAGGCTTCCTCGGCTGTGCGGCCACAGGTGTGGCCATTGCTTTTGGCTATTTTCAGCTAGCTGGCCTTTTACTTTTGATTTTTGGCCCTCTTGACGCTATAGATGGCCTTTTAGCCAGGAGTACAGGTAAGAAGTCAATTTTTGGAGCCTTTTTTGATTCTACCCTTGATCGTTACGCAGAAATTGCCATTTTTGGCGGCTTTTTATATTTTGCGTTTAACACCCAAGCGCCTTTAGTAGGTTATCTGGCTTTTGCCGCTTTGTGCGGCTCTCTTATGGTGAGCTATACTAGAGCACGGGCAGAGGCACTTGGCCTTGACTGCAAAGTAGGGCTGCTTACGCGTTTTGAACGCCTGGCCCTTTTAACTGGTGGCCTTTTATTAGATTGGTTTGTTCCTGTTTTGGCTATTCTAGCCGTGTTTGCTAATATAACTGCCCTTCAGCGAATATTCCATGTCTGGCGTCAAACAAAAAGCTGAACCAGGCACTCTTTACGTAGTCGCTACTCCTCTTGGCAACCTGAGAGACATAACTCTGCGAGCCCTGGATATATTGGAATCCGTTGATATTATTGCCGCAGAAGACACACGCACTACTTTAAAACTCCTTAATGCCTACCAGATAAAAGGCCCCAAACTTGTTCCTTATCATGAACACAATGAAAAAGAAAAGGCTTCCCTTTTGATTGAAAAACTTTTGGCTGGTCAAAGTGTAGCCCTGGTAAGTGAGGCAGGAACTCCTGGCATTTCTGACCCAGGTGCTTATCTGATTCGTCTCGCCCACGAAAAAGGACTAAAAGTTAGGCCGGTACCTGGCCCTTCGGCTATTTCTACGGCTCTTGGTGTGAGCGGTCTAAACCTAAAAAATGGCTTTATTTTTTTAGGATTTCTCCCTTCTAAGAGAGGTGAACGCCAAAAATTATTACAACAACTCAAAAACGAAAAAAGGCCCTTTTTGTGTTACGAAGCCCCTCATCGCTTAAAAGCCATGCTAAAAGACGCTCTAAAGATACTTGGGCCAAGAAGGATTTTTGTGGCCAGGGAGATGACCAAAAAATTTGAAGAATACTTCTGGACTGACCTTCCCTCCCTGCTTGAAAAAGTTAAAGATAATAACCCCCGTGGAGAATTTACCCTTATAATAGAAGGAGCTCCTGAAAAATTAACACGGCAGATAAACCCCGAGGAAAGGCTTCGTGTTTTCCTAAACCAGGGCCTAAGCCTTAAAGAAGCCGTAAAGCTGGTGGCTGAAGAAACTGATATTTCCCGAAAAGAGATTTATCCATTAGCGCTAAAAATCAGGGATTCTCTTCTAAAAAAGCCTTGACCTCGGCAAAAAAGGCCGGAAGAATCTCTTCTTCTTTCACCTTTTTTACAATTTTACCCTTGCGAAAAATAAGACCTACTCCCTTTCCTCCAGCAAGCCCTACATCGGCTTCACGCGCTTCACCAGGGCCGTTTACCACACAGCCCATTACTGCGAGTTTAATAGGCTGTTCAATTTTTCTGGCAAATTTTTCTACCTCTTCGGCAATAGGGAAAAGGTCTATTTCACAGCGACCACAGGTAGGGCAGGAAATTATTTCTGGCCCACGCTCACGCAAGCCCACGGCCCGCAAAATTTCATAGGCCACGTGAATTTCCTCTTCAGGGTCTCTGGTGAGAGAAACCCGAAGGGTATCGCCTATACCTTCTGAAAGCAAAAGGCCAAGAGCAAAGGCACTTTTTACCGTTCCCGCAATAAGGCCCCCGGCCTCAGTTACCCCGAGGTGGAGGGGAAAATCGCTTTTTTCAGAAAATAGCCGGTAGGCGTTAACAGTAGTCCATACGTCTGAGGATTTGAGAGAGACTTTTAGATTTTCAAAACCGAGGTCCCCCACTATAAAATCAAGGTGACGCAAAGCACTTTCTACCAAGGCTTCTGCTGTTGGTCCTTTATGTTTGCGCAAAAGATCTTTTTCAAGAGAACCGGCGTTAACTCCTATTCTGATAGCAGCTCCTTGCTCTTTAGCGGCTAAAACTACTTTGCGCACGTTATCCAGACCTTTAATATTTCCGGGGTTTATGCGAATGCCATCGGCTCCAGCTTCGAGGGAAGAAATAGCCAGCCGCCAATCAAAATGAATGTCAGCTACCAGGGGAATTCTAATTTGATTTTTTATTTTTTTAATGGCCTGGGCTGCTTCTTCATCAGGCACAGCTACTCTTATGAGCTCACAGCCTACTTCTTCAAGGCGCTTAATCTGCGCCACGGTAGCGACGATATCGCGCGTGTCGGTATTGGTCATTGATTGCACCAATACCGGCTGGCCACCGCCAATAAAAACGTTGCCGATACGGATAGTTCTAGTATTCTTTCTAGTAATTTTAGGCATTTCTGTTACAAAATGAGTTGCAAAGCTTTTTCATCTGATTATAACATCTTTTAGTTGTTTATAATATGGGCAAAATTTATGGAGGCAGCCTTGAATTTAGTCAAAGCAAAAAAAGAAGCCCAAAAGTACATAAAATTAATGCCAAAGCTGGTTAAGTTGCTTTATAAGCTAATAAAAGACCCTAGAGTGCCCGCCAAAGATAAGACCATTTTAGCCGCGGCCATAGTCTATCTAATGAATCCACTTGATTTTATTCCGGATATGATCCCTTTTTTTGGCATGGTAGATGACCTCTATCTGGTGGGCCTTGCTCTTTTGCGTTTACTTTATCACACTGACGAACAAGTTTTACGGGACAACTGGGAAGGTGAAGAAGATATCGTTTCTCTAGTAAAAAAGATTGTCGAAATAGGAGCCAAGCTTTTACCTCCGCGGGTGCGCGAGGCGGTTCTTGGCAGTTTTGAATAAAATTCTTATTTTCTAACATCGAGTTAATATTTGCCAGAAAAATTTTGTTAGGGGGTTATAAATGGGTGATAAGAAGATAAAACTCGCCATAGCGGGTGTAGGAAATTGTGCCAGTTCTTTGATTCAAGGAATCTTTTACTACCGTGATAAAGGCCTTGATAGCACCCAGGGGGTTATGTTTCCAGAAATAGGCGGCTATAAACCCTGGGACATTGAAGTAGTAGCTGCCTGGGACATAGACGAACGCAAAGTAGGTAAAGATGTTTCTGAGGCCATTTTTGCTCCACCCAATTGCACCACTGTATTTTACCCTGATGTGCCCAAGTTTGGCACTATTGTTAGAAAAGGCAAAGTGCTTGATGGCTGTGCCTCTCACATGAAAGATTATCCGCCAGAAAAGTCCTTTGTCCTTTCCTCGGAGAAAGAAGACGAACTTGAAGACGTAGTTGCTGTTCTTAAAGACTCTGGAGCCGATGTACTCATCAATTACGTACCTGTAGGTTCTGAACAGGCAGCTCGCTTTTATGCGGAAGCCTGCCTTAAAGCCGGGGTGGCCTTTATAAACGCCATGCCTACTTTTATCGTCTCAGAAGAATGGGGTAAACGTTTTGAAGAAGCTGGTATCCCCGCTGTAGGTGACGATATCAAGAGCCAGGTAGGCGCTACCATAGTTCATCGGGTACTTACCAAGCTCATGATAGACCGTGGTGTGCCGGTTAAGCGCTCTTATCAGGTAAACTTTGGTGGCAACACAGACTTTCTTAACATGCTGGCCCGTGAACGTTTAAGTACTAAAAAAGTTTCCAAAACAGAAGCGGTAACTTCCCTTCTCCCGTACGACATCGGGGCTGACAATATTCACATTGGCCCTTCTGACTGGATACCCTGGCTCAAGGACAATAAAATTGCCTACATTCGTCTTGAGGGCGAACTTTTTGGCGGTGTGCCCATGTATATTGAATTAAAACTAAGTGTTGAGGACTCTCCTAACTCAGCTGGTTCAGCCATGGATGCCATTCGCTGCGCCAAACTGGCTAAAGACCGTGGCATTGCTGGGCCACTTCTTTCCATCTCGGCCTATACCATGAAACATCCGCCTAAGCAGTATCCTGATGACGTGGCCAGGCAAATGGTTTTAGAATTTATTGAAGGCAAGCGCGAACGTTAGGAGGAAGCCAATGTTCTCTTTTTCTGAACGTTTACAAAAATTGCCACCTTATCTTTTTGTTGAGCTTGATCGTATGAAGGCCGAAGTCCAGGCCAAAGGTGTTGACGTGATAGACCTGGGAGTGGGAGATCCAGATCTTCCCACTCCTTCTCATATAGTTGAAGCTGCCAAAAAAGCCCTGGATAAACCTGAAAATCACCATTATCCCTCAAGTGCAGGTATGCTTTCTTTTCGGCAGGCCGCGGCCAACTGGATGAAAAACCGCTTTGGGGTGGAGCTTGATCCTCAAAAAGAGGTAGTCGCTCTTATTGGTTCCAAGGAAGGTATTGCCCATTTCCCGTTGGCTTTTGTAAACCCTGGAGACGTAGTGTTGGTACCCACTCCTGCTTATCCTGTTTATCACATCGGTACTCTTTTCGCCGGGGGAGAAACTTATTATATGCCGCTTCTACCTGAGAATAATTTTTTGCCAGACCTAAAAAGCATTCCTGAAGATATTCTTTCTCGAGCTAAAATCTTATGGCTCAATTATCCTAATAATCCTACCGCAGCGGTAGCAGATAAAAACTTTTTCGCCGAAGTAATAGCCTTTGCCAAAGAACACAATTTAATAGTCGCTCACGACGCCGCTTATACAGAACTATTTTTTGATGACTATGTACCACCGAGCATACTTGAAGTAGAAGGAGCCAAAGAAGTAGCCATAGAGTTTCACAGCCTTTCTAAAACCTATTGTATGACTGGCTGGCGTATTGCCTTTGCCGTGGGGAACGAAACCCTCGTTACCGGCCTTACCAAAGTAAAAAATAATGTTGACTCGGGTGCCTTTCAGGTAGTTCAGGAAGCAGCTATAGCCGCCCTTACAGGAGACCAGCAGTGCGTGGCTGATTTTAGAAATATCTTCAAAAAACGTCGTAATGTTTTGGTTGAAGGCCTCAAAAAACTTGGTTTTCAGGTTGAGGCCCCCAAAGCCACTTTTTACGTTTGGGCAAGAGTCCCTGAAGGCTATACCTCAGCTGATTTTGCCGCCAAGCTCTTAAAAGAAGCAGGCATTGTAGTAACTCCTGGCAACGGCTTTGGTGAACCGGGAGAAGGCTTTTTCAGAGTAGCTTTAACCGTTGATGAAAAGCGCCTTGAGGAGGCTATAAAACGGATCTCCTCCCTCAAGTTTTAAAACGAGCTTTTATTGGTATAGGTTCAAATTTAGGCGATCGTAAATTTTTTTGTCAGAGGGCCCTATGGGCCCTTAAAAAATTACCCGGTGTTTATCTTATAAAATGGTCTAGTCTTTATCTCACGCCTCCAGTAGGATTTTCTTCTGATAGGTATTTTTATAATCTGGTAGCAGAGATAAAAACTTCTCTTTCACCCTGGGCATTACTCTTCAGTTTATGGCAGATAGAGTTAGCCAATGGGCGTAAAAGAACAGGAAAAGTAACAGATCGTTCTCTTGACCTGGATATTTTGCTTTACGAAGGGGCAACTTTTGATTCTAAATTGCTTTCCTTGCCTCACCAAAAACTCCATGAGCGCTCTTTTGTTTTAATCCCACTTGTTGAATTGCTTCCTCACGAAAAACATCCTATTCTTAATAAGACATATGAAGAACTTTTAGCTAAGCGGCCACCTTCTGAGAAGAGGGCCATAAAAATTTTGGGGCCGTTATGTTTAGAATAATACTTATTATAGTCCTTTTTTTGCTTATCTGGTTTACCATTAAAGCCATCTGGAAGGATTTACGGCAAGCACGCCCTAAGGCCAAAACTTCAAGTTCTCCACCCGAAGTAACCGATAAATTAGTTAAAGACCCGGTTTGTGGGGTTTACTGCCCTCGCAAAACAGCTTATACCGCTATATGGCAAGGAAAAGTATATTACTTTTGCAGCGAAGAGTGCCGACAAAAATTTTTAGCCGAAAAAGGGGCCAAGGCCTCTTCATCTGGCTAATAATCTTATTCTTGTTGTATTGCTCCACTTCCTATGCCGAACTTTATTATTACAAAGACGCTTCAGGCAACATTTACATAACCAATATCCCTACAAACAAGCCTCTTTGGAAAAACACAAAAGCAAAAATTCCTGAAAAGATTTTCAAAAAAGCTGGAAGGCTTTACGGGATCGACCCGGCCTTACTCAAAGCTATGGCCAAAGTAGAATCAAATTTTGACCCTTACGCCATCTCTCCCAAAGGGGCCAGGGGACTTATGCAACTGATGCCCTCTACAGCTAAAATTTATGGGGTAAGGAATTGTTTCCATACGGAAGAGAATGTAAAAGCTGCCGCGGCTTTTTTAAAAGACCTATTGGAAGAGTTTGAAAATCTCGAACTAGCTTTAGCGGCTTATAACGCCGGGCCCAATAAGGTAAAAAAATTCAAAAAAATACCACCTTACCCTGAAACCCGCCGTTATGTAAAAAAAGTCCTCTATTTTTATTCAAAATATAAAAAATGAAAATTTTTGTCGATTTTTCTATTTTACATCTTAAAAATAGACATATTACGCTTTACAATATAAGTAACAATATTACGTTTAGCCATTTGAGAGGAGGAAGCCGTGAAAATATATTTTGATCCAGATATACCAGCAGACATACAGGAAGACATCAAACAAGTTGTGGAAGAACAGATTGAAGGTCCGTGCCCTTCTTGTGGTTGCGACGAGATCTATGTCTCTTTGATTGGAAATACCCTAGATGTAAAGTGTTACGACTGTGGCGAAAGCTTCTTTGAATTAGAACTTGAGGTAGAGGAGCAACAAACAGCTTAAACTTTGTTCCGCTCAATAAAGGCGTAGGCATTATGGGCATGGATAGACTCAAAATTTTCAGCCTCAACCGAGAACCAAATAATCTTTTGGTTCTCGGTAAAGCGCCGACATACTTCCCTTACCACGTCTTCCACAAACATAGGGTGGTCGTAAGCCCACTCGGTAATAAACTTTTCGTCGGTTCTTTTAAGTAAAGGATAAACAGGCGAAGAAGCACACTCTTCTACTATTTCTATTAGCTCTTCAATCCAGATAAACTTTTTAAATCTTACCTTTACCCTCACGATTCCTCTTTGATTATGAGCCCCTCTTTCGCTTATTTCTCTAGAGCATGGACAAACCGTCATAACCGGAACTTCTACTTCGAGGACTAGGTCACGAAAATCTTCGCCCATAGAACCTAAAATTCGACAATTATATTCCATAAGCCCTATAGCTTTAGAAACAGGGGCTTCCTTTTCCATAAAGAAGGGAAAAGACATTTCAATATGGGCGACTTTTGCCGTGAGGCGTTTTCTCATCTCCTGTAAAATACAAAGGATTTTTTTTATATGAATTTCGTGGCGGAATTCATTTAGAATTTCTACAAAACGGCTCATGTGAGTGCCTTTAAAATGGTGGGGCAAGTCCACGTACATATTGATTTGGGCCACAGTATGCTGAATACCTTTGCGGCGGTCAAGAATTGATATAGGATAGCGGATTCCCTTTATACCGACTTTGTCTATCTCTATTTGACGATGGTCTGGTAAGCTTTGGACGTCTTTAAGTTTATCCATTGGTACTCAATTGTTTTTCAAGCTTCTCTACCAGCAAATGGGCTATCTTTTTAGGTTCGTCAATTTCTATTACAGATTGGCCGCTTCTTTCGGCACCAGCCAAATCCTTGTTGTTAAAAAAATAGACTAAAAGAGGGCTATCTAATTCTTTTTCAAGAAAAACTATATCTTCTTTGTCCGATATATTATTCCCTACGAAAAATATATTTTTGACCCCTAGGTCTTTGGCCATTTTAGCAATTTGTTTGGCCGTCTCTATACTGCCTAGATAAGGCTGAACTACGATTAATACCGCGTCAATAGCGGAAATAGTAGCTCGGCCAAAGGGTTCCACTCCGGCCTCAAGGTCAATAACTATAGCTTCTTTACTCTGTAACAACAGAAAAGAAAGAAGACGCCTTAAAACAGTTTGTTCCGGACAGGCACACCCTCCACCTGCTTCTTTAATGGCACCGAGGACCATTAACTTTAAACCATTGCGAACAAGAGTAAACTTTTCAGGTAGATCATCTACTTTAGGATTTAGTGAATAAAAAGGACCTTCTTTTTCAGCTCTAGCCGCTAAAAGATCTTTCATTTCTGCTATAGGAGTAACCTTATCTGCCTCTTTGAAACCGAGTAAACGAGCCAGATGCGGGCTTGGATCAGCATCTATGGCTAGGACCTTATAGCCTTTTTCCAAAAGGGCCCTGCATAAAAGAGCCGCAATAGTTGACTTTCCTACTCCACCTTTGCCACATATAGCTATTTTCATGACAAGAATTTTTAGCAGGTAAAAAAGATTTTTGCCAGTATTTATTTTTTGTTTGACCCTGCTGTAAAACTTGATTTCGCCTGTCCCTGTTTTACGTTTATGTTTTGCGTTCAAAATATTGAAACATTAAGGAGGAGTTATGCGGCTTAGTCGTTATTTTATTCCTACCTTGAGAGAAGACCCTGCTGAAGCTGAAGTTATAAGTCACAAGCTTCTATTACGAGCCGGTATGATAAGAAGGGTAGCCTCGGGAATTTACACTTTTCTCCCTTTAGGTCTAAGGGTCCTGCGTAAAGTAGAAAATATTGTGCGCGAAGAAATGAATAGAGCCGGGGCCCTTGAAGTTCTTTTGCCTTTGGTTCAACCTGGAGAATTATGGCAGGAAACCGGCCGTTGGGACAAATTTGGCAAAGAGTTATTACGGTTTAAAGACCGCAAAGAACATGATTTCTGCCTTGGTCCTACCCATGAAGAAGTCATTACTGACCTGGTAAGAGGAGAAGTTCGCTCCTATCGCCAGCTACCCCTCATCCTTTACCAGATCGCCACTAAGTTTAGAGATGAGATAAGGCCGCGTTTTGGTCTTATGCGGGGGCGAGAGTTCATCATGAAAGATGCTTACAGCTTTGATGCCGATGAAAAGGGCCTTGATAAAAGCTACTGGCTCATGTATGAGGCTTATGAACGCACTTTTAAAAGATGCGGCTTAAAATTTAGGGCCGTATTAGCTGATACTGGGGCCATCGGAGGTAGCGAATCTCACGAATTCATGGTCCTGGCTGATACCGGTGAAGATGTTATTGCCACCTGTCCGGCTTGTGGCTATGCCGCTAATTTAGAAATGGCTGAGGCCAAAAGAGAATTTTCCTATCCAGATGAACCAGAAAAACCTTTAGAAAAAGTTGCTACCCCTGAAGCCAAACGAGTTGAAGAAGTAACGGCCTTTTTGGGAGTTCCTCCTGAAAAGTTAGTCAAAACATTAATCTATGTCGTAGATGGCCAGCCTCATGCCGTGTTAATAAGGGGGGACCATGAACTAAACGAGATAAAGCTGAGAAAAGCCTTAGGAGCAGAAGAATTAGAAATGGCTGACCCGGAAACAGTAGAAAAGCTCACGGGAGCTCCCGTTGGTTTTGCTGGTCCGGTGAGGATTTCTGGCGTAAAAATTATTGCCGATAAAGCTATTTGGGGGCTGAAAAACTTTATCGTAGGGGCTAACGAGGCTGATGCCCATTACGTAAATGTCAATTATCCCAGAGACTTTGAAATAGAGGCCTTTTTTGACTTGAGAAACGTAACTGAGGGAGACCTATGCCCTAAGTGCGGTAAGCCGCTTGAGTTGGTGCGCGGAATAGAAGTAGGCCATGTATTTAAACTTGGCACCAAATACAGTGAGGCTATGGGAGCTACCTTCCTTGATGCCGAGGGCAAAGAACGACCGTTTGTAATGGGTTGCTACGGCATAGGTGTTTCTCGTACCATGGCCGCAGCAATTGAGCAGAACCATGATGAAAACGGAATCATCTGGCCAATAAGTATAGCTCCTTTTCAGGTCATTCTGCTCACACTTAATCCCAAAAGCACAACATTAATGGAATTTTCAGAAAAGCTTTATAAAGAGCTTGAGGCCCAAGGCCTTGAAGTTCTCTGGGATGAAAGAGATGAGCGTCCAGGTGTCAAATTTAAAGATGCAGATTTAATTGGCATCCCCTATCAATTAGTAATAGGCAAAACCTTTGAAAAAGAAGGAAAACTTGAAATTAAAGAAAGGGCCACTGGAGAAAAAAGGCTTTTAAGTGAGGAAGAAGCCCTAAACTTCCTAAAAGAAAAGGCTAAAACAACTTCTGGTGAGTAAAGAGAGACTTGATAAACTGTTAGTTAAACGAGGCCTGGTGGAGAGTAGAGAAAAAGCCCAGGCTATGATTATGGCCGGCCAGGTTTATGTTAATGGCGAGCGTGTGGATAAGGCCGGCCATAAAGTCCCTGTTGAGGCAGATATTCAAATAAAAGGAAGACTTCCGTTTGTTTCTCGAGGTGGCCTCAAGCTTGCTCACGCTCTAACACACTTTGGTTTAAACGTTAAAGGGTTAGTATGCGCGGATATCGGTGCCTCAACCGGCGGCTTTACTGACTGTTTATTACAGGCCGGAGCCCAAAAAGTTTACGCCATCGATGTGGGAAAAGGCCAGCTTCACTATAAACTACGCAGTGATCCTCGAGTTGTGGTATTTGAAGAAGTAAATGCCCGTTATCTTACAGAAAAAGACCTGCCTGAACCAGTAGATTTAATAACTATAGATGTCTCTTTTATTTCTCTTACGAAAATTTTACCAGCAGCCTTACGCATTTTAAAACCCGGGGGAAAGATAGTCGCTTTGATAAAACCCCAATTTGAAGTAGGTAGAAACAAAGTAGGTAGAGGCGGGGTTGTTCGCGACCCGGCTTTACACCAAGAAGCTATAAAAAAAATAGAAGATTTTGCTACTAAAGAGCTAAATCTAAAGTCATATGGTGTGATAGAGAGCCCTATCTTAGGCCCTGCCGGGAACAAAGAATTTCTAATACTTTTAGCAAAAACCGACAGCTAAATAAGTTGGCTTATCAAATCAATAATGTTATAAAAGCAAAAATTAGGGATTTTAAAAGGGGGTATTTTATGCTGGTTAAAGAATGGATGACCGAAGATCCCATAACCATAGACGAAAATGCATCTATCATGAAAGCTGTCCAGATAATGAAAGAACATAGTATGCGGCGCTTACCAGTAGTCAAAGCCGGCAAACTAGTGGGTATTATCACAGATAGGGATATTCGTGAAGCCACACCCTCAAGAGCCACTACCTTGGATATTCACGAACTCTATTATTTGCTTTCAGAAATAAGAGTAAAAGACGTAATGACTCCAAACCCCATTGCCATAAGTCCTGATGTAACCGTTGAATACGCTGCCGTTGTTATGCTAGAAAACTGTATTTCTGGACTTCCCATCGTAGACGAAGAAAACCACGTTTTAGGTATTATTACCCAAACCGATATTTTTAAAGTCCTTATTCATATTACGGGCATCTACTACGGCCCCTGGCAGGTAGCTTTTTTACTGCCTGCTAAACCAGGGCTAATTTCTGAACTAGTACAAAACATTCGCACCTGGGGAGCTCGCATTGTCACTGTACTGAGCGCCTACGAAGGGCTTGAGCTTGAAAGAAGACGCGTTTATATACGCCTAACAGGAATAGAAGAAGAAAAATTCAAAGAAATGATAGAGGCCCTAAAAGAAAAGTATGAGGTACTTTACTGGGTAAGAGATGATCTCTCCTACATCCCCAGAAAGGAAGAAAGATCTAAAAGCCGAGAGGCCTCAAAATTTCTCTAAAGATATTAGGTAATATACTCCTGCGCGGTAATGAATTTTTGAGTTCAGGAACATTTTCTTCTTTAAACGGAGTAAGGATAATTTCTTCTCCGCGAAGTGGGTCGAAATCTTTTGTTTCTACAAAAACTATTCCTTTTGGAGGTTCGGGGGCTTCTTCTTTGTAACTGTCAGGTCTGCTTTTCATTACCTTTACCCACAAAGGACAGGCGGCTCGACCTCCTGTTTCTAGCCTTCCCAATGGTTTAACCTTATCATAACCTATCCATACTCCGCAGGTTATATCGGGAGTAAATCCTATAAACCAGGCATCTTGGTAATTATCAGTGGTTCCTGTTTTCCCAGCTGCCCAGACTCCTAATTGCTTAGCACAACGACCGGTACCTTCTCTAACTACTTCGTGTAATAAAAATTCCATAATGTAGGCAGTTTCTGCGGAAAGAACCCTCTTAGACGATCTTTCCAGAGGAATCTCTTGGCCGTGTCGGTCAAAGATACTGTCAACTAAAGTCTCTTCTTTAAAAACTCCCTGGTTGGCAAAAACAGAATAAGCTCTGGTTAGCTCTAGAAGAGAAAGTCCACTACTTCCCAAGGCCACAGAATAATTTTTAGCTAAAGGGCTTTTTATCCCTAAACTTTTGGCCATCACAAATAAATCCGGAAGCCCTACTGCATAAGCCAATTTAACCGCTGCTGTATTACGAGAATGTACCAACGCCGTACGCAGACTTATAATCCCGAAATAATCTCTATCAAAATTTTTGGGCTGCCAGTAAGAGCCTGGTCTAGCTCCTGGAAGGACAATAGGCTCATCTACAATTTTACTAGCTGCAGTGGCTATGTCTTTTTCGATGGCTGTAGCCCAGATAATGGGTTTAAAAGCTGAACCAGGCTGCCTTCTAGCCTGAACCGCCCGATTAAACTGATTGTGCTCATAGTCTCTTCCGCCTATCAAGACCCGCACAGCCCCTCTTTTATTATCAAGACAAATTATGGCTCCTTGCGGGATATCCTTATGCTTGTTTCTTTTGGCAATTAGTTCTAACTGTTCTTTTAGTTTTTTAATGGCTTCTTCTTGCCATAGCAGATCAAGCGAAGCATAAATGGTGTAACCACCGGTATAGAGTTCTTTACCGAACTTTTTTTCCAGGCGATATTTCAAAATACTCAAGAAATAAAGGGCTTCTTTTTTAGGAGAAAAATCTCCTGGGTTCAACTTTAAAGGACTGGCCATGGCTTTTTTGGCCGTCTCAAGGCTGATGTAACCCTCTTCAGCCATCCTCGTAAGTACGTAAGCCCGCCTTTTAAGGGCAAGTTCGGGATTGCGAAACGGATTATAACGGCTGGGAGCAGGCGTTAAACCAGCAATAAGCGCGGCTTCTGGTAAGGTTAGCTCCCAGACATGTTTATTAAAATAAGTACGAGCCGCAGCTTCTACTCCGTAAGCTCCGGCACCCAGGTAAATTTGGTTAAGATAAATGGTTAATATCTCGTCTTTGGTAAGAGCTGAGTCTATTTGCCAGGCCAGGATAGCTTCTTTAAGTTTTCGCTTAAAAGTTCGTTCACGAGTTAAAAGAAGGGCTCTGGCCACCTGTTGAGTTATAGTGCTTCCTCCTTGAACTATTCGCCTCTCTTTTATGTCCACAATAAGAGCCCGTAAAATACTCCAAAAATCAAGCCCTTGGTGTTCGTAAAAACGGGCATCTTCTGCAGAAACAAAAGCTTGAATTAAATAAGGGGGTACCTGAGAAAGAGGAACAGGAAACCGCCTTTCTTTATACCAGTAAGCCAATACTTCACCGCGATGGTCAAGAACAGTGGTAGCAGCTGGGGGTTCGTACTTAGCTAGTTTAGAAATACTCGGAAGATTAAGTGAAAAATAAAAGTAAACCAGAAATAAAATTAGCCCTAAAGATATTGCCGCAGCGCTAAACAACACTATAGTCAGGTGAAAATGAGTAAGTATTCTTTGTTTTTTGGGACGTCTTCTAGGCATCTTTAACTCTCAGAGAACGCAAACGATTAAGGGCCGCAGCTAGCTCCATTGGCCTGAAAAAAGCAAGGTCTCCCCGGGGCATTCCACTCAAACATTTAAGCCCCTTAGTTTTTACAGTCATTTCTATAAAGTTTAACCCTTCTAGCAAATTTTTCCCCTGCTTTATTTGTTCGGCCAAAAGAGGAAGGGCTAAACTGATAGCTCTAGTTTGATCTACAGAAACTATCTGTTCCACTGCTGAAAGATCAATAACTTCTTTTCCCCAAAGAACGGTGTCTCTGGATTTTGCTTTAGGACTTTTTGAAACTTTGGGGAAACTTTCAGGAAGAAAATACCTGGAATTTGGTTTTTTAAAAGGGGGGACGTCTTCTTTTAGGCGATTTGAAGGATATTTTTGGATAATATTTCTGGCCTCTATAGTGGCATCTTTGGGAAGATAATTGTCCATCACTATTACTGTATCAGCCACATCAAGATAATCTCCACAGCCACCAATTACCAGTATGCTTGATACACCAAAAATTTCATATAATTCACGTACTCTATCAAGAAACGGTGTAATGGGTTCTTTCTCTTTACTTACTAGCATCTGCATTCTTAGATCACGAATCATAAAGTTAGTAGCTGAGGTGTCTTCGTCAATAAGAAGGACATCGGCGAAAAGCTCAAGGGCTTCCATGATATTGGCCGCCTGACTAGTAGAACCAGAGGCACAGTCAGTAGTAAAAGATTTAGTATCAAGACCTAAAGGCAAATTATTTATAAAAGGTGAAATATCTACACCGGTAATCTTGCGGCCATCTTCAGCACGAATTTTTACTGCTAAAGGAGAAGTTACAACTAGCTCCCGCCCATCTCCTGGTATGTGATTGTAAATACCAAGTTCAAGGGCCCGCAAGAGAGTAGATTTTCCGTGAAAGCCACCACCAGCAATTAAGGTAACTCCTGGACGTATTCCTAAACCCCGCACTCGGCCACGATTGGGAAGATCTATCTCTACAGCTAAAGAATCAGGAGCCTTAAAAGGTACGGCATTTTTTGCCGGTTTCGGATCTATCCCGGAAGCCCTTGGTAAAATACTTCCATCCGCTACAAAGGCTATAAGGCCCAAAGCTTTTAGCCTATCCCGTAAAAAATCGGCATCTTCATTTATTTCCACAAAAGCCTTGAGGAAAGTATGGTCTAATTCCGGGTAACAAAGGGCTTTGGCTAATTTGGGCAGATAATCCAAGAGAATTTTCTGGGCTTCTTTAGCTAAAATACGACGCCCTGCGGCCGGAAGCCCTACAAAAAAACGCAGCTCAATACCTCCGTTATCATCTAGTTCTAGGGCTGTGCGAGGAAGAATTTCCTGCCCTGGGCCGTGAACTTTTATTAATCCACCTTTGCCTGTGCCAATTTTGCGGGAAAACTTTTGAGCTAATTGAGAAGCTTTATAAGCCAGATAATTTTCAAGTCCTACCTTTCGTGAAGGATTATTGTAAAAATGGGAAGGGATTTGGGCCAGATCTCCAGGAATTTTTAATCTCAGTAAACTTGGAGGGGCAAATGGGTCTGACTGAACTTTATCTATAAAAAGTGTGCCTTCTGAAAATTGATAAACACCTTTTAGCTCTTTGTAAGCACCATATCCTTGGCCACCTATGCGTTTAAGTTTGGCGCTAAGAGTTTTGGCATCCATATTAAGCTCTTCTTTTAAAGGCCCAGAGAATATGACTACGCGGGAACTCCCTGGCTATTAGTCGGGCTAAAATTTTTTGGAGATCTTTTAGATCTCTGGCCACGTGATCTTCATTAAAAAAGCCTCTTTCTTCCACTAAAAAAGCGTCTTCAACTTTTATTACCCTTACGATGCGATTTCTTTTTTTGCACAGCAAATCAATACATTCACCTACATCTAAATCTTTACACTGGGAAAGACTCCAGTTAAGTGCCTTTTCTATAGCAACGCGGGCCATACCTTTTGCATTTTAGGTCAAAACCACACAAAAACAAGATAGCCTTTTCGAGAACAAGTTTTTCCATTAGAAAATAACATCATCTTATTTAAGGAGGAAACAAGTGTTTATACCTGAAGGCTTTTCTTTTGGAGCTATAGCTAGCGGTATCAAGAAAAAGGGGTTTGATCTCGGTTTGATTTATGCGGAAAAACCCGCTTTGGGAGTAGGGGTTTTCACTACCAATCTGGTAAAAGCTGCACCTGTCCTTCTGGGGCAAGAGGTTCTAACTAGAAATAATAAATTTCGAGCCATAATAGTAAATAGCGGCTGTGCCAATGCCTGCACCGGAGAAGCAGGGCTTTTAGACGCCAAAGAAATATCTTCTTATCTCGCTCAAAAACTTAATTGCTCTCCAGAAGAAATACTTCCCGCCTCAACAGGCGTTATAGGTGAACGTCTTCCCAAAGAAAAGATTATTAAAGCTATACCTTCTCTTATAGAAAAGTTATCTCCCGAAAGATATCAAGATTTTGCAAAAGCCATTATGACTACTGATGCTTTTCCCAAAATAGCTAGTCGGCAAATTGAAATTTCTGGAGTAAAAATAAATATTTTAGGCATCGCCAAAGGTGCTGGAATGATAGCTCCCAATATGGCCACCATGTTAGCTTTTTTACTTACTGATATCTCTCTTCCCCAGGAAAGACTAGCAAAAATTTTAAAAGCCGTTGTTAACAAAACTTTTAATAGAATTACCGTTGATGGAGATACCAGTACTAACGATACTGTTTACTTAATGGCCAGTGGTCAAAAAAAAGAAGTAGAAAAAAAAGATATGACAACTTTTGAAAAAGCACTTTATGAAGTATGTTATGAACTGGCTTCTTTTATTGTTAAGGACGGAGAAGGTGCTACAAAGTTAGTAAAAATAAGCGTAACAAATGCTAAAAGCGAAGAAAAAGCTCTAAAAATGGCTAAAACTATAGCCAATTCTCTCCTAGTAAAAACAGCCCTTTTTGGAGAAGACCCAAATTGGGGCCGTTTTCTGGCAGCTATGGGAAGAGCAGGCGTAAATTTTGATCCAAATAAAGTTGATATTTATGTAAACAAAATAAAAATTGTAGAAAATGGTCTAGGGATAGGAAAAGAAAACGAAAACAAAGCTCATCTGGAAATGAAAAAACCAAACTTTTCAATAACTATTGACTTAAAAGAAGGAGATTATAAAGCTTATTATTTAACCTGTGATTTAAGTTACGATTATGTAAAAATCAATGCCGAATACCGAACTTAAAAATCAAAATAAAGAAAAGGGCAAGAAATCTGAAGAAGAATTAGGTTTTTGCGCTAAAGATGGAGAATACCGTCTTATAAAAGAAGGTTGTCCTTATCCTAAAGATTATTGTCCTTATCGAAAAGCTTGTCTTATTCATTTTATATCAAAAAAAGGAGGCGATTTTTAGTGCGTATCCTTTTAACCAATGATGACGGTATTTTTGCTGAAGGTCTTTGTGCTTTATACGATGCTTTGTGTGATCAGCATGAAATTTTTGTTGTAGCTCCAGAAGCCGAAAGAAGTGCCGTAGGTCATGCCATTACTATAGCTGATCCTCTAAGAATCAAAAAAGTCAAAAGAGGAAATATATTTTTTGGCTATGCTGTTAGTGGTACCCCTGCAGATTGTGTAAAAATTGCTTTAAAAGAGATTATCCGTTCACCAATAGATTTAGTTCTTTCAGGCATTAATAGAGGAGCAAATGTTGGCATAAATGTGCTTTACTCAGGAACGGTTTCAGCTGCTACCGAAGGAGCTATTCTCGGTTATCCAAGCGTAGCTGTATCTCTAGATGAATATAAAGAACCTGATTATTGTTTTGCCGCTTATTTTATCAGCTGTCTTTTGGACTTTTTAAAAGAAAACAAAATAAAAAATTCTTTTTGTTTGAATGTTAATATTCCCTTTTTACCAGCACATAAAATAAAAGGTATTAAATTTGTCCCTCAAAGCACCAAGCCTCTTATTGAAAGGTTCGAAAAAAGAATTGATCCTCATGGAAATCTTTACTACTGGCAATGTAGTGAAGAATTTACCGAAAAAGACCCAAACACCGATGTAGTTGCTTTAAAAGAAGGCTACATTACCATAACTCCTCTCTTCCATAACTTAACTTCTTTTGAACTACTTAATAAAATTTCTTCTTGGGAAATTCACTACTAAAGAAATTTTTTCTATTTTAAGTCTTGACATTTATAAACATTTGTTTCTTAATAAAAGAAAAACAAAGGAGGGTTATAAATGGCCAGAAAGCGTAGCAGACCTATCACCAAAGAAGATGTAAAGTTTGTCTTTGAAAACTATCTTAACATGTCCGCTGCTGAAATTGCTGAAAAATTAGGTATTAGTAAGTTTCAAGTAATGAAAATCGTTACTGAACTTCGCAAAAGAGGGGTAAACATTCCTAAGAAAGTCGGCAAAAGAGAAAATCCCATTGACGCGTTCGTTAAAGAACTTAAAGAAGCAGGAAAAGTATAGTTTTCCTTTTTACAGGCACCATTCCCATCAAAAAAAGTTAAAAGGGATGTCTTTATGGCATCCCTTTTAATTTTTTAAAATGACGCTCAAAAATTATTAATCCGAGTGTTTTTTACACGACAAAGTATCGCCACTGACATAATCGCTAAAGCAAAGTAACCTTCGCTGTCACTGCGAGGCCTCGTTAGAGGTCGAAGCAGTCTCAGGGATTGCTTCGCTTCGCTCGCAATGACTCAATTGTCGCCTATTTAGTGACACCATTAATATCTGAATTATCTACTAGCGTTCTCAAGCTAATAATGATTAAGAGTCTTTCAGTTAGAATGAATACGCCGAAAGATGCGGAACATATCAACTCCTAAAGTAGCCTCTTCTATTCTAACTTTCAGCACTCTATAACTCTGAGAAATTACTTCAAAGTTGTTTTGCCTGTCCCTCGACTTTTATGGTATGTTGAGACCAGAACAAAGGAGGTTGTTATGCATCAAAACCATCCCCACAACGCTGAACAAAAATTTATTCCCAGGCTAGTAGCTTGGGAGCTTACCAGACACTGTAATCTTGATTGTGTTCATTGCCGAGCCGCGGCCAGCCGTGGGCCTTATCAAAACGAATTAACTACTGAAGAATGCTTCCGCATATTAAAGGAAATAAAAGAAGTGGGAAATCCCATTATTATTTTGACTGGAGGAGAACCCCTTCTCAGAGAAGACATATTTGAAATAGCCCAGGAGGCCTCTCGTTTAGGATTCAGGCCAGTTATAGCTACCAACGGAATCCTTATAACAGATGAAATAGCAAAAAAGATGAAAGAAACCGGAGTAGCCAGAGTCTCCATAAGTCTTGATGGAGCAACTGCTGAATCACACGATAATTTCCGCAAAGTAAAAGGCGCTTTTGAAGGGGCCCTAAAAGGTATCTCTATATTAAAAAAAGCCGGCATACCATTTCAAATCAACACCACTATCACTGAAGTCAATGTTGAGGAAGTCCCAGCTATTTTAGAGCTAGCTTTAAAGCTTGGAGCAGTGGCTCATCATATCTTTTTGTTAGTACCAGTTGGACGGGGAAAAGAAATGGCCGACCAGGCCCTCACTGCAGAAAAATACGAAAAAGTCCTACACTGGTTTTATGATCAAAGGAAAAAAGTACCTGAAGGGTTCCACCTTAAAGCCACCTGTGCTCCTCATTATTACCGTATTTTACGCCAAAGGGCGAAAGAAGAAGGTCAACAAGTTACTTACGAAACTTTTGGTTTAGATGCCGTAACTCGCGGATGTTTAGCAGGTACTGGTTTTTGTTTTATTTCTCATCGAGGAGTTATCCAACCATGTGGCTATCTTGAGTTAAATTGCGGAGAACTCAGGAAACAAACCTTTCCAGAAATTTGGTGGCATTCTGAAATATTTAAAAATTTACGAAATTTTAAGGTTTATAAAGGCAAATGTGGAAGATGTGAATACGTACGTGTTTGTGGCGGCTGTCGGGCTAGGGCCTATGAAGCCACTGGTGATTATCTTGACGAAGAACCTCTTTGCACCTACGAACCCAAGAAAGGGGGTTAGCCCCCCCTTTCTTTACTCAAAATATTTTTCTTCGATTTCAATACCAGCTTTTTTAAGGCGCTCATAATCTTCTTTTAATAAAGCATTAGCTAAATTTCTATTAGCCAGCTCTTCTTCATAACTTTCGCTAGGAAATCCCATAGCATAAAATCTTTCTATCTTGTAAGTTTCGCCATCTACTTCAAACTCAAAAATAGCCCCCAAGATATATGCTTCTTTTTCTTCAAGAATTTGAGCTTCTGGATGGATTTTTAACACAATAGGACGCTTGAGAAGAGTGACTTTGGCTTTTACTTTTTTGCCTTGTTTGGCCATTTCTACTATTTGTGCTAAACGATCGACTCTTTCCATAATTAGACCTCCTGCTTTTTTTGAGAGAAATAGGTATTACTTTGGTCCTGGTCAAGCTTTCGGAGATAGGTAAACTTTGGAGCTTTGTCAATCCTTTTATCTTGCCACGCCACTTGCACCTTGGTATAACTCCGACCATGAAGGATATAGAAATAAAGTTTCAAAATACACTTACTAGAAAAAAAGAAGTCTTTGAGCCGCTCTCTCCGCCTAGGGTCACCATGTACGCCTGCGGTGTCACCGCTTATGATGAATCACATTTAGGTCACGCCCGGGCCGCGGTGGTCTTTGATGTTCTCTTTCGTTTTCTTAAGTTTCTCGGCTTTGAAGTTATTTATGTGCGCAATTACACCGACATAGACGACAAAATTATCAAACGGGCTTATGAAGTGGGGGTTAGCCCCAAAGAACTCGCCGAGCGTTACATAAAATCTTACGACGAAGACATGAAGGCCCTAAAAGTCTTAAGGCCTACATATGAACCTAAGGCCACCGAACACATTCCCCAAATAATTGCCTTGATTGAAACGCTTATTAAAAAAGGCTTTGCCTATGTGGCCGATGGAGATGTTTATTTTTCTGTAGAGAAATTCCCAGAATACGGAAAGCTTTCTGGCAGAAACCTTGAAGAATTAAAGGCCGGTGCTCGCATAGCTGTTTCAGAAAAAAAACGCCATCCCCTTGATTTTGCTCTCTGGAAGGCGGAAAAACCAGGAGAGCCTTCTTGGGACAGCCCCTGGGGCCGAGGACGCCCTGGCTGGCACATTGAGTGCTCGGCCATGGCCATGTATTACCTTGGTGAAACTATAGACATCCACGGCGGTGGCCTTGACTTGATTTTCCCTCACCACGAGAACGAAATAGCCCAGAGTGAAGCCGCCACCGGTAAACCCTTTGTGCGCTACTGGCTCCATAACGGCATGGTAACCGTTGGCCGGGAGAAGATGTCAAAAAGCCTTGGGAATTTCGTCACTATAAAACAAATGCTCTCCCGCCATCACCCTGAGGCCATAAGGTTATTCTTACTTTCTATGCATTACCGGAGCCCCCTTGACTATACGGAAAAAGTCGTCTCTGACCACGAAAAGGCCCTTGAAGGTCTTTACGAAACTCTTTATTTAATTGAAAAGTTACGCCCTAGCTCGGAAAAGGCCCCTGAAAATCAACAAAAAAATCTTGCTAAAATAAGCGAAACCATCAAAAACTTTGAAAACGACTTTATCTCAGCCCTGGCTGACGACTTAAATACCGCTCGGGCCATAGGCTCTCTTTTCTCTTTAGAAAAGGCCCTTAACAATCTCCTCAAGCTCTGCGCTCGTAAAGTAGCAGAAGACCACTTAAAACTGGCAAAAAAAGGCAAAACTCTGGCCACTAAACTTGCGGGAAGCCTTCTTGGCATACTTGAAGAAAGCCCGGAGGCCTTTATTGAAAGGAAACGCTCCCAGGCCCTTTTGGCCAAAGGTCTTGACCGAGATGAAATAGAAAGGCTCATCAAAGAAAGAGAAGAAGCGCGCAAGGCCAAAAACTTTGAAAAGGCCGACGCCATCCGCGATGACTTAGCCCAAAAAGGTATTATAATTAGAGACACTCCCTGGGGAACTTTCTGGACGGTGGAACATGAAGCTTCCAGTTAATTGGGTGGACATCGCGGTTATAGTCATAATGGCTGTGCTCATTATTAGAAACGCCTGGACAGGTTTTTTTCGAGGTCTTTCTTCTTTTGCCGGGCTTATAGCTGGTTACGTAATAGCCTTGAAGTATAGTGGCTTAATTGAAGGTATAATTGCTCCCTGGCTCTCAGGCCAGTGGGTTAAAATTGCCTCCTATGTTTTGGCCTTTCTAGTAGGTTTTTTAGGAATATTCATTTTAGCTGAGCTTTTAACCTACTTTTTAAAAAAAACCAGGCTTTCCTGGATTGACCGTTCACTTGGTGCTATTCTTGGTGCCGTAAAAGGTTTTTTACTTCTGGCCGCTATCTTTATTCTTGTTACCACCTTTTTCCCTCAGGGAGATAAATATTTCCGCCATTCTTATACTTATCCTTATATCATGAAAGGGGCTCGTTTTATTGTCGGTTTTTTACCCACAGAAATCAAAGCCCGCTTCAATTACAACCTGCGGAGAATTTTAAGTAATGAAAGGCAAATTTGACGACCTTGGACCTCTTTTCGTAAAGCTGGTAGAAATTGTCGCCCGTCTGAGAGGGCCTGGTGGCTGCCCGTGGGACCAGGAGCAAACTCCTGAAACCCTCAAAAAATATGTTCTTGAAGAGGCTTATGAAGTCTTTGAAGCCATAGGTGAAGAAACACCGCTCTCGGTCTGTGAAGAAATAGGCGATCTTCTCTTTTTGCTTGTGTTTATCGCTTATCTTTACGAAGAAAAAGGTGATTTTGAACTGGCAGATGTATTAAAACTCTGCGCGGACAAGATGATTCGCCGCCACCCTCATGTGTTTGGAGAAAATACTCTGACAAACCCTGATGAAGTAGTAGCCCAATGGCAAAAAATCAAAGAAAAAGAGGCCAAAGACAAAGGCAAAAAGTCTTCGGTGCTAGGGAACCTGCCCAAAGCGCTTCCTGCCCTTCAGCGGGCCTTTCGCCTGGGAGAAAGAGCAAGCCGCGTAGGTTTTGACTGGGACAAGCCAGAAGAGCTTTTTCCGAAACTTCACGAAGAAATAACGGAGCTAAAAGAAGCCCTCACTAAAAAAGACAAAAAGGCCTTAAAGGAAGAAGTAGGGGACTTGCTTTTTACCGTAGCCAACCTTTCTCGCAAACTGGGAGTAAACCCCGAAGAGGCCTTACGCCTTGCCAACGAAAAGTTTGAAACTCGCTTTCGCCAAATGGAAAGCCATTTTAAAGACAAGGGTAAGAACTTAAACGAAGTTTCTCTCGCCGAGATGGACGCCGTTTGGGAAAAGGTTAAGAAAAGCTAATCTATCTGGGCAAGGCCCTGGAGCTTCCCGGCCCAGAAAGAAGTGGCCTTGGGATAAATCTTGGCAAACTCTACATGGAGATACTCGTCTTTCCATTCCTCACGGCGGATTTCAATACGCACCTGCGCGGTGCGAAAGTGGGCCATAAGGGCTTCAAGGGATTCTTTACGGCGCAAACGCACCTTGAAGACCTCCTCTACTGGTTCGCCCTGGGCTACTTTGTCTAGAAGTTCTTTCATCTCACCGAAAAAGGCCTCTCCAAGCGCTTGATAAAAATTCTCGTCAAAGGGCTGGTCTAATTCCCAGCGGGTGATAGTCATGCGCACCAGACGATGAACGATGTAGCTGGCGTCAAGCTCGCCAATATAGGGAAAGGCCACCCGCAGGTCAGAAACATTTGAAGACGAGGTAACATACTTTATAACCCGGCCGTCTTTAAAGGACACGGGTTTTAAAACTACGCCCTCCCGGCCTTCCTCTTCGTAGCGGAGAATAAGTCCTTTTAAAGGATCAATCTCCTGTGGACTATACGGCCCGCTTATTTCCGGAGTCCTGAATTCATATTCTCGCAAAAGGGCATATTTTTTTTCTGGCGCAAGGAACTTTTGCCTTTCAAGATCAAAGATATCAAACACAAAGAAGGCCACGTCTTCTTTTATGTAGGGCGGCCATTCAGACACAAAGGGATTTTCCGGGCCTGCTACTTCGCAGCAGATTACATAACGAGGATATTTTTCAAAGAACTCGGGAAGCATGGGTAAAAAATCAGGCCAGCGGTCGGTGGCAAAAGGGCACACGTAGCCACGGCGGGTGAAGGCCTTTATCTCGCCAAAAACATTGGCCAGCCTAACATTGTAGCCTTCTATCTTTTCCTCGGCGTAGAAAGGACCGTAAATATAGCGCGGAATGCCGGTTTTAAGCACAAACACCCTGGGGATACTGGGAAAACCCGGCATAAGAAGACCTGGGCCAATTACCGTTCCCGCCGGAAACCCCCGAAACTCTCTCCTGAAACGAAAGGCTGGCTTCTTTAAGCCCTCAATAAAAAGAAGCTTGCTCTGCTCTAAGGCCTTCTCCAGGTCTTCTAACCTGACTTTGCGAAGGGGTCTCAGGGCTTGATAAACTTCACGCAAAAGCTCAGTCTGTTTTTTGAACTCTTCTTCAATCATAGCTCTCCTTTGTTAAAAGATGGGTCACCTCACCAGGAGTATCAAGGTCTCCTTTAACTTCAGGCGTAAATTCCGGCAAAAATTGTTTTATTACCCAGAGATTGGTAAAAAAATGCCTGGTTAGCCTAGAGCAGTCAAAATAAAAAGGCACTCGGGTTAAGGCCAGAGGCACCAGAAGCTGGTCCGCCAGATATGGGTCAACGGCCTTACCCGTGCGATAAAAGTCAAAAAAGGCACGAACGGCTTCTTCAGCCACTTTTTCCGCAGGTTTCCCTTTTTTACCCAGGGCAAAAAAGCCGGCACGCTTTTCCTGTTCATTATAAGCGAGAAAAACCACGGTGCCCGGACTTTTGGCCCGGGCCTTTTCCAGAAAGACAATAGGCTCAAAGCCTTTTTGGGCTAGAAGCTCTGAGGCCGCCTTGGCCTGCCGCGTGCGTATGTGCGAAGGCAGATCCTCGGTCACAATAGAGAGTACTTTTACCCGCTTGCGCTTATAAGGCCCTTTTAAAACAAAAGGGCCTCTTGCTTCTTGATGAGGAGCTATCTTTATTACCACCTCTCCGCCACCAGCCGGGTAAAAACCGTAACGTCTTAGTTCAAATTCAAAAGAAAAGCCAAGAGGCCCAAGCACAGGACCGTAAACTTCGGCCAGGAAATGAAAACACGGGGCATGAGGCACATGTGTCCCGCCTTTTAACAATAGCTTTGAAGCGCCGGCCAGGGCCAGGGGAAGGCCCACTGTCTGAAAAACAAGGGCCGTTGAACCAGCAGTGCCAATATCAAAGTGGTAAGAACCTGGCTTTGCTCTCCCCGGCTTAAAAGTAAGATTGAGAGACCCAACCTGAGCGCCTTCAACTTCTGCCCCTGAAACCTTTTGAGCGGCCTTAACACAAGTAAGATGCTGGGGCCTCAAACCCGGCTTTGGCCTTTTGGCCCGAATGTTTACCAGCTCAAAGGGCTTTCCTGTAAGCAGAGAAAGGGTAAGCGAGGTACGAAGTATTTGCCCTCCCCCTTCGCCATAAGAGCCGTCTATGCGAATCATAGCCGATGACACGCTACGAAATGTCCTTTGGCAATTTCTTTTAAAGCAGGGGCTTCTCTTTCACAAGAAGATAAGGCCTCCTGGCAGCGAGGGAAGAAGGGGCAGCCCGTAAATTCAAGGGTAGGGTCAGGGGGTTCGCCTTTTATGTGGCTCATTAGCTTGCGCCTGGCAGGATCAGGCTCGGGCACGGACTCAAGAAGCAGGCGCGTGTACGGATGGTGAGGCCTACTCATAAAATCCTCAGTCGGAGAAATTTCTACCACCCGGCCAAGGTACATAACCGCCACCCGCTGGCTTAAAAATAGCACCAAAGGTAAATCGTGCGAAATGAAAAGATAAGTTAAGTTCCCTATTTTTTTGAACTCAAGGAGCAGTTTAAGTATCTGGGCCTGAACAGAAACATCAAGGGCAGAGGTTGGCTCATCAAGCACCAGCACTTTGGGCGAAAGGATAAGGGCCCTGGCTAGCGCTATGCGCTGGCGCTGGCCGCCGCTAAACTGATGGGGATAACGATCCATATCTTCTTCACGAAGCCCTACCCTGGTTAGCATTTCAGCTACTCTAGCACGAAGCTCTCTTTTAGGGGCCAGACGGTGAATCATTAAAGGCTCAGCCAGAAGTTCGTAAATTTTTTTGCGTGGGTTAAGAGAGGCGAAGGGATCCTGAAAGACGATTTGTATTTTGCGGCGATACGGACGTCGTTCTTTCTCAGAAAAGGCTGAAAAATTTACCCCTTCAAAAAAGACTTCACCTTCTTCAGGTGTTTCAAGACCTAGGGCCAGACGTGCCAGCGTGCTCTTACCACAACCAGACTCCCCCAGGATGCCCAGGACTTCGTTTTCATAAACGGAAAGATTTATATGACGCAGGGCATAAAAGGCCTTTTTGCCGGCGAAAAAACCACGGCGCAGGTGATAAACCTTTGAAACATCACGAAACTCAAGCGTAATTTTATCCAAATGTAATTCTCCTTTTCGTCAGCGCGAGAAATACTCGCTACGCTCGGGACAAGGATTGCTTCGCTTCGCTCACAAGTATAAAAAGTTAGCCACCATAATAAAAAATTTCCACCATTCTGTCACTGCGAAGAGCCGGAGGCGGCGAAGTCTCTTAAGTAAAACATTTTGCCAGGGTCTTTTTAAAAAGATTACGAGACCTTTGCAAATATCTTAGTCAAGAGACTGCTTCGCCCATAAGGGCTCGCAGTGACAGATAGAAAATAGACTCGCAGTGATAACCACAAAGAGTCATGGTATGGTTCCAATTTAACCCTGTCATTGCGAGGCCTCGTTAGAGGCCGAAGCAATCCCAGGGACTGCTTCGTCGCCTTCGGCTCCTCGCAGTGACGCCTGAGAGAGTCATTGTATGGTTTTAAGTAAAGGGCAAAAGCATTAAAGTAAAAAAAGTTGGTAGGGAGGGACAGGCTGTTGAGTCATGGAACGTTTGCTTTTTAGCAAACTGTTCGATCGCAAGATTAGCCGTCCTTCCCTGTGTTTGAACAGTATCCGGGACGTTTCCGCTTACGGAAACTGTCCGTATACAAGGCTAAACCTGGAAGGACCTCCCTACCAACAATCTTTATTTTATCTCAAAGAAAGGAGAATTGAAGACCTATGAAAAATTTATCTTTTCTTGGGGTGGATGTGGCCAAGGATACATTGGTTATTTTTGATGGCCAGAAGGTTTACGAGTTTCAAAATGAAAGGGGTTTAAAGAAATTTAAGAGGAAGTTTTTTAAGAAGAAAGAAGACAGGAAGAAAAGGGTGGTGATATACGAGCCCACAGGGCCATATTCGGTATTTCTGGAGGAGTTCTGTGCTACGAATATGATAAAAGTAGTATCCATTAACCCCAGAAAAGTCCCCCGTTTAAGAGAAGTATTAGGTCATAGAGCAAAAACAGATAATCTTGATGCGAAACTGTTATACGAATATCACAAGATAGTTAGCGAAGAAGAGATCAAAGAAATAGAATATAACGAAAATTTAGAGAAATTATCTTTATTGTTAAGTGAGTATCAATTACTTCAAAATATAGAAAACAAGTTATCTAATTTTCTAGAGTATTTAGATAGAGTACCAGTAGATAGTAAAGAAAGCAAAAAAACACATACAGAAAAACTTAGAAGAAACAAGGCAGAGGCTTCAGAAGATAAAGAAAGAGATGGAGGAATTAGTAAATAAAGATGACGACATAAACAAAGGGGTTAAAGAAATAGAGAAAGTTAAAGGTATAGGGAAGATGATAGCGACATATTGTTACATCTTTTTTCGGAAGAGGCGGATAAGAAACCGGCGGGAGGTAGTAGCTCTAGCAGGATTGGACCCGGAAGTAAAGGAATCTGGTAAGAGGAAGCTGGTAACCAGGATAAGCAAGAAAGGGGATAATAGGTTAAGGAGTTTGCTTTTTATGGGGGCGCTTAGTGCCATAAGATGTAAAGAAGGGGGACTAAAAGAGTATTACGAAAGTTTGATAAAGAGAGGAAAACCGAAGAAAGTGGCCATAATAGCCTGTGCCAGAAAATTATTGATATTTGCTTTCTATAATTACAAAAAATGGCAAATGGAAGTTCAAAGTGCTTGACAAAAACCACAGTATCTTGCGAGGCCTCGTTAGAGGCCGAAGCAACGCTCTCGCGAAGCGCTAAGCGCTGTGGCGATCTATCTATATTTTCCTGAATTTTTGCAAAGATCTCATTACAATTATTAAGCCTCAAAAAACTTGGAACATCTGTGTTTCAATTTTTTATCAAAAGTTAATATTTCGCCTTTTTGTTTATGAGCTTTTACGCACAGAAAACACTCAAGCCAAATAAGACCTTCAGATTCAAAAAATAAGTTTAAGGCTTCAAGCAATACTTTCTTGTCACGATTGACCACACCCCTGTATAGCAAAAGGTCTTTCAGGGCTTCCGCAGTTTCTCTTGCTGGAATACTGTAAGTTTTAGTAAGCACATAAAAAGTTTCCAACAAAACTTCCGGAAGTATAATAGCTTTTTGATATCCTTGTCTCAGATCTTCGAAAAAAGGACAAATTTCTTGGTATTGTTCCTCAATATCGGCCAAAAGATAGCGCAAAAGAACATTGGTATCAGGGAAGATCACGGTACCCATCGGCTACTTTTTGCCAGGCAATCTCTCGTTTTTCTGAATGAGAAAAATCTTCTTTAACGTATTTTTTGAATATTCCACCTACGTTTCTAACGGATTCAAGAATTATTTTCCCCTCTACTACTCTAAAACGCACTAAATCTGTTCCCAAAATCTGCCGCATTTTTTTGGGAATAGTAACCTGACCTTTAGAAGAAATTTTTAGCATAGCTTCCATGTTTTACTCCAGGTGAAATTCTTTACTAAGAGTGCTTGACCATCTAGAAGCCCAAACTCAAGCACCACTTGCATAAAAACACCTAACCAAATGCCCTTTGGCTACTTCCTGCCACGAGGGCTCTTTCTCTAAACAAACTTTACGAACAATAGGGCAGCGGTCAGAGAATTTACATCCCTTGGGCCTGGCCCCGGGCGGGGGCACCTGACCTGGCAGAGGTTTCAGCTCTTTTTTATCGGGACGAGGCAATACTTCAAGAAGGGCCTTAGTGTACGGGTGAAGAGGCCTTGAGAAAAGCTCTTCACAGGTAGCCTTTTCCACCAGACGGCCGGCATACATTACCGCCACGTAATCGGCTAAAGTGGCCACTACCCCCAGGTCGTGTGAAATAAGCAGGATGGAAAGATTTCGTTTTTCTCGCAAAGTGGCCAGAAGCGCAAGTATCTGCGCTTGAATAGTAACATCAAGAGCTGTGGTAGGCTCATCGGCAATAAGGAGAAGAGGATCTCCAGCCAGGGCCATAGCTATCATTACCCGCTGGCGCATACCCCCTGAAAGCTCGTGAGGATAAGCTTTAAGACGAGACTCTGGCGCAGGGATCCCTACTTCTGCCAGGAGCCTTGCCGCTTGGGCCAGGGCTTCCTTGTGCGAAAGCCCCTTGTGCCACTCAAGAACCTCGGCAATCTGTGTGCCCACAGTGAAAACAGGGTTAAGGCTTACCATTGGGTCCTGAAAAATCATGGCCACTTTGGCGCCACGGATTTTGCGCATTTCCTCTGGAGGGAGTGAAAGAATATTTTTCCCTTGAAAAAGTATCTCGCCGCTCGTTACTTCAAGGCCGGGAGGCAAAAGGCGCATAATAGCAAGCCCTGTCAAACTTTTGCCACAACCAGATTCTCCTACCAGGGCAAGTATCTTCCCGGAGGGTAGGAAAAAGGAGACATCCTCCACTACCGGAACCCTTGACTTACTATATGAAATGTTTAGAGCGTTAATTTCCAGCAGATTCATCTTGACACAAGCTTAACCGTCCCCATTTTTTCAAGCAACTAAAATAAGGAGGCTTTGCCATGTTTCCCATTCAGGATAGCGCCCCAAGGCGAGGGGTACCGCTGGCTACTTACTTCTTGATAGCGGTAAACGTAGCCATTTTTCTGGTAGAAGTTTCTCTTCCCAAAGAACTCCTCCAGCAAATAGTTTTCTATCTGGGGGTAGTGCCAGCGCGTTACACCGGAGGCCTTAACGATGTAGGCCCAGGCCTGAAGTACCTAGCCCTTTTCACTTCACTTTTTCTCCATGGAAGTTGGATCCATCTTTTTGGAAATATGTGGACGCTCTGGATCTTTGGCGACAATGTAGAAGACCGCATGGGGAGTTTACGTTTTCTGGCCTTCTATATCTTGTGCGGGCTGGCGGCGTCTTTTACCCATATTTACTTTCACCCAACTTCCACTGTCCCTACCATAGGCGCTTCAGGGGCTATTTCAGGGGTGCTTGGCGCCTATTACGCTCTATTCCCGCTGGCCAGAGTAATTGTTATGATTCCCGTCTTTATTTTTCCGTTCTTTTTTGAATTGCCGGCGGTGTTTTATCTCGCCTGGTGGTTCTTTTTACAGGTCTTTTCCGGCACGCTTTCCATTGTTCACGGTGAGATCGTTGGTGGCGTGGCCTGGTGGGCTCACGCCGGAGGCTTTGTTGCTGGTCTTCTGCTTCACCGGTTTTTCTGTAAACGAGGCTTCCGCAAATATTTCTTTGATGAGTACCGACCCTGGGGCGTTTTGGCCCTATATCAAAATAAAACAAATCGTTAAGGAGGTGTAAGATGACAGGTTTTGACATTTTTTGGATTTTCTTCATTTTAATGACGCTTCAACCTTTGATGCGGCAGCGATTTTTAGAAGCCGCCCGGCAGCGCATGATTGAAAAGATTGAAAAGAAGAGAAACTCGCGTGTAATTTTGCTGGTGCACCGCCAGGAAACCATGAGCTTCTTTGGCTTTCCCGTAATGCGCTACATTGACGTGAACGACTCCGAACAGGTAATTCGGGCCATTCACATGACTGATCCTGATGTCCCCATTGATTTGGTCTTACACACGCCAGGTGGTCTGGTGCTGGCTGCCCTTCAAATTGCCAAGGCCTTGAAACGTCATAAGGCCAAGACCACGGTTTTTGTGCCGCACTACGCCATGAGCGGTGGAACCCTGATTGCCCTTGCGGCTGACGAAATCGTTATGGACGAACACGCGGTGCTCGGCCCGGTTGACCCACAACTTGGCCAGTATCCAGCCGCTTCTATCGTCAAAGTGAAACAGGAAAAACCCGTAGAAAAGATCGATGACCAAACTTTGATTTTGGCCGATGTTTCGGAAAAGGCTTTAAAGCAGATGAAAGAACAGTTAAAGGAATTGCTTTCCGATAAGTATCCTGCAAATAAAGTAGAAGAATTAGCCGAGATTATGTCTCAGGGGCGCTGGACTCACGATTATCCCATAACCTTTGAAGAAGCGAAAAAGCTTGGTCTTCCCGTGCGCACGGACATGCCTGCGGAAATCTATCAGCTAATGAATCTCTTCCCACAGCCGGTAAGATATCAGCCTTCAGTCCTGTACGACCCAAGCCCCAAACGAGCCAGTGAAAACAAAATAGAATCATTGGTAAAGAGCTTAAAGTAAGATGAAGGGCGGGAAGCTCCCGCCCTTAACGAAATTACTTGTTTAAAAGTTTTCGCAAAAGTTCTTCGGCAACACTTTTTCCGCCGAGACCAAAAGCTAGGGCAAAGGCTAAGCCAGCACCAATACACAATGAAAAAACTACGATCTTGACTATATCTGGAGACAACCCAACGAAAGGAAGAGCAATAAAAACCGCCGCCACAATAAAGGCCACCTGAATGGTTTTAGCCAAAGACTTGTTAGCAATTTTTTGCGAAAAAGTACTTCCAAGAAAAATACCGGCAAACAAAATTAGAAAAGCTACCACTAATTTAAAGGCTATTAAAATAAAAGAGTAAGTTAACTGATAAAGAGCAGTGGCTTCTAAATAGTTAAACGCCTGAGATAAACCGAGAAGAACAGCAAAGGTGACAACTAAATACCTTACTATTTCGCTAAAATTAACACCTTCCCCAAAAATACCAGTTTTCCTGATAGCATCTTCCAGATTAAGATTCCTTACAACACGAGCCAAAATATCAGCAAGGATTCTTCCCACATAAAAGGCTATTCCCAGAATTAAAATAGCGGCGATTACTTTAGGAATGGCTTCAAAAATAGTAGTAAGCATACCAACGGCAGGCTTAGTGATAGCTTCTATCTGAAGCGTGTTAAGAGCAGCAATTATTACGAAAATTACTATTAAGCCATAAACAATATTGCCTACAACGGTAGCAATGTTTTTAAATCCGTATTTTTCCGCTAAAGATTTAATTTTTATAGTTTCGAGAAGAGAAGATATAAACTCTCGGGCTATTTTAGCAAAGAGAAAACCTATGACCAAAATGACAATGGCCCCTACAATATTGGGCATGTATGCCGCTACCTTATTGAGTAGATCAAGAAAAGGCTCAGTAACATACTTGAGTCCAAGAACTTCCAATACGGCCACTACGGTGATTAAAAGAATGAAGTAATAGACTAAGTTACTGGTGCTTTTTAAAAATTCTTCTTGATTTTTAAATGCACTTATCTTGCCTAAACCCTTTAAAGTGCCGCTTCTTAAAATACGAGCGACAACCCAGCCAACTATTAGTAACGCTAAAGCTTGGATCGCCAAAATCAAATAGGGCAAAAGGTTATTTAACCATTCCATTTTAAACCTCCTTACGCCTTATTTAGTAATTTTATAAAAATGTATTATATATTATTCAGTAAAAATGTCAATATAGTATATAAAATAATCTAGTAAAATATATGAATAAAATAATTTTAAATTGTCATCTATTAGAATTAACTAAATTTAATAAGAATCTTTGCAAAGACAGAACGTTAGTTGAGATCGCCTCAGACTACGTCGCCCCGCGACAGAGAAATAGCAAAGCAATTTGACTTAACAGGGAAAGAAGGGAAAAAGTTAAAACCATCTGACGACCAAGATTTAAAAATAAAAAAGCCCCGCAAGCGGGGCTTTTTAACTGGGTACTCTTAAGGGTAACTACCCTCTGAACTAGCAGCTTCAGCCACTTCCGCAATTGCGCATATCACAAGCGGCAAAATCCATAGCCGTGGCTTCACGAACTTCGTCTATCTTGATTTTCATAATTACGTTGTGGCCAGCAGCAGGGTGATTAAAATCAGCCACGACTTTGCCGTCTTTTTTAGCTATTACTAAAAACATAAGCTGGCGGCCAGTAGGAGTAACTTCTTGATAATATTCGCCTTCTTTAACCTGGTCTGGATTTTTGAGCTGGTCAAGAGAAATTTCCTGGACAAGATTTTTGTCATAAGGACCGTAAGCCTGCTCAGGCGGGATAGTAACGGTGATTTCTTCACCTTCTTTAGCACCAACAATAGCTTGTTCAATAATAGGCATGAGAGGATCACGGCCAAGGAGAAAGCTCACTTTCATAGGCCTGGCAAACCAGGCTGGAGTTTCTTTGCCTTCAATTTCGAGCTGGTAGCTCAGGGTAATTACTTTGTTAGGGGCAACGGTTTTGTCTTCCATTTCTTCCTCCAAAATACAAATTGTAAAATTTTACTCTAGCAAACAAGTCAACTATCGTCAAAATTTATTTTTGTTTAATCAACTATTGTTAAAATTTATACTAAAGACCTTTGCAAAATATTTTACTTAAAAGACTGCTTCGCCCTTGCGGGCTCGCAGTGACAAACTGACCGGTGGCTGGTGGTAGATGGAGGATGGCAGAAGAGACTGCTTCACTCCGTTCGCAGTGACAACAAGAGGGCATCATACGAGTCTGTGTCAGTAGGCAAAGCAACATCTGTTTAATTTTTAAAGATCTCACCTAGATTAACGCTTAAGCGTTGGGGGCAAAGCGGGAATCTTGGTTTCTTTTGTATTTTCCAAAATTTTTGCTATTTTAATCTACGCTTAAGGGTAAAATAAAATGGGAGGATATATGGACCGGAAGCTTTTAGATCAACTCAAAAAGAAAGTACAAGCAGAACTGGTAAAAAAAGAAAGGGAAACCTTAGAGTATTGGCTTCAGGAACTTCAAAAAATATATGCTAAAAAACACCAAACTCTTCCTGAATTTAAAGCGGATGTGCGCCAATTTATGGAACGCATGAAAAACAGACTCGAAGTCTTAAAGACCAAAGGTCTATAGTTTAACTACTCCTTAAAACTAAGTTATTTTTAGAGTTAGTCTTTTGGTAAAAAGGCTACCTTCTTTAAATTCCACTGCCCAGAAAGGCATAATTGCCAGACCTTGGGTAGTTAAATCAAAGCCGGCCTCAGATTGACTGACCGTCTTCACCGGGAACATAAAAAAGCTTGCTTGTTCTTCTAGTTTGAGAACAAATTTTTCTTTTTTAGGACCTTCTATTGCCAACTCTTTTCCAGAAAAGCTCACCGGCTTAGTAAAATCTATTGTTTGGCCGTCAACTTTTATATTTCCTTTACCATAAGCCAAAAGCGGCGGATAAATATTTAATTCCACCCCGAAGAAACATCTAGTTTTTTGAGAAGCACGATACTCCAGTTCATAGGAAACATCTAAAACAAGACCCGATTTCTCCAGTTTTATCTTTTTGCGCAATAAAAGGGGCCTTCTTGGAGAACCTGGGGGATAAAGACCACCATCACGGAAAAATATCAGTTCTTTTCCCTTTTTATGGCAGTTAAAAGGCTGGTTAGCAAAGTCTCCCCATTCAGCAAAATCACATCTAACAAAATCAGAAAGCCTACGATTTGGATCAAAAAAGTGCTCAATTAAGCTATGCCTTTCATACCAGTCATAAACCAAGGCCTTTAATACTTCTTCAGAAGGCTTTTTGCGAAGGGTATGGATGCTTGAAACTCCTTCTTCAAAATCAACAGGTTGTTCTTCTGGGTATTTTATGGCTTCGTGATAGGCTTCAAAGCGTCTGGTAAGAACGTTCGTGTAATTGTGTGGATGGCAAAGCCGTGACCACTCTATCAGCTGTGCACCATAAGAAGGTTTAAAAATAGCCACGGCTTTGGCCGAAGAAAAGAATATTTCTTCCTGGCCGTCATAATCAACATCACAAGTATCAATTTTTGCTTTTTGCTTTGCCCTTAATTTGCCTTCAGCAGATAATAGCTTCTGCCATACCGCCTGGCGTAAATGGGGCAGATAAAGACCGCCGAAGATCCCGTGCCAATATGCATCATTACACTGGGAGGCAAGAAGATCGAGCCTGGCCTCAGGGTCGATCTTTCGCCTTGAAAGCTCGCTCACTTGCAGCATGCGTTTATGGAGATGATTTGACTCTGGATACTTAACAAAAAAATTTCGCCAATGACCACCTCTTATAAAAGCAGAAAAGCGAGTTTTTTCAGGTTTGAGACGCTTTAAAAGCTCCTCAAGTTCAAGAATTCGCTTGGCCGGAAGGGCCCATTCTTCCATTTCTGAGTATGAAGCTGTAGGCAAGTAGGCCAGCCCATTTGGCTTAACTTTTTCTAACGCTTGCGCATAAGTCATAAGTTCAATTTTTTCTTCTTCAATCCACTGGCCCATAGTCTTCAAAAAAGTCTCAAGCCAACCTTCTTCAAAGACCCACTTTTTAGTCCCAGGCCATACTCCAAATTTTTCGCCATCGTCAAAATAAACGGCAAGCCGTCCTCCCCGAGAAACCACATCAGCAAGATAAAGTCCAAGCCTTTCTACTGGCCAGAAAGGGATTGCGTAACGCAAAGTCTCATCTATTGGGAAAACCGCAAGCTTGTGCCCTTCAGCCTCAGTAAGATAGTAACCATACAAGTCGTTTTTTTCGAAACCCGTGACGAGAAAATGTCGGTCGTCAACAACTACATATTTTATCCCTAATAAGGCCAAGTCCTCCACCAGTGGCTGATCCCACACACGCTCAGTAAGCCAGAGGCCTATTGATGTCTTCCCAAACTGTTTCTTTATATAGTCTTTATGACGAAGAATCTGTTCTTTACGGTCCTCTCTAGGGATAACGGCCAAGATAGGTTCAAAAAAACCCCCTACCACTGGCTCGATTTGGCCTCGGGAAATTAATTCTCCTAAAAGCTCGAAAGTGGTGGGATGATTATCTTCCCACCACTTGAGTAAAATACCGCTAACATGAAGGCTTATACAAAAGAAAGGATATTTGGCCAATATTTTCAGGAAAGGGTAATAACTTTCTTCAGTCAGCCGCCTTATCACAGAATCAAAATTGCCAAGGGGTTGATGATTATGGACTCCAAAAACAAACGGCAATTTCATTTGGGCCTCCTACTCCTAAGTGCGAGGGATTTCTAACATACGAGTTACCGCCCGGTAAGCCTTGATCCTTATATCTTCAGGAACCTTTACCGTGGGAGATAAAGTTTCGAGCGATTTTTTTAAATCTTCAAGGGAAATAATCTTCATGGCCTCGCAGAGCATCTTTTCTGAAGCCGGATAAAATTCTTTATCGGGGTTTTGTTTTTTCAAAGGATATAAAAGCCCAACCTCTGTACCTATAATGAATTCTTTAGCTTTGGACTCGCGAACATAGCGTAACATACCGCTGGTTGACCTTACGGCATCAGCCAGGTCAATTACCTCAGGGCGGCATTCTGGATGGGCTATAAAGAGAGCCTCTGGATGTGCTTTGCGCGCCGCTTTAACCTCTTCCACCGTTAACACATCATGGAAAGGACAATAGCCTTCAAAATAGTGAATTTTTTTATCTTTTAAAAAACGCTGGGTGTAGCGAGCTAGATTTTTGTCCGGGATAAAGATTACTTCTTTTTCCGGTAAAGCCTTAACCACATTTACAGCGTTAGCTGAAGTGCAACAAATATCAGAGACGGCCTTTATTTCTACATAGGAATTGACATAAGTTACCACAGGCGCGCCAGGATATTTTGCCTTAAGGGCTTCTACATCTTCAACGGTTATCATATCAGCCATCTCGCAGCCCGCCTCTACCCGTGGGAAAACTACCAATTTGTCTGGCGAAACTATGGCCGCGGTCTCGGCCATAAAGCGCACCCCGCAAAAGACAATAACTTCCGCCTCGGTTTGAGCGGCTTTCAGGGAAAGTTCAAGAGAATCACCAACAAGATCAGCTACATCTTGAATCTCTGGGGGCTGATAATTATGGGCCAAAATAATGGCTTTACGATCTCGCGCAAGCTCTCTTATCTCTTGCTGAAGTTCATTCAAGGCTGGCTGTTCACCCATAAAATCACCTCTGTCTTATTATCTCAACATCTCTTGGAGGTTCAAAGTGAAAAATGGACGATTTAAGTTTAACATTTCGTTTTATTTTAAAAAATTTAATTTTCGTAAGGTTTTCGAGCTGATCCCAAAACCATATCTCTTTAATGGCTCCATTTTCAGGAGTAACAATTAGACAAATTTTTTGTACCTGAGTTTCCTGATCTTTAGGAATAAGAGTAAGGGCTACCTTTTTTTCAGAAAGTTTTTCAAAGGAGCTAAGCTCAAAATCTCGCAAAATGTCAGCCTGACCTTTGAGAAAATTAACTGTAACCTTAGAAGATAATGATTGATCTAACGGAAAAACCATCACCTGTTTATCCTTAGGGCTATAAACATAAATGGTTTTACCGTCAAATATGACCAGAAGTTTCTCAGGCCACTCATATTCCCAGCGCATAAGGCCGGGTTTTTTATAAAAAACTTTACCTTTAGAAATCTTTACCTGGCCACCTCTTTTGAAAAGAACTTCTTGTTCAAATTCACCAGCAAAACTTTTGGTTGCCTGATAATAAGCCTCAACGCGCTGGGCTATCTCGGTCGGCAAGTTTGCCGCCCAAAGCGACTTATTTATCAGGACTCCTAAGCACAGGACGAGGACGAACACCATCTGACGGACCAACGATTCCCTCCTTTTCCATTCTTTCTATCATGCGAGCAGCTCTATTATAGCCCACTCTTAAACGTCTTTGTAACATAGAAATAGACGCTTGGCCGGTTTGCACTACGATTTGTACAGCCTGTTCATAAAGTTCATCAACTTCATCGTCAGCAATTTCTGAACCACCCTCTTCGGTTACCGTAAACTCTATCTCGTAAGCGGGTTCACCCTGGGATTGCAGGAATTCAATCACCCTTTTTACTTCTTCTTCGCTTATATAAGCCCCATGAATACGCTTTAATTTTGAAGTTCCAGGAGGCAAAAAGAGCATGTCTCCAGCACCAAGGAGCCTTTCTGCTCCACCTGTGTCTAAAATGGTACGAGAATCAGTACGAGAAGATACTTGAAATGAAATCCTAGCAGGAAAATTCGCTTTTATAATACCGGTTAACACATCTACCGATGGCCTCTGGGTAGCCAAAAGCAAATGAATACCTGAAGCCCTAGCCATTTGGGCTAATCTAGTAAGAGACATTTCTACATCTTTTGACGAAACTACCATGAGGTCTGCCAGCTCATCCACCACTATGACAATATACGGGAGCTTTTCTTCTGCCTGGGCGTTATAAGATTCAAGGTTTCTCGCCCTGGCTTCTTCAAGGAGCTGATAGCGCCTTTCCATCTCAGCTACTGCCCATTTTAAGGCCAGAGTAGCGGTTTTGGGCTCAAGTAGTACCGGATGTAAAAGATGAGGAATGCCGTCATAAACCGAAAGTTCAATACGTTTAGGATCTATAAGGAGCAAGCGTACTTCTTCAGGAGTAGCCTTAAAAAGAAGGCTCATAAGCATGGAATGGAGGCACACACTTTTCCCTGTCCCAGTGGCTCCAGCTATGAGGAGGTGGGGCATTTTGGCCAAGTCTGTAACCACTGGACGTCCTGAAATATCTTTTCCCAGGGCCAGCGTCAGCTTTGATTTGGCTTTACGATAGGTCTCACTGGCAAGAATTTCTTTCAAATAAACAATCTCCCGTTCACGGTTAGCTACCTCTATACCTACAGCTGATTTGCCAGGTATCGGGGCTACAATACGAACACTTGCCGCCTTAAGCCCAAGGGCTAAGTCATCGGCCAGAGAAGAAATCTTATTGATTTTTATACCAGGAGCTGGTTCGTATTCATAAACTGTAATTACCGGGCCTGGACAAATCTCTGTTACCTTTCCTCTTACCCCAAAGTCTTCAAGCTTTTGTTCGAGAAGCTTGGCTCTGGCCAAAAGCTCTTCTTTACTTTCGCGTTTTACCTGAGGCGGAGGATCATTCAACAAGTTTAATGGAGGTTTTTGAAATTTCTGCCCTATACTGGGGGTAGGCAATTTTTTAGACTCGTCTTTTTCTGGAGTATAAAGGTCTTCTTCTGGCTCAGGGTAGATTTCTTGAGCCTCTGGAATTTGTGGTTCAAAGGCCGAAACCAGTTCTCTTGCTTCCTGAACCGGAGATTCATGAGTTTCTCTTGAAAAGAAAGTTTTAAACTTACTTATCAAAAAGACAACGAAGTTTTTGGCCCTTTCTAAAAGCTCTTTTGGAGAAAAGCCGGAAATCAAAGAAAGTGCTACCAACTGAAACAAAACTATGATGAGGAAAAGCCCTGGTTTACCTAAAAGGGCTACTAACTGTTTGCCTAAAACGCCTAGGAGGCCACCGTTTAATGGATAAGGCCCAATTTCTCCATGAAGGTTGGCCAATGGTTCCAGAAAAGAAACCGAAGATATAAAAAGAACCGCCGCCACCAGAAGCCTTAATCCCTGTTTTTGGCCGCTAAAAAGCCAGATTCCTCCAAGGATCAAAAAAATAGGGACAAACCAGGCCCCAATACCTGCAAGATCAAAGAAAAAGGCAGATATATAAGCCCCGATAAGACCGGTAAAATTTTTAACCTGAATAGCTCCAACACGACCAAAACCAGGATCATCAGGGTGATAACCCACCAAGGCTAAAAAAATAAAAACTCCAAGAGCTAGTAAAACTATACCTATAATTTCGTGTTTAAAACGATTAAACATTTTTTAAGGAGACTCTTCTTTGAGAAAAGCCAACCCCTGACTAATCAAGCCAGACCAGCCCAATTGTTTTAGTATCGGCCATATCTCTTCATCTGAAAGAGACGAAAAGCGTGCTAACAGTAAAAGAGAAGGATTATCCTTTAAAAAAATAGCCACAAAACCCTTTTTTTCTTTGGGTGCATAGCTAATCAAGGCTCGATAACCATCTATCTGACGGTATTTCAAAATAAAGTCAGGTGTTTCTACTTCAAGCCTACCCTTAAGAGTTTGAGCTAACTTTTCCCCTTGCGTCCCACCGGCGAAAAGGACTTCTAGTCTGGCGCCATCTCCTCGCTCATAGAAGCGACGAATATAAAAGGCCTTTTGTTCTCCACCAGCGTATTTAAGATAATGCGGCTCAGAGGCCTTCCAGCCGGCAAGATCTTTAAGAAAAGAAAGTTCCGCCTTTGAGGCCCAAACTACCAAAGGAGACAAACAAAGAAATAAGACGAATAAAAATCTCTTCATAAATGCCTCGTAAAAATTATTTTTTAAAAGATACCACGAATGCAGCATTTCTAAAAATCAAATGTAAAAATTAGGGACAGGCAAAACAAAAATTAAAGATGAATTCTAAAGATAAGCCGAGTATAATGACTTCAATTTTCAAAGTTTCGGGAGGAGCAAGTGGATCAAATAAAAGATATCCTCTGGCCCTGGCAAAAAGAAAAAGGCCTTGAGGCCTTAGAAATATATGCTTATGAAGAAAAAGGCCTAAAAATAGAAAAAAAAGACCGCCGACTAGAAAAATTTCAACCTTATGAAGAACACGGGCTGGCCATAAGAATACTGAAAGATGGGGCTCTGGGGTTTTCTTTCACCACTTCTTTGGCTCCAGAAGATGTTTTAAACGCGGCCTTTAAGGCTTATGAAATGGCCTCGGTTATGGAAAAAGACGCTTACTCTTTACCAGGCCCCCAGGAATATCCCATTTTACCGCCGGCAAGAGAAGAATTAATTTCTGCAGAAGAAGGACTTGCTATTCTTGAACAAGTAGAAGAAACAGCTTTTTCTTATGACTCACGCGTAAAAAGAATTCAAGAAGCTGGCCTTAGTCATAGCCAGGGGAAACTTTACATAGCCAATACAAACGGCCTCGAAGCTCAATGGGACTACGGCGGCTTTTCTTTGGTAGCGGTAGTGATAGCCATGGAGGGAGAAGAAGCCCAAATGGGCTGGGAATGGCAGCTATTTCCCTTGAGAGAGAGGATAAAACCTGAGGAAATAGCGCAAAAAGCCGCTTATCGGGCGGTAAAAAGACTTGGGGCTAAGCCAATTTCTTCCCGAAAAATCCATGTTCTCCTGCCGCCTCACGTAGCAGTAGATTTCCTAGAGCTACTTTCAAGTTCGTTTCTGGGAGATAATCTAGTTAAAGGCAAATCTGTTCTCAAAAATAAACTTGGCCAAAAAGTATTTCCCTCATTTATAAACATTATCGATAACGGAGTTTTGGTTGATGTTATAGGCACAAGACCTTTTGATGACGAAGGTATTCCCCAACGCGAGACAGTCTTAGTTAAAGAAGGGAAAATAGAAAATTTTCTCTTTGACTCTTATTGGGGTAAAAAAGCAGGTTTCCCATCTACCGGTAATGCCAGGAGGGGAAGCTTCAAAGATCAACCCTCTGTAGGGCTTACCAATTTTTATCTTAAGCCAGGAGAATACCCTCCAGAAAAAATTACAGGCAAGTTATCAGAATTTTTTGAGGTCTTAGAAGTTTTAGGCATGCACACTGCTGATCCCATTTCAGGAGAATTCTCGTTAGGCGTTTCTGGTCTTCTTCACCGCAACGGAGAAATTATCCCTGTAAATGGCATGGCTATTTCAGGTGATATTTTTTCACTTTTTGAAAAGATTGAAGCCCTAGGCAATGACCTCACTTTTTACAGCAACATTGGGAGCCCTAGCATTCTTACCGCTAAGCTTGACCTTGCTGGTAGCTAGTTTGTCCTCAATAAAAACAAAGAACTTAAGCTTTTAAAAAAAATTGGAAGTAATATTAAAAAAATTATCTCTTTTAAAGATAAGTAAAAACACAAAGCTATGATATAGCTTTGTGAAAAAAATGGAGGGGCTTTATATGAAAGATTTAGCACAAATAACAGTTAACAAAGTGATGACACGATCGCTAAAAATTGTAGATATCGATACTTCTTTTGAAGAAGTGGTTAAAACTTTTAATGAAACCAAAGTACACGCCCTCATCGTAGTAGGGCCCGGTGGTGAATTTATGGGGATTTTGAGCCATTCCGATATTATAAAAGGCTTACAAGAATATGGTCCTAAAATATTTGTATTAACTGCTGAAGACCTTATGCATCCTAAACCCTTCACTATTGACCCCAATGCAAACCTCAAAGAAGCAGCGGCCATAATGGTTAAAAACAGGATCCATCGTCTTTTAGTTATCTCCTCTCATGCGGGGAAATATATCCCTATAGGTGTTCTTTCGGCTACTGATATAATTAAAGCCGTAGCCAATACTTAGAAGGAGGATATCCAAATGACAGCCAAAAAGTTAAGCGCGCTGATTTTTATTTTGGTCTTATTTTTAGGGACACGGGTTTGGGCTTTTGGACTTGAAGCAGCCGGGGGCTTTTGGAGTGAAAACCCTAGTGGAGATATCTCTTATAAAGGAGATAGCCTGTCAGTAAAAGACGACCTTAGATACGATACCGAATATAAACCTTTCGGAAGAGTTAAAATTGACCTCCCTCTCATAAATTTTTACCTGGCATATACGCCTGTTAATTTTGAAGAAGAAGGAGAACTAAATAAAACTTTTACTTTCGGAGATAAAACTTTTAATGCTAATGTGCCTTTTGATAGCTACCTAAAAATGCAACAATATGACCTTGGTGTTTACTGGGGAATTCCTTTTCTTAAATCTGTTACTGAAGCGGCCACTTTAGGATTTGCAGGGATAAACGTGGAACTTGGCTTAAACGCTAGAGTCATGAACGTAGAAGCAGGTATTGAGCAGCAAAACCTCAAAGAAGATACCTCTTTTACTGTGGTTATCCCGTTACTTTACGGCGGCCTGAGTATAGATTTTGGTAAAGTAAGTCTTGAAGGTGAGTTCCGCGGCATCGCCTACAATAACAACCATTATTACGATGCTATTGGAAGGCTTAAATTTTATATATTTAGCACTCCTTTGGTTGGGCCGTCGGCCTTTGTTGGTGTGGGTTACCGGTATCAAGACTTAAAATTCGATGTTGACGATTTTAAAGGCACCTTTACTTTATCAGGTCCCTTTGCTGAACTTGGAGTTAATTTTTAACCTGCTTTTTAGGGTGATAAGTACAGATCTGAAACCTTTTGCAAAATGCTATACTTAAGAGACTGCTTCGCCCATACGGGCTCGCAGTGACAGTGTGGTAGATGGCTAATGGCTGAGGGAGGAAAATACGGCTTCGCTCCGCTCGCAGTAACTAAATGGTAGATGGCAGATGGCTGATGGTAGATTGCTCTCACTTCTCACTTATATTTACGAGGAGCCCCGCAGGGCTGACGAAATGGCCCAGCAGGGTCATTGCGAGCCCGTCCCTTTTCAGTCATTGCGAGCAAGCCGCAGGCGAGCGAAGCAATCTCAGGGCCAAAACAACGCTCTCGCGAGGCGAAAGTCTCGCCGTGGTCATCAATCTATGTTTTTTAAATTTTGTAAAGGTCTCAGAAAAATTTTTATAGGAGGGAAGTTATGCCCGTTGAAAGGACTTTGAGTCTTATCAAGCCAGATGGAGTAGAACGCAATTTAATAGGTCAGGTGTTGAGTTTTTTTGAAAAAGGCGGCCTTAAAATCGTGGCCATGAAGATGCTTCACCTCACCAAGGCCCAGGCCGAAGAGTTTTACATCGTCCACAAGGAACGCCCTTTTTACCAAGAATTAACCGAGTACATGGCCTCTGGCCCTATTGTAGCCATTGTCCTTGAGGGCGAAAACGCCATTGCCAAGTGCCGCGAAATTATGGGAGCCACTGACCCGGCTGAAGCTGCCGAGGGTACTATTCGTAAAACATTTGCTTTGAGCAAGGGAGAAAACACGGTTCACGGCTCTGACAGCCCTGAATCAGCTGCCAGGGAAATAGCCTTTTTCTTCAGTGAACTTGAGATTTGCCCTCGTTCATGACCGAAGAAGAAATCCTTGCCTTTTTCCGGAAAAAATCTAAGCCGGTTCACCGGGAAGTCATCTGCGGTATCGGTGATGACTGTGCCGTAATCTCAAGGGGCTCCTTCTGGGAGCTCCTTACCACCGATACCATGGTGGAAAATGTCCACTTTGACTTCGCCTACTTTGATCCGTATTTTGTGGGGAGAAAGCTTGCGGCCGTTAACCTGAGTGATATTGCCGCCATGGGTGGAGAGCCTGCTTATGCTCTGCTTAATCTGAGCGTACCGGGCATCTCTGAGAGGGAGCTTCCTCTCTTCTGGGAAGGGATAACTACTAAGCTTGCAAACTACGGGGCCGAAGTGATTGGCGGAGATGTTACCCGCAACCCTGAGCGCTGGCACCTTACCCTTACCCTAATAGGCCATGCTCCTTCAGGAGGGGTTATCTTTCGTCAAGGGGCCAGGCCGGGGGATCTGATTTTTGTATCTCGTCCGCTTGGGGCTTCAGCCGGGGCGCTTGAGTTATGGCAACAAGGCTTTGAACCGCCCGAATCTCTTAAACGAGCTCACCTTGACCCTGAGCCGGAAATAAGGCTTGGAAAGGTATTAGCACAGGAAAACCTTGCTTCGGCCATGATGGACATCTCAGACGGCCTGCTTCTTGATCTGGCCAGACTTTGCCGGGCAAACAGCCTGGGGGCAGAAATAGAAGCCGAAAAAATTCCTGTCCATGAGGCTTTAAACGAAGTTTCTCTTTCTCAAGAGCCTATTTTTTATGCTCTTTCCGGCGGAGAAGATTTTGCCCTTCTTTTTACCGTCCCACCTGAGAAAGAAAGATTTTTGCGTTTAAAACTCGGCTCGCAAAGGCTTTTTCAAATAGGCTACATTATAGAAGAACAAATTATTTACTTAATAAAAAACGGCCAAAAAGAAAAAGTCTCCCCTTCTGGCTTTGACCACTTTGCTTAAAAGAGATGCTTCACCTGTTGGCTCGAAGTGTCAGGAAGCTGTCATTGGGAGCGAAGCGAAGTAGTCCCGGTCCCGAACGAAGCGAGAGTTCTCTCCCATGAACCTGGCGAAGAGCCTTAAGATCGCCACAGCGACTGACGTCGCCTAGCGTTAACGCTTTGGCCACCCAAAACACTTTAACAATTTTTCCCTTTGAACTTGACACGGCATTTACCGTGCCTATGGTTCAATTGTTTGGAAATTCTAACGAGGAGGCGGAATATGCTTATCAAGAAAGAACATGCCGAAGCGCTTTTGAAACTCCTTTCATTTGAAGAGGAAACTCAGACTAAAGGCATGGAAATTTTAGAGGCCGATGAGGACCTTTACCTTGAACTGGAAATGCAGGCACTGGTGCGCCAGTCAGCCCCTTTAAAAAGGGAACTTACTTACTTGGGGAAAGAACTTGCCCTTGTGCTTCGCGACTTAATTGACCGCGAAAAACTCCCTTCTCCGGAAAAGTGGCCTGAGGGCTTTCGTTGGCTGGGCACAGAGATTGTGGCCATGCTTGAGGCAGCAGGTTTGGCCGGCCAGGTTGGCCCTCTTGCTGTAGAGCCCTTACAGCAAAGAGGCCTTGCTGCACAAATAAAAGACAAAGAAACCGGCAAAGAGTACATAGGCTTAACTGAGGCCGGAAAAAGAATTTTTGAAATTTATCAGGCCCTTGAACCCGAGCTTGAAATTTCAGCAGAGCTGGCCCAAGAAATTCGCAAGCTTCCAGCCGGCCCGGCTAGGGCTTCGCTTCTTACCATTGATACTCATACCAAACATCTCCTTGAGGCCATGCGTCTTATTGCTTATAGCGTCCCCACTTCTGACATTTACGCCTTTACCGCCCTAGGCCAGGCCGTGAAAAAGGCTCTCACCTACGGTGGTTTTGGTGAAGGGGATGTGCTAACCAGCGACATTCTCTGGGCGCTCGCTGATGTGGCTGATGAAAAAGAAGTCCCAGAAGCTACCATCGCTATTCTTCAAAGCCTCGGTTACATTGACCAGAACAAAGAACTTCTCCCCGCAGGTTACTGGGCCTTAGAAGTGTTACGCCTTTGGAAACGAGAAGTTACTCCTGACGCCTGGACGGTAGCCATAGAAGAAGAGGAAGTTGAAATACTTCAGGCCATTGAGCATCTCTGGCAAAAGGCGGAAAACAATCCTGAAGAAACGCCTACCTTTAAAAATCTACGGGCGGAGATGATTGACCGCAAAATTAAGCAATACAAAGAAATTTTAGCTCGTTATGGCCGTAAAATTGAAGAAATGCCCGAAAAATATCAACAAATCGCCAGCCAGTTTATGGAAGCAAAAGACCTGGCCCGCTGGTACGACGACAACTTTTCTCTACGCTTAAGCCTTTATAGCCTTGAATCTTTTAACTTGATTCATACTACTGAAGATCAAAAGGGTAGAGAAGTCTTTGAGCTAACTGATTTTGGCCGAAAAGTCATCAAAGACCAGGAAGTCAAAGTACGCGAGATTTCTTCAACCGCCGTAAAAGCCATTACCATTACTCACCGCTCCTTTTCGGCGCCAAATGTGGAATGGGTGGACGAGGCCTTAGAAGAAGGGCTTTTGGGGACAGGCGAACCCACTCGCTCTGGCTACTTTTACGCCGAGCTTGCGGAAACCATCTCAAGAATGCCTCATTTAACGCGCTATGAAGCCGAAATTTTGGCTTCTATTCCCAGCCGTGGCATTAGCGTGGAAGACCTGTTTGATATGGTAGGTGAAGGCAAAAGAAGGCGTTTTAAATGGGCACTTGAGAAACTAGAAGCCCGTCATCTTATAAATGTCATGCCTGACGGAAACATAATTGAGACCGAGGCTGGGGAAATGATTGACCGGGCTGTTTCAGGTGTGCCTAAAAACTTCGGCCATCCTATTAACCCTTTGATTTATCGTGTGCTAAAGGCCCTAGCCGAAGTGGGAACACTCTTCGTTAAAGAAAAGCGTATAAGGATTTTGCCTAAAAACATAAAAGAGGCCATAAAGCGAAGTGGGCTTCCGGCCATCGTCTTTGACGAGGCTTTAAAAGCCGCACGCCACGCTGGTTATGTGGGCAAAAATACCATCACCGAAGCAGGTTATTTAATACTCCAGGCCGTTGATAAGATGAACCCGCACGAGGAAGTAAGGGTATTTTACGCCGGGGAGGAAGCTTAATGAAGTATTACTTAGTGGCCCATACTCCGCTGGCTGCTGAAGCGAAGGGTTTCCCCCGCGAAGGGGGGAAGCCCTATTTTCCCGGCCAGCTTTTGCGAGAATCCATTGAAGAGGCGCTTTTCTTTTACGCCCTTGGCAAACACCCTGATTTTGCCGAACTCGTGCGGGTATTCCTTATGGCCGGAAATTTTGACAAAATCGCTTCGGTCAAAGACTTTCTCTTGGAAAGGCTCCGTGAAAGATACCTTGAGCTGCAAGAGCTAGTTTTGCCGGAAAAAATCTGGCTTGAAGAAATCACCAGCCGCTTGGTACACACCATTGAAGTTTCAACTGGACGGATTTTGAAAAAGAGAGAGCACCAGGTCTTTATTGGTGTGGCTGAGTTTGAAGCGGAAATTCCGCAAGTAATGAAATATGCAGGCTTAAGTTATTGTGAAGGCCTGGCTCGGGCCGAGCTCAGGCATCTCAGAGAAACCATGTCCAAGCTTGTGCCCTTTTACGAAGACTTAACCAACCGGCTGCGAAACTTCCAAATTCCACTCAGGACCGGCTACTGGACTGACGATCCCTTCGGTGGCCTGCTTCTGGCTTACTGGCGAGTAAAAGAAGTGCGTGAGGTTATCAAACGCCGCTTAAAACGTGACCCACTTCCTGAAACGGTTCTTTATTCGCCTAAAGACAAAGCTACTTTTGGCTGGATAGAGATTACCGAAAATGTGTAAAAAGGAAGTTACCACCAAGATTTCCGCTTAAGCGGGAATCTTGGTATATATTATCGATTATTTCATTGGCATTACACGCTTTTCTTCGACTTACTTCTTCGACTTACTAATCCCGCCTTTTCCGTACATAAATTCTGATAGGATAGAAAATTTAAATTTTGCCTGTCCCTGTTGTGAAACCTATATTTCTTTAGAAGAAGATTAAGGAGGTTTATCATGAGAGAGCTCTGCCGTTATAAAGACCCGGTAAAAAATCAAGAACTTTGCCTGTCCCTCTTCCAGGTAGATGAAATTCTAATCCCCTCTTTTCAGCGGGATCTTTCTGAGGGGCTAAAACGCAATCTAGAACTGGCCATTGAAAAATTAGGTTTTCTTCATCCTATTGTCGTGGTTGAAGGTGATGAAGGTTACTACGTAGTTGATGGCCGCCATCGCTTAGAAGCCTTAAAAGAACTAGGTTATCAGGAAATTATTGGCATTATTGCTCCTCAAGAACTAGCTCTCCATATCCTGGAATTTAACACCGAAAAGCCTCCAAATGTAAAAGAAAAGTCCAAGCAAGCTTACCGTCTTTTTTATGAGTTTCTCGAAAAAGAACCACAAACTTTAGAAATAGACCTTATTAGTTTTTTTAAAGAACCTTCACTTATAACCTTTGGTTTTATACTTGAAGAATTTGAACCAAGGTTTCCCGCCAGCTTTTATGAGTCTTTTGTCTCCAAAATAGATAATTTTTTACACGAACCATTAGAGGAAGCCTCTAAAGAAAGACGCCGCAGAGCCGAAAAACTCGTGGAGTTAAACCAACAGGTTAATGAAACTTATGCCCGATTAGGCTTGACAAACGCCCTACTTAAGGGAGAAATTGTTCGCAAAGCTGTACAGCGCGCTTATGGAATAAGGGTACGAAAGATTGACGACGAATTCTACGAAGCCATTGAAAAAGTAAAAGAGGCTTTAAATAAGATATCACCTGAAGACATAGGTGGCCATGAAATATAGCCCTGACTTTCGCCCTAAATTAAGAGCAATTGATATTATCCCTTTTAATTGGCAGGGGAAAGAAGCCTTTCTTTTACGAGACCCATTGGCTTACAGTGAAAACCCTTTAGTGGTTCCCAAAGAAATGGCTCCTCTTCTAATCGCCCTTGATGGACAACACTCTTTGAGGGACATACAGGTAATGCTTACCAGAAGTCTTGGCCGTCTGGTTATGCTTGAAGAAATAGAAGATTTTCTGGCCACCCTTGAGAAAAATCTCTTCCTTGAGACTGAATTTTTTACTAAAAAACGCCAGGAACTTGAAAAAGATTTCAGTCAATCAAAAGTTAGACCTTCATCTCATGCTGGTCACGCCTACCCCCTAAAGCCTGATGAATTAAAAACCTTTTTAAACCAAATACTAAATCTCTGGCCTAAACGGCCAAACTACAATCCCCGAATAATAATTGCTCCACATATTGACTTTCGTGCTGGGGCGCAAACTTTTGCCGCTGCTTATCAAGGGTTATCATGGCCCAAAGGGGCGAGAGTTATCGTTTTGGGGACAGGCCATTTTTTAGAAACACCTGTTTCTTTGGCATATAAAGACTTTGAAACCCCTCTTGGTTTAGTGAAATATGACCGAGAATTTGTTGCCGAACTTAGCAAAAAGATAGATGAAGATTTACGCGGGCACGAATGGGCCCACAAAAGCGAACATTCTATAGATTTCCAAGTAGTTTTTTTGAAACATCTTCTAGGAGAATTTTCGTTGGTTCCCATTTTAGTAGCCAGCCCCCAAGGCCATAGAAATTTTTTTAAAAAACTGGCAGAATCCCTGAGAGACCTGCTAGACGAAAAAACTTATTTAGTGGTAGGAGTTGATTTTTGTCATCTGGGTCTTCGTTACGGTGATCCCACTCCAGCAGGTGAAAATGAAAAACAAAAAGCCAGAGAATTCGATTTTAATCTTTTACAAAAGGTTTTAACCTTTGATGCCGATAGAATTTACGAGATGTTAGCTAAAGATGATTACTATAAAGTCTGCGGCTTTGGGCCTTTATATCTTTTGAGTCTTATTTTTTCAGGAGAAAAATTGTCAGGGAAAATTCTTCACCAGGAAGCTGTTGATTTTGGTGAAGGTTCGATCGTTTCCCTGGCAGCGGCTGCTTTTTTTGACTAAAAATGCTATAAAGAATTTCATGGAAAAAATAGCTGAACGAGACTTTTCTTTTTGCCTAACCTGCCAGACTTGTACTAACGGTTGCCCTTGTGTCTCTCTTATGGACTATTTACCTCACCAGCTAATGCGGCTTTTACAATGGGAAGAATTTGAAGAGGCCCTAAAAAGTAAGGCCATCTGGGTATGTGTAGGGTGTAATGCCTGTACTCACGCCTGCCCCATGGGCATAGAAATCCCTGAAATTATGGACATTTTAAGGCAAGAAGCCATAAAAGTTGGGATTATAGCTGAAAAAGACATCTATGAATTCCACCGACAAATGTTGCTCTCTTTGAAGCGTCATGGCCGTGTAAGCGAATTTGAACTAATTTTGGCTTATAAAACGAAAAAGGGACATTTCTTTGAAGACATAACACTTGGCTTGCAAATGCTTACCAAAAAAAAGATGAAGCTTAAACCTGCTCGTTTAAAAGAGCGCAAAAAAATTAGAGCTTTTTTTGAAAAATGTCCTCTATAACTAAATTTGCTTATTATCCTGGATGTTCTCTTGAAGGGTTGGCTACTGAAGCTGAAGAAGCCCTCCTTGAAGTAGCCAAATACTGGGATATAGAACTCATAGAAATTCCTGACTGGAATTGCTGTGGTAGTTCCTCAGCACATAACCTTTGTGAAGACTTAGCCCGTAAACTTACCTGGCGTATTCTTGCCTCCTTGCCGAATAATACTTCTGAAATTCTCACCTTATGCCCCAGCTGTTTTGATCGCTTAAGGCTTGGCCTATTCGAAGCCCAAAAAAATCCCAAAAAATTCTTGACACTTTTTGGCCAGAAGCCAAATCCTTCTTGGAAAATAAGACACTTTGTAGAGGTATTAGCTTCTTTCCCCTGGCACAAAATAAAGGGTAAGCCCCTTTCTGGCCTACGTTTGGCCCCTTATTATGGCTGCTTACTTTACGTGCCAGCGAAACTTCCACCTCCCATGGAAGACGGTCTTATGGAAAAAATGCTTTCTTCTTTAGGGGCAGAAATTGTTCCCTGGCCTTACGCCAAACAATGTTGCGGAACATATCTCTCAATAATTAAACCTGATTTTGTCTCTGGAATCGTACGACGCATGATGATGGAGGCCCAAAAAATACAGGTCGATGCCCTGGTTACCCACTGTGTTATGTGTCAGATGAATCTCGAAATGCGAGCTCCTGTAAAAGTAGATCTTCCCGTTTTTCACCTGAGTGAATTGCTGGCCCTGGGTTTAGGACAGGCCCACATCTCTTGGTTTAAGAAACATCTTTTAGACCCCTTGCCTCTTCTATTAAAAAAAGGTTTTTGCTAAGGCTTTTTTTTCTCGAAAAACCAGGATAAAAAACGTAAAAGTTCCAAGTTTTAATACAATGAAAAAAATTACTCTTTGTCTATTTTTGATATTGGTCTGCCCTGCAATAACTACCGCCGCTAATAAATGGCATATAGAGGCGGATACTCTTTCTTTTCTGAAAAGTAAAAAGCTACTTATTGCCGATGGCAATGTTATCATTAGCAATAAAGATAACGTTATTTACTGTTCTCGTTTTATCTACGAGCTGCCTTCAAAAAAAGCTATTCTATATGGACCTATAACCATAGACACAGACGGGGACATCGTCCAAAGCTCTCACGGCTGGTTAAATCTCGAAACATATAAAGGAGAGTTTGAACACGTTCGCCTCTACTTAGGGCCAGGCAAAGTGCAAGCTCTTGCCTTTGAAACGGCAAGAGTACAAATTTTAGCCAAAAAGGTAAGAATCCTTGGCCAGGGAACCTATCTTGCCCAAAAAACAACCATAACCACTTGTGATATTTGTAAAAATGGAAAATGCAGCCCTGACTGGAGTTTTTGGGCCAGAAAGCTAAAGGTTACTCCAGAAGGTAAGGCCTACGCCAGAGATATTACCTTCAACGTCAAGCGAATACCTCTTCTTTATAGTCCTTATCTCAGTATTGGTATCAAAACAAAACGTCATAACGGTTTTTTGATTCCTCGTTTAATCCAAAGTACAAGAGAAGGATTTGGTCTGGAAATTCCCTATTTTTGGGCCATAAATGACAGTTTTGACTTGACTTTTTACCCTTTTTACACAGGCAAAAGAGGGTTTATGACCGGCCTTGAAGCCAATTACGCTTTAGGAGAAAACAGTTTTGGTACCTTCAGAACAAGATATATTAAAGATCGATTAAAAGATAATGACTATAATGCAGACGGAATTATTCGTTCAAATAAAAATCGTTACTGGATAACAGGAAAGATTGATCAGGAGCTAGCCAAGAACTGGCCATTGAGATTAGATATAGACATTCTTTCTGATAAAGATTTCCTGTATGAATTTTTAGGTGGATCTCTTGGTTTTGACCAGAGCAACTCCTTTTACTTAAACCGCTTTGGCCGCGGTCTTGATGAAAAAAATAGCTTTTATCGTACTAATCGAATTTGGTTAACCCATTCTTTCGGTCATTATTTCTTTCAAACAAGTGCTACCTACTACGATAGCGTTTTTCCTGGTTGGCAGGAAGAAATCCTAAATCCTCTCCCGCGTGTTTATTTTTCCCGTTTAACCACTCCTATTTGGGGACCAATAAATTTTTCTTTCGAAGAAAACTACACCCATTGGTGGCGAGAGAAGGGTTTTCGAGGACACAGGCTTGACCTTACTCCGGAAATAAGTCTTAACCCTTCACCCTGGAAACCTCTAGATTTGAGAATAGCGTATCGTCTAAAACACACTTCCTATCTGGTAGATTGGCAGGATAATCATCAATATGAATACCTAAACCGAACCCTTTATGAAATAGAAACCCGGGCTGGTCTTAATTTTAGCCGTATATATCCTTTTAGCCGCTTCGGCGTTGTTGGCTTCAAACATGTTTTAAGGCCAAAAATCACCTATCTTTATCGTCCTGAAACTAATCAGAACGATCTACCAACATTTACCGTCGAAGATAGGTTACCCAAGAGCAATGTTTTAGATTATGGTCTGTTACAATTTGTCACTGCTAAAGAAAAGGATTCTTCAGGAAATATTCGTTATTCTGACTGGCTGCGTCTGTGGGTTCATCAAAGTTTTGATTTTAATGAAGCCACTAGAAAATTAGAAGGCTCCGATGACAAACGGCATCCCTTTTCCGACCTTTTCGCCGAAGGGGAAAGTAATTTTCTACACAAAATCTATATTCGGGCAAGCACCTCTTATAACTTCTACGGTCTAGGTTGGACCACAGCTAATCTTTCTCTCAACTTACGCAATACCAGAGGAGAAAACATAGGCTTTGATTACCGATGGGATAAGGTAAGAAAAATAAAACAAATCAACCTGAATTTACGCAAAAATGTTTACCACGGGTTTTGGTTTGCTTATAACGCCCAGTATAGCTTAAAAGAAGGTGAACTTTCTTCCTCTTCTATGGCTTTTGAATATCGCACCAAGTGCTGGTGGGGAGTTATTAAAATCTACCAGAACCCCGACGAAACTCGCTATTCGTTTTACATAAACCTTGTAGGCATAGGCGGCTGGGGACGCTAGTTTGACTGTAAGTCTAAAATTCTTCCTGACCAAGCTCTAAGATAAGAGCCTCTTCATCACATTCTGGAAATTTAGGACATTTCACACAATCAGCCCATACTTTGTGGGGAAGCTCGGTCTTTTCAATGTCTTTAAAGTGCAATTTACGAAAAAAATCAGGGGCATTAGTTAAAACAAAAACTTTAGGGACCCCTAAATCTCTGGCTTCCTCTAAACAGGCCTTGACTAAATTTACCCCAACACCTTCTCCTTGGTATTCTTCACTTACTACCAGAGAACGAATTTCGGCAAGATCCTCCCAGCAGATATGCAAAGCACAAGCCCCGGCGATAAGGTCTTTCCCTTCAGGCGCAAAGACAAAAAATTCACGAATATTTTCGTAAATTTCAGCCAGCGGCCGGGGCAAAACCTGGCCTGTCTTAGAAAAATGCACAATTAAACGATGGATGTCGCGAGCGTCCTTTAAACGAGCCTTTCTAATCATTAGTTACTTATTCTCTGAACATAAAAACTTTTCAGCTTTTCACGAGCTTTTATTTGTTCTCCAAAGGCCTTGGCTTCAGCTAGCGTAGCAAAACGCCCCACATAAACCCTATACCACGTACCTTTTTGCGGGAGTGTTACCTTTTTAATAGTTACCTCATAACCCCTATCTCTCAGATAAGAAGCGTACTTTTCAGCATCGGCTTGGCTCCTAAGAGAAGCCACCTGGACAGCATAAAAAGACTTAGGCTTTTCTTTTTTAGGCGGAACAACTTTTTGAGGCCGGGCAACCTTGGAGCTTTCTTGTAATGCCTTAGGCTGCTTTGTGGCTTTTTCAGACTCCGGCAAAACAGGAGTAGCTGGCTCTACTTTTTCCGGTTTTTGCGTAACGGCGTTTTGAGCCTGAGAAGTGGGCTCCTTAACCAGAGGAGGAGGTTTTACTTCTTCAAATACAGGTGGCGGTTCGATGTTTTTCTTTGATGAAAGTGCTTTTTGGCTAACAGGAGACCCTAACGAATGCACCTTGGTAGAAACCATTTTTTGGCCGAAATAAAAACCCAGCACAAACATCCATAAAAACAAACAAATCAAGAGACCAAAGGAAAAAATAAGCCCTGGCCAGCCTAACTGAAACTGAAAGCGCTTTTTCTTAGGTGTCTTTTTAGCCATTACATCCTCTCAGGGGCGCTTACGCCTAAAAGATTTAACCCTGTTTTAAGAACCTGTTTTACTGCTTTAGCCAAGACTAGTCTAGCTTTGGTAAGGTCCAAATCTTCACTTAAAAAACGATGCTTGGTGTAATAATCGTGAAGAGCTGTAGCTAAATCAAGAAGATAAAAAGTCACCAAATGAGGCTCAAATTTGGTGGCCGCGGCTTCTACGGTATCAGGAAAATAATCGAGAAGTTTTAGAATAGCAAAGTCTTCAGGTTGATTAAGAAGGCCTAAATCAACTTCAGTTGCTTTAGGCACGGTTAAGCCAGCTTCTTCAGCCTTTCGAAAAAGGCTAGCTAGCCGCGCGTGGGCATATTGAACATAATAAACAGGGTTCTCACGGCTTTGTTTTTTGGCTAGCTCTACATCAAAGTCAAGAGGGGTATCCGCCCGACGAGTAAGAAAAATAAAGCGAGTAGCATCTTTCCCCACCTCGTCGATTAATTCCCGAAGGGTAACAAACTCTCCAGCCCGAGTGGACATGCTCTTTAGCTTGCCCCCCTCAAGCAGATTGACCATCTGAATGAGAATTACCTTGAACTGATTCTCTTCAAGCCCAAAGGCTTTGATTACCGCTTTCATACGAGGAACATAACCGTGGTGGTCGGCCCCCCAGATATCAACTACTTCGTCAAAACCCCGCACCAAAAACTTGTGGTAATGATAGGCAATATCCGAGGCAAAATAAGTAGGCTCCCCACTTGCCCTTATTACTACCCGGTCTTTCTCATCACCGAATTCTTTCGCTTTAAACCAGATAGCGCCGTCTTTTTCGTAAAGGAGTCCTTTTTCTTTGAGAAAAGAAAGCGCCTTTTCAATGTAAGTTTCTTCATGAAGAATTTTTTCAGAAAACCACTGGTCATAAACCACACCAAAATCTTCAAGGTCCTTCTTAATGCCAGCCAGAATTTCTTTAACCGCAAATTCTTTGGCAAGGGTAATGGCTTCTTCTTCAGGTAAACTCAAAAACTCTGGATTCTCTTTAAGCAAAGAACGAGCAATATCTATAATGTATTCGCCGCGGTAATGGTCTTCTGGAAAATCGATCTTTTCTCCACTTAATTCTTTAGCTCGCAGATAAACAGAACGCCCTAGTATCAGCATCTGCCGGCCAACGTCGTTTATGTAGTACTCTTTTTCAACATTAAAACCAGCCATGGCCAGAATACGGGCAAGTGTATCTCCTACCGCAGCACCACGTCCGTGGCCAATGTGAAGCGGGCCTGTGGGGTTGGCAGAAACAAACTCTACTTGAAATTTTCGCCCTGAGCCTAAGTCGCAAGCACCGTAATTTTCAGCAGACTTTTCTATTTCTAGAGGAACCTTTTGCCAATAATCTTTGGCTATAAAAAAGTTAATAAAACCCGGGCCAGCGATCTCTATCTTTTCAAAAAGGTCTTTCCGAGAATTAAGTTTTTCCACAAACCAGGAGGCGAGTTCTCGTGGATTCTTTTTAGCCTGGCCGGCCAAGCTTAAGGCAATGTTAGTAGCGTAATCTCCATGGGCTTCATTTTTAGGAGGTTCTACTTGAAAACGCGCCTTAACACCTTCAGGCAAAATGCCTTCTTCCTTAGCCTGTTCACAAAATTTTTCGAGTTCTTTATAGATTATTTTGGCAATCATGGTTTAAGGGTAACGTCTCTCGTAAAGTCTGGGCAGCGAAAAGGACTTCCGGTATCGCGGGTAAAACGTTTTTGACAAGTCTCTCGCCAGGCACACACGGCACACAAAGCCAATTCCTCAGCTAAAGAGCCAGATTCTTTTATAACCTTGGCTTCAGCCACTTTTAAGCGAGCATTTCCCACAAGTAAAGCTGCTTCACGAAGCTTAGTAGCAAGCTTGGGCTGGCCCTCTTCTTCAGCCTTATCTGCCCATATTCCGAGTTCTTTAGCCTCTTCAGCCAATAATTTTTCCCATTGTGAAAGCTTTTCTTCTAACTGTTTTAACATTTCGCTCATTTATTGCTTCCTTTTGGTTTTATAAAAACCTTATGTTTTAAAAAGTCTATGGCTACAATTTCGCCTTCCACTTTTTTAGGTTCTTCAAAAAAAGATTTAAGTACCAGGCCGTCTGGTTTAACTTCTATTTCGATTACATCATTCATAATCTCTTCTTCCTGACCATTTCCAAGCCAAAAGGCCTTAGCCTGGCACATAAAAACCTCCCTATAAAAACTTCTTTTAAAAGAACTCTCTAAGGCCTAATTGTCAACCAGTTGTTTAGCACTCAACAATCAAATATCTACTGTCCCGAACGAAATGTGTTATCGCAAGGCACTAGCGGCGCTGTGGCAATCTTAAGCAAAAAATTCGAATTTTACAAAGATCCCCACAATTTTTAGAATAAAAGTCTTCTATGCTGATCAACCCTTTTGGCCGGACCAATAATTGGTTCCAAAACTTCTCTAGCACGACGCACCACTTGCCGAGCTAAAACCAAGGCTTCCTTTGCAGCTTCAAGGGACGGGTTTTTAGTAAGCTCTTTGAGGCGGTTTATATTATTTTTTATTTCTTTAGCTAATTCAGGCTCACAGGCCTTATCCAGTTCGGCAAGGATTTTTTCAAAAGAAGGCTTCTCTTTAGGAGCTTCTATTTGAACTATAGCCCAAAGAGCTCGTACAGCCCTATCAATTGCTTCATTAGCAAATTTCAAGATCTTTTCAGGGTCTTTCTCTTCTTCAGCAAAGGCTATTTGTTCTTCGGCATACTTAAAGTAAGTTCTAGCCCGAATGTAATAGGGCATTATACCTCCCCCCGCAACCGGCGATAAAAATGCTCGGTAAGCTTTTCGTCTGCAAGCTCACAAATTTCAAAAAGAAGTTCTATCATATCGAGCATTTCTGCCTGGCCATCAGGGGGACGGGCCTCAAGGTCTTCTATAAAAGCTCCGCTTTCCAGGTACTCTTTAAATTCTTTAAGCTTTTTAAGGGTAAGCATTACTCCGCCCTCTCTACGTACGCTCCAGTACGGGTATCTACTTTTATGAGATCTCCTTCATTAATAAAAAGGGGTACTTTAATTACCGCTCCGGTTTCAAGCTTGGCTGGCTTTGAACCACCAGAAACCGTATCTCCTCTCACACCCGGTTCGGTTTCCACCACTTTTAACACTACAGTAATGGGAAGGTCTATACCAATAGGCTTACCTTTGTAGTAGAGGACTTTGACATTGATATTTTCCTGGAGATATTTCCAGGCGTCTCCCAGTTGTTCCTTGTCGAGGTAAACCTGGTCATAATCTTCTAAGTCCATAAAAACGTAGCGATCGCCTTCGGCATATAAATACTGCATTTCTTTTTCTTCAAGGTCTGGACGCTCAAACTTCTCCCCAGAACGAAAATTAGCTTCTAAAACTCGACCAGTAATTAAATCGCGCAACTTAGTTCGTACCGTGGCCTGCCCTTTAGCCACTTTTGAGTGCTGAAATTCTATAATTTCGTATGGTTTTCCATCCCATTCAATTTTTAAACCACGCCGAAAATCTGAAGTAGAAATAGACATAAATCTCCTCCTATTTAAAAATAATCAAGCGCTCACCATCTTTTACCAGACCATAACGCTTCCGCGCAATCTCTTCATAGGCCTGAGGATCACTCTTTAGGCGTGAAATCTTGGCGGAAAGGTGAGCTTTCGTCAAGAGGAGATTTTCTTTTTGAGAGGATAAATGGGCAATTTGACGATCTAGATAAAAATAAGAAAGACTACCAACAACAAACAAAAATAAAAAAGACAATATCAAAGCCTTTAAAGATAAAAAATCCCAAAAAGAATTGAATTTCTGCGAAGATTTCTTCTTTTGTCCTTTAGGCAAAATTTTTGAACGTCGTTTAGCTTTACTTTTAGGCCTGTAAACAGAAATCATAAGCTACCTAAATAAGAAAGGGGCGAGATTCGCCCCTTTCAACTTAGTCTGAGTAATACTTATAGTGATCTTTCTTAGTCATCTGGCGAAGCCTTGAAAGAGCTTTCTTCTCAATCTGCCTGATACGCTCACGAGAAACACCAAAACGCTTACCAATCTCTTCAAGGGTATATTCGCTTTCCTCGCCTATTCCGAAACGTAAACGAATAATTTTTTCTTCACGAGGAGAAAGGGTCGATAACAAATTACGCACTTTTTCAGAAAGATCCCTATCTTTTACCTGTTCAAATGGTGAAGGACTTTCTTTATTTTCGATAAAATCTCCCAGAGTGCTATCTTCGTCTCCAATTGGCAGTTCTAAAGAAACTGGTTCTTTAGAGGCCTCAAAGATAGCCAAAATCTTTTCCTGTGGAATACCTGTACGCTCAGATATTTCCGCAGGTGTAGGTTCACGCCCAAGCTCTTTTACCAGCTCATAAAAAGCCTTAAAGAACTGGCTACGCAACTCAAGGAAATGCACTGGCAACCGAATAGTACGAGTTTTATCGAGAATAGCTCTGGTAATAGCCTGCCTTATCCACCAGGAAGCATAAGTGCTGAACTTATTCCCTTTGCTGTAGTCAAAACGAAAGACAGCCCTCATAAGACCGAGGTTACCCTCCTGAATAAGGTCTGCCAGAGAAAGCCCTTGCCCCATATAGCGTTTGGCAATAGAGACCACCAACCGCAAGTTGGCCTTGACCATTTCATCTTTGGCCTTTTCAACTTGAGCAGCCCTTTCTTCAATAGCCCGACAAAGCTCGGCAATAGATTCATCTTCAGGATATTTCTTGTGGATCTCCTGCACAGTTCGGACCATAATGTTTAAATGACTCTTCTTAGGTTTAAGGCCCGGATCTCTTTTCTTCCAAAGTCTTATCTGCTCACGCAACTCTTCCATCTCAGGAAGCTCAGAAGGATGTTCCATAATAGAATTCACTATAAACTGGAAGCCGCCTCGGATTATTTTAGAAAGCTCTTCTTCTTTCTCAGGAGTTAGAAGTTCATATTTGCCCATCTCGCGCAGGTATGCAGAGGTAACTTCTTCAGATTCAGAAGCCGCTATAGGTTCTTCTTCCTCTTGAGTAACCACTTCTTCGATTTTCTTTTCAGGGGAACGCTCTGGCCAGTCAGGGTGATCCTTTTCAAAAAGTTCTTTCTCGTCAAGGACTTCTATGTTATTCTTGTAGAGAAAATCAAAAATTGCTTCTATCTTTTTAGGATCACCAAATTCTTCAGGAAGGAGGTCATTTAAGGCCTCGTAAGTAATAGCTCCGTCCTTCCCGGCCTCTAATAACTTTTCCTCTAAATTTTGAACCTTTGTCTTCTTTTTCATAAATCTCTCACCTGCCCCTTAGGCAAACTCGGTTTATAAAATTAAGCCTTTAATATTTAACACTTTTTATTCATATCGGCAAGTATTTAATTTTCGATTAATATTAACATCAATATAACTATTTAAAAATAATTTGTAAATATTCTAAACTAATAAGTTTTCATTTAAATTGAAACCTAATTGCAAGATGGTAAATCTGGATTAAAAGTCAAGGGTAATTATGACGGATAAAGAAAAGAAAAAGCTTGAAAAAATGCTTTATTATGCTTTAGGGCGACGGCCTGATGAATTTGGCCTGGTTCCGCAAGAAGGCTTTGTGCGCTTAAAAGACTTGCACCGGGCTCTCATTGAAGTGGATGGTTTCAAAAATATTCGCTTAAAAAAGCTTAAAGACTTCTTCCTTATTTTTAAGCCTGAACGTTTTGAGTTTAACGAAGAAAAAGAAATAGTACGGGTAAAACCTGAGTTGGCCGCAGAAGAAATTTATATCAGGGAGTTTAGCGAAAATCCTCCGACCATTTTGTACGTAACTGTAAAGCCCAAGGCTTGGATAAAGATTTCAGAAGAAGGGCTAGCTTCGGAAGCTATTGTCTTAACTCCAGATAAAGAACTGGCCCAAAAGATGGCCAAAAGGAAAGGGGCTCTGGTTATCAAAGTAGATACTAAGAAGGCCATGAGTTTAGGAACCATTTTTGAACGCTTTATTGAAAAGTTATTTTTGACCAGTTGGATTCCTGCTGAAGCTTTAAAAGGTCCGAAAGTAGATGAAGCTTTTAAAAAACGCTATCTGCCACCTCCTAAAAAAGAAAAAAAACCGCCAATAATTCTCGAGATTGAACCTTCTTTTCAAGAAGAAACAAAACCTGCAGAAGAAGTTCTTCCTTATCGCAAGATCACTAAAGGTCGCAAAAAAGACCCTGCTTGGAAAAAGGCCCAACGCATTAAACGACGCGAAAGACTTTAAGTACTTTGAGTTTTTCATTTGACTAATGTCTACCAAAAAAGTATTTTTGAAGGCAAAAAGGAGGCCGGGGTGCCACTTCCAGACAAGCAAGGACATTTTGGACCCTTTGGCGGACGATATGTTCCAGAAACCTTAATGCCAGCTCTTTTTGAGCTGGAAGAAGCCTATCGCCATTACAAGCGAGATAAGTCCTTTAAAAAAGAACTTGATTTTTACTTCAAAACTTATGTAGGAAGGCCAACCCCTCTTTATCCCGCAAGCCAGCTAGCTAAAAAATTAGGCGGGCACTTAAAAATCTACCTCAAACGCGAAGACTTAACTCATACTGGTGCGCACAAAATAAATAACACCATTGGTCAGGTACTTCTGGCCAAAAAAATGGGAAAAAAGCGCATTATTGCCGAAACAGGAGCTGGCCAGCATGGCGTCGCTACAGCTACGGCTGCCGCCCTCCTCGGCCTTGAATGTATTGTCTATATGGGTGCCAAAGACACTGTGCGCCAGGAAATGAATGTCTTCCGTATGGAACTTCTAGGAGCCAAAGTTATCCCTGTCTATTCTGGCACCCAAACTTTAAAAGACGCTATAAATGAAGCCATAAGAGACTGGGTTACCAATGTGGAAACCACTCATTACGTAATCGGCTCGGTAATGGGCCCTCACCCCTATCCCATGATAGTGCGTGATTTTCAAAGCATAATTGGCAAAGAAACCAGAAAACAAATACTTGCGGCTGAAGGACGTTTGCCAGATGTTCTCATCGCCTGTGTAGGCGGAGGCTCAAACGCCATGGGTTTATTTTATCCCTTTGTGGAAGATCAGATGGTCAAAATGATAGGTGTTGAAGCGGCAGGTACAGGTCTTGATACCGACAAACATTCCGCCACTCTTACCGTAGGTGAACCAGGAATACTCCACGGCATGATGACCTATCTCCTCCAGGACAAAGTAGGCCAAGTAAAAGGGGCTCATTCTATAGCCCCGGGGCTCGATTATCCAGGTGTCGGGCCAGAACATTCCTTTTTAAAAGAAACTGGCCGAGCTGAATACGTAACCGTTGATGACCAAGAAGCCCTCTCTGGTTTTAGACTACTTTCTGAAACTGAAGGCATTATCCCTGCCCTTGAAAGCGCTCACGCCGTGGCTTATCTGGCTAAAATAGCTAAAAAACTCCCTCAGGGGACCATTGTAGTGGTTAATCTCTCTGGCCGGGGAGATAAAGACGTAGCGGCAGTGCGTGAATACCTGCGGAGGAAAAGTGATGACTAGAGGCGCACGAGCGGTAGAAGATGCTATCCGTAAGGCTAACGAGCGTGGTGAAGCGGCTCTTATCCCTTTTATAGAAGGAGGCGACCCTGACCTTTCTGCTACCGAGGACCTACTGTGGGCTCTGGCCGAAGCTGGGGCAGATGTCATAGAACTGGGTTTTCCTTTTTCAGACCCTTTAGCTGATGGTCCCGTTATTCAGGAGGCCGCTCAAAGAGCCCTGCGCCACAACCCGACTATCGATCAATTCCTTGATCTAGTCGCCAAACTACGCCAAAAAGGCTTTAAAGTGCCGCTAGTGATCATGGGTTATTTGAATCCATTTTTTCGGTATGGGCTGGAAAACTTTGCTAGAAGAAGCCGAGATGTCGGCCTTGACGGCGCTATTATTCCGGACCTTCCTCTAGAAGAAGCTAAACCCTGGTTAAAAATCGCCCGCAAACATAAACTGGCTAGCATTCTTTTGGCTGCTCCTACCACGCCCCCTGAAAGGCTTGAAAAAATTGCCAAGGCTTCAAGTGGTTTTCTCTATTATGTTTCTATAACCGGTATCACGGGGACGAAAAAGGCTATTCCTGAAGAGCTTGCTTTAAAACTTGATCTAGCTAAAGAGCTAAGCCCAGTGCCTGTAGCTGTAGGCTTTGGCATATCAAATCCTGAACAGGTAAAGGCCCTTTCACTTCATGCAGACGCCATCATAGTGGGAAGTGCCATTGTTAAGCTCATAGCCCGACACGCTGAAGAAAGAAAAAAACTTCCAGAGCTTGTTGGCCGCTTTGTAAAAGAACTTAAAGAGGCTACCAAACGTTAAGATGAAAGTTCAGGTGCCTCGCCATTTTGCCGAGATTCTGGCCGAAGAATCTCCTATGACCTTTGCTCACTATATGGAACTGGCTTTATATCATCCTGAGTACGGTTATTACGCGCGCAGTCCTAAAATTGGTAAAAAAGGGGACTACATTACCGCTCCTTCTATTCATCCGGTTTTTGGCGCCACCGTGGCCAAACAAATTATTGAGATATGGGAGATAATGGGAAAGCCCCAAGACTTCGTAGTCTGCGAAGCAGGGGCAGGAGAAGGTTATCTTGCGTTAGATATCCTTGATTATCTGAAACAAAAAGATTTCGCTTTCCCCTACTATATACTTGAACCTTTTTCCGCCAATCGTTTGCGCCAGGAAGAAGTCCTTGAAAAACATTTTGACCAGGTAAAGTGGTTCTCTTCCTGGAAAGAAGTTCCTTCTTTCAAAGGAGTTTTTATTTCCAACGAACTTTTTGATTCTTTTCCTGTGCATTTGGTCCAAAAAACAGAGAGCGAATTGCGAGAGGTTTATATCAGCTTTAAAAACGGTGTTAAAGAGCTTTTAGCTGAGCTCTCAAGGCCTGAAATCCTTCAAAGGGTAAGCCCTTTTGTTTCTACCTGGAAAGAAGGCTACCGCACGGAAGTTTGCCTAGCATATGAATCTTTTTTAAAAGGCCTTTCTCAAAAACTTATACAGGGGGTGATCATTACTTTTGATTACGGTTACGGACGGCGGGATTATTATCATGAAGAAAGAACAAGAGGTACTTTGCTTTGTTTTCAGGAACATCGTATCTTTGAAAATCCTTATCTTTTTCCTGGAAAATGCGATCTTACCGCCCACGTTGACTTTACCGCCCTTAAAGAAATAGGCGAAAAACTTGGCTTTTGCACTTACGGTTTTACTTCCCAGGCCTCTTTTCTGGTGGGGCTTGGAGTTGAAAGACTCCTTGCCGAAATCGGACGAACTCAAACTAAAGACATAGAAGCCCTAAAAATGCTTTTACTGCCCCAGGGGCTTGGCATGAGCCACTGGGTCCTTATCCAGGGCAGAGGCCTTTCTCTTGAAACAAAATTTTCGGGTTTTAAGCTGAGCAATCGTTTAAAAGTACTCTGATATGGCCAGAATCTTTCAAATAGAAAAGAAGTGTCCGCAAACAAAGGCCCGCACAGGATTTCTCTTTACCAGGCGGGGGATAATTGAAACTCCGGTTTTTATGCCCGTAGGCACGCAGGCAAGCGTTAAATCATTAACTCCAGAAGATGTCAGCGGCCTTGGCGCACGCATTATCCTTGCCAATACTTATCATCTTTTTTTAAGGCCAGGGCACGAATTAATAGCCCGCCTGGGAGGACTTCATTGTTTTATGAATTGGCCTCGCAGTATCCTCACCGATAGCGGGGGCTTTCAAGTATTTAGTCTGGCCAAACTCTGCAAAATTGAAGAAGATGGCGCCAGATTCCAATCTCACCTTAACGGACAAGAGTATTTACTTACTCCAGAGCTTTCCATGGAAATACAGGCTGGCCTTGACTCTGACATTCGCATGGTCCTTGACACCTGTATCCCTTATCCCTGTCCTTATGAAGAAGCTAAAAGGCTCACAGAACTAACCCACCGCTGGGAAGAAAGATCTCGTCTTGCCTGGCAAAAAAATCACCGAGAATCATTGCTTTTTGGTATAACCCAGGGGGGGATGTTTGAGGACCTACGCCGTTATTCCGCTAAAGTTATTACTAGTCTTGACTTTCACGGCTACGCCATTGGGGGCCTGAGCGTGGGAGAACCTCATGACCTAATGCTTAAAATGCTAGAGGCCTCCATTGAAGAACTTCCTGAAGGAAAACCCCGTTACCTCATGGGAGTAGGTACTCCTCACGATATCCTTGAGGCCGTATCTCGTGGTGTGGACATGTTTGACTGTGTTTTACCTACGAGAAACGCCCGGCGTGGTACCCTTTATACTTCTTTCGGGAAAATCAGCATCAAACAGGCCCGTTATAAAGACGACGATCGTCCCATAGACCCTGAATGCCAGTGCTACACCTGCCGCAATTATTCGCGTGCTTATTTAAGGCATCTATTTATGGCCGGAGAACTCCTGGTTTACAGGTTAAATACCATCCACAATCTCCACTTTTATTTATGCTTTATGGAAAGGATAAGAAATGCTATAAGAAAGGGACATTTTGAAGAATTTAAAAAACACTATTATGAGAGAAAGGAGGAAGTTGAATGTTAGGATTAGCTTTTGCTATGGCGGGTAATCCGCAACAGGGAGCGGGGAATCCTTTAATAGGTTTTATTCCCTTAATTTTAATCTTTGTGATTTTTTATTTTTTGCTGATTAGACCCCAGCAGAAAAGGGCCAAAGAACATCAGAAGTTTCTTGAAAATTTAAAGCGGGGAGACCAGGTCTTTACCTCTGGTGGGCTTGTCGGTCGGGTAGAAAAAGTTGACCATGATCTTGTTCACTTAGAAATTGCTCCTAATGTAAAAGTAAAAGTAGTTAAGGCCTACATTGCCGGTCCGCTAAATCCCCCAGAGCCTAAGTAGTGACACTTAATGACGGCCAAAGTCTTAGCCGTCCTGGGAACAATGTCATCGGTGGGCAAAAGTCTGCTCACCGCTATTATTTCTTACCATTTTGCTAAAAAGGGTCTAAAGGTTTCACCTTTTAAGGCCCAAAACATGTCTCTAAATGCTTTTGCTACCACAGAAGGCGAGATGGCCTACGCCCAGGTCTTTCAGGCCTGGGCTGCTGGCCGTAAACCCAGCGTAAAAATGAATCCACTACTTTTAAAGCCTTTGGGAAACATGACCTCTGAAATTATATTTCTAGGGAAAACTCAAGGGATTTTGCCTTCTGGGAAGTTTCAAAAATTTAAGGCCGGTTTTAAAAAACAAGTTTTTTCCGTTTTTGAAGACATTTTGGCGGAAAATGATTTAGTGGTTATAGAAGGCGCCGGAGGGCTTGCCGAACTAAATCTCCTTAAAAATGATTTTGTAAATTACGAGATCGTCTCGCGTTATCAAATTCCTTTTCTTTTGGTGGGCGACATTGACCGAGGAGGTATTTTTGCCCAGATCTGGGGAACTTATGAACTGGTACCTGAGCTTAAACCTCTTTCAGTTGGCTTTGCAATCAATAAATTCCGTGGAGCGCCAGAACTCTTTGAAGATGGTATAAAAATCCTTGAACACAAAACCCAAAAACCCTGTCTTGGGCTTTTGCCCTTTTTGACCTTGAAGCTCTTCGAAGAAGATAGTGCTTCTTTAGGGCTCCCTAACCAAAAGTTTAGCTCAGGGCCCGAAAAATTAAAAATAGCTGTGGTTTATTATCCCCATATTTCCAACTATCTGGATTTTGATCCTCTAAAATTTGAACCAGATGTAGAAGTGATATTAACGGCTGAACCCCAAGAACTCTTAAAAGCCCATGTCATCATACTCCCTGGTAGCAAGAATACCATGGCGAGCCTTAATTTTCTGAGGGAAAAAGGCCTTTCTGAAACCATAAAGTCTCTTTCTCGCCAAAAAATACTTATCGGGCTTTGTGGTGGTTTTCAAATCCTTGGCCAAAAAATAAGCGATGAGGGAGTAGAAAACCTCGGAGAAGTGCCAGGCCTTGCGCTTTTACCCCATGAAACACGTTTTTTCCGCCCTAAAATTGCCACCGCACAGGAAATAACTCTAAACTGGCCTTTTTTTCAGGGAAATTTGAAGGGTTTTGAAATCAGGTATGGAAGGAGTTTTTTAGGAGGGCAAGAAATTTCACATTTATTTAAAGAAAATATTTTTGGCAGCTATCTTCACGGCATATTTTATGAAGACGACTTTCGTCACGCTTTTCTTTCTTATGTTAGGGACTTATTCGGGTTTGAACCTCGACCAAAAACTTTTTTCCATGAGTTTGTTCAGCAACAAATAACAAAAATTTGTAAAGATTACGCCTTTAAAAGATTTCTAAGCAGATTGGAAAAGGCCCTTTTTATTCCATAATATCCCAATTCAGGTATATATCCTCACGAGTTAAGGGAAGATCATTTTCGCCTCGTTCACGATTTTTAACTAGCAAGCTTTGAAAAACGCTCTGTTCATTTATGGAAAAAGCATAAGCTGAGCCGGCCATGTAAAGCCGCCACACCCGATAAGTAGGCTCATCTACAAATTGGCGAGCTTTTTCGTAATTTTTTTCAAGATTTTTCACCCAGTGGCGTAAGGTGAGCACATAATGTTCCCTTAAGGACTCAACGTCTCTTATTTCAAAGCCCACTCTTTCAGCCACGGTAAGAGTTTTATATATTGGCAAAAGTTCACCATCCGGGAAAACATAACGGTCAGTAAAAGACCATCTTTTTATACGCCAGCTCCAGTCTGCGGCGATACCGTGGTTTAGAAAAACTCCGCCCGGTTTCAAAAGCTTCCAGGCCTTACGAAAATAAGTCCAAAGTTTAGAACTCCCTACGTGTTCAAACATGCCAATGCTTACCAACTTGTCAAAAGGTTCTTTCTCATCTAGCTGACGATAATCAAGGAGGCGAACTTCGGCTAAATCTTCAAGTCCTTCCCTTTTTATCCATTCGTTGGCATATTTCACTTGATTTTCACTGAGGGTAATACCCAAAATCTTTACTCTATATTTCTTAGCTGCATAAATAACAAAGCCTCCCCACCCACAACCTATATCAAGCACCCGTTCGCCGGGTTTCAAACGCAATTTACGGCAAACAAGTTCTAGTTTGTTTTTCTGAGCTGTCGCTAAATCCTGGTCAGGACTTCTAAAATAGGCACAAGAATAGACCATCATTGGGTCAAGATAAGTGGCGTAAAATTCTGGAGGCAAATCATAATGATAAGAAATAGCCTGTTTATCTCTTTCTATGGAATGGGTTTTACCTTTAAGCTTAGCTGCTTGACGCCCTTCTAAACGCCTGGCTCTACGAACTGACATCCTAAGCTTAAAAAGGCTGCGCCAAAAGAAGGGGTTCGTCAAAAGACGAGGATAAAGCTGGCGCAAGTATTCGCCTAAGGGAAAGACAGAATAAATATCACCCTCAAAATCTAGGTCATCGTAAATATAAGCTTCACCCAGCCGAACATCCGTTGGGAAGGCCAATAGATGAGCCAAAATCCCTGGATTTTTAATGACTATGGTAACCTTTGGTTCTTTCAATCCTGGAGGGGCCCATTCTTCCCCTGTCCAGAAACGAACCTTGAAGTAAGCTGGACTTAAATTTTTAAAAATCAAATTTAGAAGAGCAATATTTTCTGAAACCAACTTTGGCTCCATCATATCTAAAACATAAATCTTGAAAATAATATGACAAGTATTCCGTCGAAACTAGTTGCAATTGACACTTAATCTCAAAAAGGTTATTTTTAGATTGAATCCATAAAGAGGAGGTTTAGCTATGCCAGGGTTAGATCGCACAGGTCCTTTAGGTGAAGGCCCAATGACTGGCCGAGGTCTCGGGCTTTGTACACCTGAAGGCAAAGCTTTTTTGGCTAGAGGTCCATGGGGCCGAGGCTTTGGCTGGGGGCGAGGCTTTGGTTGGGGACGTGGTCTGGGTTGGCGTCACGGTTGGGGACGTGGTTTTGGCCGCGGTTGGTGTTGGCGTTTCTTTGGAGGCTTTGGCGGGGGACGCGGTTTTGGCTGGGGCTGGCGCCGATGGCTAGCCTCTCTTACGCCTGAAGAAAGAAAAAAACTCCTTGAAGAAGAGGCCAATTTTTATCGTGAACAGCTTGAAGAAATAGAAAAAGAACTTAAAGAAGAACAAAAAGAATAACTGCCATCTCCCTCCTTATCTCTATAACCGGGGGAAGCCTTGTCTTCCCCCATAGTATTTTGTACAAGTAATTAATGTTCAATTTATTCAAGAAAAAACTTCCCAGGCTTCGTTCTGCTCAAATAGAAGTTTCTACTTATTGTCAGTTCCGCTGCCAAATGTGCCCTCACCATCTTTTTTATGACATCTGGCAGGCTAAACATATGGATCTAGTACTTTTTGAAAAAATTCCTTTGGCACAATTCAAATTCGTTCATTTGCAAGGCTGGGGAGAACCATTGCTACATCCTGATATTCTCAAGATGATCGATATAGCTGCCCGATACACGAAAGTTGGCTTGACCACCAATGGTTATTTTTTAGAGAGAATTCTTGATCATGTAGAAAAACTTGATTATCTCGCTATATCCATTGCCAGCCCCGATGAGAAAAAGCACCGAAACATTAGAAAATGCGCCCTTAAGCCTATAATTGAAGAAGTTAAATTCATCGCCAGGCAAAAAACTCGCCCAAAATTAGTACTTTCTACCGTTATGATGCGAAGCACTATAGAAGAACTGCCCGATTTAATAGAATTAGCAAAAGATTGCGGAGTCGATGAAGTTATAGCCAACAATCTTGACTATATTCCCTCGACTACTCTGGCGGAAGAGGCCATATTTTGGTTATCCCCTAATGAAAAAGAACATTTTAACCAAATAATAGCCCAGGCAAGGCAAAAAGCGGAAAAACTGGAAATAGCCTTTGAGGCCAAACCATTAAAAGCTGAAGAAGTTATAATATGCGCTGAAAGGCCCCATGAATCTTGCCTAATTACCGTTACCGGACAAATCTCGCCTTGCGTTTATTTACATTTGCCCACCAAAAACGAATTTTTACCAAGATTTTTTAATAACCAGGAAATAAAAATACCAAAAGTCTATTTTGGTAATCTAACCAAGAACTCATTTACAGAAATATGGTTTAGAAAAGAGTATCGCCTTTTTAGAGAACAATATCTCAAACGTGAAAGAGCGCTTTACTCGAGTTTACTCTTAGACTTCCCTGAACTTCCTTCTTTTTGCAAAACCTGTTATAAAGCTTACAGCCTTTAAGTTAATAAAACATCATATATTTAAAAACTATACTTTTTGTTAGTTTTCTTTCACCCATACCTTTAAACAAGACAAATAATTAGTATCAAAAAATTGTTCGCCAAGAAGTTTTGCAAAATTTTTATATAAATTACTATAAAATAGCAAACCTTAGAAAGAACTTAGGAGCAAATATGAATTACGTAAACAATGTAACTTTAATAGTAAGTGAATTATTGAAACGCGTAACAACTCTTTTTTTAAAAATGAATCAATTAAAGATATGACCGTATCCCTTTAGAAATTGCCTCCAAGAACTCTAAAAGTATTCGTTATTGTGTTTATAGAGATCGTGCAGAGCTTAAATATAGAATAATGGCCATACTTGGATTTGGCATAGAAGATGAAAAAGATGAATTAACCCCACTATCCGATTATGCAGAAAAGGCTTTACTTAGAGAAAAGCCAACAGCTCCAGTTCTTATGGTTAACGATGTTATATGTAATAGTTGTAGTAAAAGCACCTATTTTGTAACCAATGCATGCCATGGATGTGAAGCGCGTCCCTGTTTAATCAACTGTAAAAAGAATGCTATTAATAGTAAGAGGTAGAGCAGAGATTGATCCAGAAAAATGTGTTAATTGTGGACTTTGTGCAAAAGTTTGTCCTTACCATGCTATCATTTACGTACCTGCTCCTTGTGAAGATGCTTGTCCCGTAGGTGCAATTAGAAAAGAAGAAGATGGCAAACAGAAAATTGACTATGAAAAATGTATTTACTGTGCAAGATGTCTGCAGGCTTGCCCTTTTGGAGCAATTTTAGAAAAATCTCAACTTATAGAAGTCATTCGTTCTCTAAAATCACCCTCTCAAAAAACTGTAGCTCTAATAGCACCAGCTATTGCAGGCCAATTTTCGGCAGATTTTGAACAGATTGTTTCTGCTCTCCGGAAGCTAGGATTTGATTATATTGTAGAAGTAGCCGCCGGTGCAGATATTTATGCAAAAAAAGAAGCCAAAGAATTTATTGAACGAATGGAAAAAGCTGATAAGCTCATGACTTCTTCTTGCTGTCCTTCACATTTAGAACTCGTAAAAAAGCATATTCCAGAACTTTCTCCTTATGTTTCCAGCACAAGGACACCTATGCACTACGCAGCTGAACTAGCTCGTGCTCAATATCCTGAGGCTAAAATTGTATTCGTAGGTCTTTGCGAGCGAAGCGAAGCAATCCCTGAGACTGCTTCGACCTCTAACGAGGCCTCGCAGTGACAGCGAAGGTTACTTTGCTTTAGCGATTATGTCAGCGGCAATACTTTGTCGTGTAAAAAACACTCGGATTAATATTAATCTTATCCAAAAAACAAAAAAGGCCTGGCTGAGGGTTACTCAACCAGGCCTTCTATCTATCTAAAATTTAACCCGGGCGCCGACCTACTCTCCCACCGGGGTAACCCAGCAGTACCATCGGCCCTGGAGGGCTTAACGACCGTGTTCGGAATGGGAACGGGTGTGGCCCCTCCGGTATGGGCACCCGGGAATTTTCTCCTTCTCTTACCTTCTAAAAGATCAAAATAACCAAAAAAACAAAAATTGCTGACAAGTGATATAGGGTACCGCTCCGGTATCCACGAGCCACCCACAGTATTAACTATCTAAGCCAATACTGTGGCCAAGCCGCTCGGGCGATTAGTACCGGTCAGCTCCACCCATTGCTGGGCTTCCACCTCCGGCCTATCTACCAGGTAGTCTCCCTGGGCCCTTCGGGGACAGGGTCTCCCCTGTCTCGGGAGGCCTCATCTTGAGGAGGGCTTCCCGCTTAGATGCTTTCAGCGGTTATCCCTTCCGCACATGGCTACCCGGCTGTGCGGCAGGCCAGCCACAACCGGTCCACCAGCGGTGCGTCCACCCCGGTCCTCTCGTACTAGGGGCAGCTCCTCTCAAGCCTCCTACGCCCACGGTGGATAGGGACCGAACTGTCTCACGACGTTCTGAACCCAGCTCACGTACCCCTTTAACGGGCGAACAGCCCGACCCTTGGGACCTTCTCCAGCCCCAGGATGGGATGAGCCGACATCGAGGTGCCAAACCGCTCCGTCGATGTGAACTCTTGGGAGCGATCAGCCTGTTATCCCCGGAGTAACTTTTATCCGTTGAGCGACGGCCCTTCCACTCGGCACCGCCGGATCACTAGGCCCGACTTTCGTCCCTGCTCGGCCCGTCGGCCTCGCAGTCAAGCACCCTTCTGCCCTTGCACTCAACGGCGGGTTTCCAATCCGCCTGAGGGTACCTTTGGACGCCTCCGTTACCTTTCAGGAGGCGACCGCCCCAGTCAAACTGCCCACCAGGCACTGTCCCTGAGGAGGCTTACCCCTCCAGGTTAGCACCCCGATGCAGGAAGGGTGGTATCTCAAGGACGGCTCCACCCGAGCTGGCGCCCGGGCTTCTCAGCCTCCCACCTATCCTGCACATCCTGCACCGAAGTGCAATGCCAAGCTGCAGTAAAGCTTCACGGGGTCTTTCCGTCCCACCGCGGGTACCCGGCATCTTCACCGAGACTACAGTTTCGCTGGGACCCTGGCCGAGACAGTGCGGCAGTCGTTACGCCATTCATGCAGGTCGGAACTTACCCGACAAGGAATTTCGCTACCTTAGGACCGTTATAGTTACGGCCGCCGTTTACCGGGGCTTCAAGTCCGAGCTTCGGAGGCCTACGCCCCCTAACCCGGACCCTTCACCTTCCGGCACCGGGCAGGCGTCAGACCCTATACGTCGTCTTACGACTTCGCAGAGTCCTGTGTTTTTGGTAAACAGTCGCCACCGCCGATTCCCTGCAACCCACGCCAGCTCCAGCCGCTAAGGGCCTTCACCAGCGTGGGCACCCCTTCTCCCGAAGTTACGGGGCCATTTTGCCGAGTTCCTTAGCCAGGGTTACCCCACGCGCCTGAGCATTCTCTGCCCGCCCACCTGTGTCGGTTTGCGGTACGGTCACCTGAGCTTCTTCAGCCACGAGGCTATTTCTCGGCAGTGTGGTCCGAGCGCCTTCCCGGGAACTCTCGCTCCCGGTTACTTACTCCCCCTCACCCTCGGGGGCGGGATTTGCCTCGCCCCGTCACCGGGCTACAGGTTTGGAGGGCCTGCCATTCACGGCCCCGGCGCCCTTCCCTCCTGCGTCACCCCTTGGCCTCCACTCAGGTGGCGGGGGATTGTTGACCCCTCTTCCCATCGGCTACGCCTTCCGGCCTCGCCTTAGGGTCCGGCTAACCCTGGGCGGACGACCCTTCCCCAGGAAACCTTGGGCTTACGGCGAGAGGGATTCTCACCCTCTTTATCGCTACTCGTGCCCGGATTCTCTCCTCCGACCACTCCAGGTGCCCTCACGGATCACCCTTCTACGCAGTCAGAGTGCTCCCCTACCACTCATGCCTCTCAGCATGAGTCCGCAGCTTCGGCGACTGGCTTAAGCCCCGTGGTATTTTCGGCGCAGCCCCGCTCGACCAGTGAGCTGTTACGCACTCTTTAAATGATGGCTGCTTCTAAGCCAACATCCTGGTTGTCTAAGCAGGGCCACCTCCTTTACCACTTAGCCAGTACTTCGGGACCTTAGCTGGCGGTCTGGGTTGTTCCCCTCTCGTCGCTGGACTTTATCACCCAGCGGCTCACTCCCAGGGTCCTTCTGACGGTATTCGGAGTTTGCCGGGGTTCGGTAGGCCGGTAAGCCCCCTAGCCCCAACAGTGCTCTACCCCCGTCAGATATCCCCTGAGGCTGTACCTCAATACATTTCGGGGAGAACCAGCTATCACGGGACTCGATTAGCTTTTCACTCCTACCCACAGCTCATCCGAGGAGTTTTCACCCTCCACCGGTTCGGGCCTCCAGCGGGTGTTACCCCGCCTTCACCCTGGCCATGGGTAGCTCGTCCCGCTTCGGGTCTGCCGCCAGCGACTTAACGCCCTTTCAGACTCGCTTTCGCTTCGGCTCCGCCTATCCGGCTTAGCCTCGCCACTGACGACAACTCCCGGGCTCATTATGCAAAAGGCACGCCGTCACCCACGCTCCCGCGCAGGCTCCGACTGCTTGTAGGCCAGCGGTTTCAGGCTCTATTTCACTCCCCTCCCGGGGTTCTTTTCACCTTTCCCTCACGGTACTTATGCTCTATCGGTGCGCAGGGAGTATTTAGCCTTGGAGGGTGGTCCCCCCTGATTCACACGGGATTCCTCGTGCCCCGTGCTACTTGGGTAGCACACCCAGGGAGTCCACTCAGCTTTCGCCTACGGGGCTCTCACCCTCTACGGCGGACCATTCCAGGTGCCTTCGGCTAGCCAAGCGGTTTTCTTACTCCCCGAGGAGTCCCTAGCCTCCTCCAGTGTGCCCCCTCTACCCCGGATGAGCAACGCCTAGGGGCTTCTACACTCATCCGGTTTGGGCTCCTCCCCTTTCGCTCGCCGCTACTCAGGGAATCTCGTTTGATTTCTTCTCCTCCGGGTACTGAGATGTTTCACTTCCCCGGGTTCGCCTCCGCCAGGCTCTTAACCTAGCGGATGACCAGGTATTACCCTGGCCGGGTTCCCCCATTCGGGCATCCACGGATCAACGCCTGCTTGCGGCTCCCCGTGGCTTTTCGCAGCTTGCCACGCCCTTCCTCGCCTCCTGCGCCCGAGGCATCCACCGCTGGCCCTTAGTAGCTTGGCCACTAAACTCTTCTTTATAAAAATTCCACAAAAAATACTCGTATCCTTGCTCTCGGCTCGTGGATACCGGGCGATACCCTATTCACTTGTCAAAGATCTGTGCCTACTAAGTGGCTTTGCTGAACTACCCCCCCTACCTTCTCCAACAGGGCAGCTCCCCAAAACCACCTACTCTGGTGGAGGTGAACGGACTCGAACCGTTGACCCCCGGCTTGCAAAGCCGGTGCTCTCCCAACTGAGCTACACCCCCATATATCTATATGGTGGGCCTAGGTGGACTCGAACCACCGACCTCACGCTTATCAGGCGTGCGCTCTGACCTAAACTGAGCTATAGGCCCAACCCTATTAGGCCTATCTACCCTTCACCTTCCACCTTCTATCTCTCTCTTTAAAAGAACAAATCAGCCTCTCAGCCAATCCCTCAAAACTGAATAGCGGCTAGCGGACAAGCACCTGTCTCTTTACCTACTCTCCATAACTCTTCCAAAACTAGAAAAGCTAGTTACTTGAGTCCGTACACTCAGACTCCTTAGAAAGGAGGTGATCCATCCCCACCTTCCGGTAGGGATACCTTGTTACGACTTCACCCCAGTCACCAGCCCTGCCGTCGGCGCCTCCCTCCCCCTTCCGGGGGTTGGGATAGCGACTTCGGGCAGAGCCAGCTCCCGTGGTGTGACGGGCGGTGTGTACAAGGCCCGGGAACGTATTCACGGCGGCATGCTGATCCGCCGTTACTAGCGATTCCGGCTTCACGGGGTCGAGTTGCAGACCCCGATCCGTACTGAGAGCGGCTTTCTGGGATTTGCTCCCCCTTACGGGTTCGCTTCCCTCTGTACCGCCCATTGTAGCACGTGTGTAGCCCTGGGCATAAGGGCCATGATGACTTGACGTCATCCCCCCCTTCCTCCGGGTTGTCCCCGGCAGTCCCCCTAGAGTGCCCGGCTCTACCCGCTGGCAACTAAGGGCAAGGGTTGCGCTCGTTGCGGGACTTAACCCAACATCTCACGACACGAGCTGACGACAGCCATGCAGCACCTGTGCTAGGGCTCCCAGGCAAAGCCCGGGCACCCCCTCATCTCTGAGGGGTTCCCTAGCATGTCAAACCCAGGTAAGGTTCTTCGCTTTGCATCGAATTAAACCACGTGCTCCACCGCTTGTGCGGGCCCCCGTCAATTCCTTTGAGTTTCAGCCTTGCGGCCGTACTCCCCAGGCGGGGTGCTTATTGCGTTAGCTTCGGCACGGAAGGTTTAACCCCCCACACCTAGCACCCATCGTTTACGGCGTGGACTACCCGGGTATCTAATCCGGTTTGCTCCCCACGCTTTCGGGCCTCAGCGTCAGGTGCCGTCCAGCCGGCCGCCTTCGCCACCGGTGTTCCTCCCGATATCTACGGATTTCACCCCTACACCGGGAATTCCGCCGGCCTCTCCGGACCTCAAGCCAGACAGTATCGAACGCAATTCCGGGGTTGAGCCCCGGGCTTTCACGTCCGACTCGTCCGGCCGCCTACGCCCCCTTTACGCCCAGTGATTCCGGGCAACGCTCGCCACCTCCGTATTACCGCGGCTGCTGGCACGGAGTTAGCCGTGGCTTCCTCCAGGAGTACCGTCAACCCCTACCAGCTCTTAACCAGTAAGGGCTTCTTCCTCCTTGACAGGGGTTTACGACCCGAAGGCCTTCTTCCCCCACGCGGCGTCGCTGGGTCAGCCTTTCGGCCATTGCCCAAGATTCCCCACTGCTGCCTCCCGTAGGAGTCTGGCCCGTGTCTCAGTGCCAGTGTGGCCGACCACCCTCTCAGGCCGGCTACCCGTCGTTGCCTTGGTGAGCCGTTACCTCACCAACTAGCTGATGGGACGCGGACCCCTCTTAGGGCAGGTGCTTGCTATGCAGTGGCACCCTTTCTTCCCTCGGCTCGCGCCTCAGGAACGTATCCGGTATTAGCCACCCTTTCGGGTGGTTATCCCAGACCCCAAGGTAGGTTACCCACGCGTTACTCACCCGTCTGCCGGTGTACTCGGGTAGCCGAAGCTACCCTTTCCCCCTCGACTTGCATGTGTTAGGCGCGCCGCCAGCGTTCGCCCTGAGCCAGGATCAAACCCTCACGTTAAATCAATAACGCAAAGGCTCTTTGGCTCCCTTAAAACTCAAAAGCCGACAAGCCTCTCAAAGGCGCTTGCCCGCTACCGCTATTCAGTTTTCAAAGATCAGCCTCAATCAGGCAAACCTAAATTTAAACACACATAAAACCACCTGTCAAGCTCACCCCGACAAGTGGCTTAACTCATACTCAAAGATCAAATATCCTCAGCAACTCTATATGTTATACATCTGACATATCTCTGTCAAGATCTCGTAACTTCCTTCCTCGCTTTCCTCGCTTCCAAAGATCAACGCTCTCTCTCAAAGGCCCTGCTAATTTAACCACCTAACTAAAACTGTCAATACCTAATCTGAAAAAATTTTAAACCACCTATATTCCAGCTTGAGGCCCTAACTCCTAGTTAAAAAAGAAGAAAGGCCACCAATCCTGGCAATAAATAGTTTTAAGCAAATTATCCTTTCACCTAGGAGGTAACTTGCTATGGGAGAAGGTGATCTTTGCGATATCGACCTCCTCAAAGAAGGCTTTGCCCAAAAACTCTGGCTGGCCTCCAATAGGTTCCTGATAGCTGAAGAAGTTTCAGAATACTTATGTCTCTTTGATGAAGACTCTATTGCTTCTCTTTCTAAAATAGCAGCAAAGTTTATTTCTCCCGTTATAAAACATGAAATTTCTCGTGAAAGACTCGCAAATAATTGCCGATTTTAAAAGGGAAGCCATTTAAGGCTTCCCTTTATGTCTAATAGGCTTCGTCAGTTTTTAGAAACTCTGGCTTTATTTTGTCACTAAAGAGTTTATAAGTCCAGATTTGATAGGCAATCACCAAGGGAACAAATATAAAAGCTACTACCGTCATAACTTTTAAGGTCAACGGACTTGAAGATGAGTTATAAATTGTAAGGCTCCAAGCGGGATTAAGGCTAGAAGGAATAAGGCGAGGAAAAAGCCCAGCAATACCAAAGGCTACGGTAAAAACAATAGCTGCTGACGAGGCAAACCAAGCATACCAATAAGCAGCCCTAGAAAGGAAAGCTGGTATGGCAAAATAGGCTATTAAAGCTGCTGCAGGAATTATTAACAACCATTTATGAATAACATAGTTAGTCCACAAGTCGGTGGTCAGGCCAGAGACCGCTAAAAATACTAAGACCAAAATTATTTCTAGAATCCAGAAACGCTCGGCTATCTTTTTGGCTCTTTTCTGTAATTCACCGTTACTTTTGACCGTTAGCCAGATAGCCCCATGAACAATAAACATAACTACAAAAAGGGCTCCGCCAATAAGGCCATAAGGGTTTAAAAGAGTCAGTGTATTGCCGTGCATAATACCTTGAGCATCAATGGGCAAGCCTTTAAAGAAGTTGGCAAAGGCTACTCCAAAAAGAAGAGAGGGCAAAAAGCTACCAAGAACCAGACAGACATCCCATATTGTGCGCCAAATGGGGCTGTCTTCTTTACCTCTGAATTCAAAGGTCACCCCTCTAAAAATTAGGGCAAAAAGAATTAATAGAAGAGGAGTATAAAGCGCACTAAACATTACAGCGTAAGTAGTAGGAAAAGCGGCAAAAGTAGCACCACCAGCAGTGACCAGCCAGACTTCATTGCCATCCCAAACAGGTCCTACGGCGTTGTACATAATACGTCTTTCAGTTTCATTTTTGGCAGCAAAGGGTAAAAGCATACCTATGCCGAAATCAAAACCGTCAAGCATAAAATAAACAGCCCAAAGGACTCCCCATAAAATAAACCAGATTATCTGAAAAATATTTTGTTCCATTCTCCATCCCTCCTTTCTTAGGTAGTAATCGGCTCTGCCGAAGTAATTTCAATTACTTTGGTTTCTTTAGCTTTAGGACCGCGTCTGGCAAACTTGAAAATAAGATAGAAGCCTATCAAACCCAAAAAGGTATAAACCAGAGTGAAGGCTATTAATGAAATGGCTACCTGAACAGGAGCTACAGGAGAAACAGCCTCTGTGGTCTTCATGAGTCCATAAACTATCCAGGGCTGACGGCCTACCTCCGCTACTATCCAGCCTAGTTCACAACCTAAGTAAGGCAGGGGAATTATCCAGGGAAGGATTCGCAAGAGCTTTCTGTCTGTCTCAGGATTGAGGCGCTTAACAAAAGCCCAGATACTCATGAAAAGGAAAAGTAATCCAAGCCCTATCATGGCCCTGAACGACCAAAAAGTCAAAGCCACAGGGGGCCTTTCTTCTTTAGGCCATTCTTTAAGACCTTTTACTTCGGCGTTTAAGTCATGGTAAGAGATGAAACTTAAAAATTTAGGTATAGGGAGAAGTTCTATTTTGTTGCGCTCATTAGCTTCATCAGGGATCACTAAAAGATAAAGAGGAGCTCCGCGCTGAGTTTCCCAGATAGATTCCATAGCCGCCAACTTAGTTGGCTGGGTATGGGCTACGTGGCTTCCGTGGATATCACCATTTATGACTAAAAATATAGAAAAAACTAAAGTCCAGATAGCTGCTACACGAAAACTTTTTTTGAAAAAGGTAACTTCATTTTTACGGATCAAGTGCCAGGCCGAAATCCCCAGTACAAAAAAACCGGCCAAAACATAGGCTGCAGCTGTTGTATGAAAAAATTCGAGCCAACCAAAGGGGTTGGTTATAACGGCCCAAAAACTTTCAAGCTCAGCTCGATTGTTGCGTAGAACATAGCCTACTGGGTGCTGCATCCAGCCGTTAGCCAGAAGTATCCACAGGGCAGAAATATTACCAGCAATGGCTACCAACCAGATACAAATAGCGTGAAGCTTGGGAGACAAACGATTCCAGCCAAAATGCCAGACAGCTATAAAAGTAGACTCCAGAAAAAAGGCCAGAGTAGCTTCAATGGCTAAAAGAGAACCAAAAATGTCTCCCACGTACATGGAGTAGCGCGACCAGTTCGTCCCGAACTGGAATTCAAGGGTAATACCAGTAACTACACCTACGGCAAAATTAATCAGAAAAAGCTTCCCCCAGAACTTGGCAGCACGTTTGTAGTCCTCATCGCCGGTTTTAACATAGAGGGTTTCATAAATAGCCACCAAAAGAGAAAGCCCCAAAGTTAAAGGAACAAAAAGAAAATGAAACAAAGTGGCCACAGCAAATTGTAGCCGTGACAGTAAAACTACATCAAACATTTTCCCACCTCCTGAGTTGTTTTATTGCAAGCCTCTTTTTGTTATTGCGAGCGAAGCAATCTCCATCCCGCGCGCTAGCGAAAAAACCTGAGATCATCGCGGCAACTGAGTCGCCTCGCCATGACGCTTGTAATGCCTCATTAGTGGCTATAAACTAAACTTTAAGTTGGCTATGGGGATGCCTTTTAACAGTTTTCTTAAACCATCCCGAGCTGCCTCCCACACCAAATGCACCTTACAGTTTTTACTTAGATGGCAAGCTTCGGGCTTGCCTACGCATACATTTAGACAAATTTCTCCTTCAAGGGCTTCCACTACCTCTAGCAAAGAAAGTTCACTGGGATCCCGGCGCAGTAGATACCCACCGGCCCGCCCTTGCTTTATCTCTATGATGCCTGCTTTGGCTAAATTCTGAGCAATCTTTGCCAAAAACTCACCAGGGATGTCCATTTCGCGGGCAATTTCTGTGCGAGGAATAATTCTCTTAGGGTTTTCAGCTAAATAAACTACTAAACGAACTCCATAATCTGTGGCTCGGCTGATACGCATAACACCTCCTAAACAAGTTAAATTGGGTCTTAATTATCTTAGTTTCTTAATTTTGACAAGACCCAAAATTTAGCCCTTGTTGACCTTTACTGTTTCACTATCTATGATTCGGTAAAGGAGGGAAAAATGTTTAAACTGGGTTGGTTTACTACAGGAAGAGACAAAGCGGCCAGAGACCTTTTAAGTGTGGTTCAACAAAAAATAGACGAAGGCTTTATTCCAGGAAAGATTGTTTATGTGTTTCTCTCTCGAGAGCCCGGAGAAAGCCAAGAAAGTGATGCCTTTTTAAGGCTTTGCGAAGATTTAGGGCTTAAAGTTTATTGTCTTTCAGCCAAACATTTTAAGCCCTCTCTTCGTCAGCAAAATCGCAAGGCCTGGCGCATATCTTATCACCAAAAAGTTTACGAACTGATTAAAAAAGATCCTGTAGATTTGGTAGTTCTGGCCGGTTATATGTGGGTGGTCTCTGCTGAACTTTGTCAAAAACTCCCCATGATAAATTTACATCCAGCACTTCCTGGTGGCCCTCAGGGGACCTGGCAGGAGGTGATATGGAAGCTTCTTGCAGAAAGAGCCGAAGAAACTGGAGCTATGATGCATTTGGTAACCCCTGAGCTTGACCGAGGGCCTGCGGTGACCTTTTACCGTTTTAACATCAAAGGCGAAAAATTCGCTCCCCTATGGGAGGCATTTGAAAAAAAACTAGCGGAAAAGGGTTTAGCAAAAATTATAAAAGAAGAAGGAGAACAAGAACCTCTCTTTGCTCTAATTCGTGAAGAAGGGGTTAAAAGAGAGTTGCCATTAATTGTCTATACCATAAAGGCCTTTGCCGACAGTGAAATAAGGCTAGTAAATCACCAATTGGTTGACCGGGAAGGGAAAAGACTCTTAGAACCTTTTGACCTCACCTCACGCATAGAAAAATATTTGACCACTGGAGAATGGTAAATGCTTCGTGGTCACGGAGGCGAAGTTTATTATCTTGCCAAGCATCTTGGAATCTCTCCAGAAGACATTAGCGACCACAGTAGCAATGTCTCTCCCTTGCCCCCTCCCCAAGGGCTTTACGAACACTTAAAAAAACATTTACCAGAAATTGAACGTTTACCCGAAGCAGATAGCGAGTCTTTGCGAGAAGCCATGGGGATACACTTTGGTCTTGAGCCCGAATTGATTATCCCCGCAAGTGGCACCAGTGAATGGATATTTAATATTCCTAAACTCCTTAAACCAAAAAAGGTTATCATTTTAGGCCCTACATACAGTGACTATGCTGATGCTGCAAAGTTAGCAGGTCTTGATAAAAAATTTGTACTGGCTAGAGAAGAGGAAAACTTTAGGCCTCCTTTAGAAGAACTTGAAAAAATCATTGGCCCAAAAGATTTAGTTTTTATATGTAATCCCAACAATCCTACTGGCACTCTAGTACCCCAAGAGGCCCTTAAAAGGCTGGTTTTAAAATACCCTGAAACTTTTTTCGTTATTGATGAATCTTACATTGACTTTGTAGCTGACGAATCTTCCCTGGTTCCTTATATTAAAAATTTGCCAAATTGTCTTATTTTGCGTTCCTTTTCTAAGATATATCGCATTCCCGGCTTAAGACTTGGTTTTTTAGTAATAAGCCCCCCATTAAAAGATGTTTTTTGGCAGGCCCTTCTCCCCTGGGCTGTTAATAGACTGGCTCAAGTGGCAGGAGTTTGGCTAATTGGCCAAAAAAACTATGTTAAACAAGTAAAACTTTTTATCGTCCAGGAAAAGAAAAATTTTTTGAAGACCTTAAACGACATGAATTTACCGATAAAAGTTTACGAAAGTTCTTTGCATTTCTTTTTATTAAAATTAATGAAGCATAATTCCCAAAAAGTTTGGCATTCATTGCTGAAAAAATATTATATTTTGATACGTAATGCCTCTAACTTTTATGGTCTTAAGGGGCCTTTTTTGCGTTTGGCCTTAAGAGAGACTGAAAAAAACCAAAAGCTACTCCTAGCTTTAAGGGATGTGCTTAAATGAAAAGGATAAAAGTTTTGCCCGTTCCTAAACCAATTGAAACAGAAGGTTTGATTGTGCTGGTAGATATTTTACGAGCTACTTCAACTATAGTAACAGCTCTGAGTTGCGGAGCTTTAAGGGTAAAGCCTGTAGCTTCTATAGAAGAAGCCTTGCTTTACAGCAAGCAAGACTATTTACTAGCGGGAGAAAGGGAGTGTGTACCTCCAGAGGGTTTTCAGGCGGGGAATAGCCCCATTGAAGCCCAAAATTTTGCTCAGGCAAAAGTGGTATTAACCACTACAAACGGGACCAAAGCCCTAAGCTTTGTAAAACGAGCAAAAGCTATTTGTGCCGGGGCTTTTTTGAATTTGGCAGCGGTAAGCAAGTTTGCCGAAAGATTTGAAGAGGTAACGGTGTTATGTGCTGGCACTAATGGAGACTTGTCTCTAGAAGACTTTCTGTGGGCTGGTAAATTTTTAGGCTATCTTTTTAATTATGAAAGAGAAAATGACGCAGCTATTGTTGCTTTTGAATATGCCAGAGAGATATCAGACATATTAAAAGAAATTATCAAATCTCCACATGCTCGTCGGTTAGAAAAATTCGGATTTTATAAAGACATAGAGTTTTGTGCCAGACTAAATATTTACAATACCGTACCTATCTTAACCTCTGAAGGTTTTGTGGGCATTGAAGTAACATAGACCGTTGAAGAGCAAGGCATTGAGGCAAAGATTCCCATTGTGTTACTAGAAAAAGACAAAACAGGTGACAATTTAGGGTTTGTCATTGCGAGCGAAGCGAAGCAATCTCATTGACGGGACTGCTTCGTCGCCTAACGATCTCCTCTCAGTAACAGAAAATAACTACTACGCCGCAGGCAAATGTGCTGCCTCTCGTGACATTTATTAAAAAATATTCCTTTTAATATAAAAAGTGGAAATCTTGGTAGGGAAAAGACATTGACGCCCGTTTAAACAGCACGTAGTTTTAAATCTTATGAAAATTGCTTTAGCCCAGATAAATCCCACAATAGGCGCTTTTTGGCAAAACTCCCAAAAAATTTTGGCTTTTACAGAAAAGGCCCAAAAAAAAGGGGCTGAACTTGTAATTTTCCCGGAACTAAGCCTTTGCGGTTATCCTCCAAGAGATTTATTGACACGCAAAGATTTCAGAAAAGCGGTAGAAGACACTTTAATTTATCTCAAAAAAAATTTGCCCAAAGATATTACCGTTGTACTAGGTGCCCCCAGGTCTAAAGATGGGGCTAAAAATTTACCTGTAGAAAACCAGGCCATCGTGATAACTAATGGAGAAGAAGTTGTTTCTTACGGCAAAAACCTGTTACCTCCTTACGATATTTTTGATGAACCTCGTTATTTTAAACCTTCTTATCAAACTGCTTGCTTTTTGCTGAAGGGAATAAGTATTGGACTTAGCATCTGTGAAGATATTTGGCCGTTACCAGGATTTCTTGATTTCGATTACGCCTTTGACCCCCTTGAAGGCCTTGCCGGACGTATCGAAATCCTTATCACCATAACTGCTAGCCCTTATTTTGTTGGTAAAGTAGATATCCGCAAGAAACTGCTGGCCTCTCAAGCCAAGCGCCTGGGAGCCTATATTTTTTATGTCAACCAGGTGGGAGCCCATGACCATTTACTTTTTGATGGCCAAAGCCTAATAGTCTCGCCTGAAGGCAAAATTGTTGGTGAAGCCAAAGATTTCGAAGAAGACCTCATACTTTTTGACTTTTCTGCTAAAAAAGCAATAAAACATCCTATCTCTGAGTCTAAAACGGCCAGCCTTCTTAAATCTTTAGTTTTTGGAGTGAGAGAGTACTTTCGAAAGACCGGGTTTAAAGGAGCCCTTATAGGCCTTTCAGGCGGTATAGATTCTTCAGTAACAGCGGTTATTGCCACAAAGGCCCTGGGGCCCGAAAATGTAATAGGTGTACTTATGCCTTCTCCCTATACCAGTCAGGAAAGTAACGAAGATGCTAAAAAATTAGCCGCCAATCTTGGCATCAAGACTTTGACTATCCCTATTTCACAAACCTTTGAAACTCTTCGACAGGAAATAGCCAAATCACTTGGCCGTAAAACAAAAGGTCTTACGCAAGAAAATCTGCAGGCCAGAATAAGGGGCAACATTCTCATGGCCCTGGCCAATGAGTTTAATTACTTGGTTTTAAATACGGGCAATAAGAGCGAATTGGCCGTAGGGTACTGCACTCTCTATGGAGATACTTGTGGGGCTCTTTCAGTTCTAGGTGACGTGCTAAAAAACGACGTATATGCCCTGGCTCGCGAAGTAAATCGGGAAAAAGAAATAATTCCAGCACGAGTGCTTAAAAAACCACCATCAGCCGAGTTGCGGCCAGATCAGAAAGACGAAGACGATCTCCCCCCCTATCGAATTCTTGATCCCATTATCAAAGGTTTTGTCGAGGAGGGGAAGAGTGTTCGCGAACTGATTTCTCAAGGTTACCCAAAAAAAATAGTAAAAGAAGTTTTAAAGCGCTTGCGTATTGAAGAATATAAGCGCTGGCAACTCCCGCCTACATTAAAAGTAAGCCCCAGGGCTTTTGGCTATGGCTGGCGTTACCCTATAACGCATAAGTTCTTTTTTGAAGAGTAATTACCAGAATATCCATTTCCCCGTGATCAACACATAAAGCCCCAGGCCGAGGTTGGTTATTGCGTGAGAAAGGATGGGTACCCATATATTTTTGCTATAACAAAGAAGGCCGCCGTATATTACACCTGCTAAAAATCCCGGGAGAACTCTAAAATGCTCAAGAGCAAAAAGGGTAGCCGCTGTCCAAAAAGAAAAATGGGTGTAAGCACCTAGCGGTACTTTATAAAAATCCTTGTCTATCAAATAGCGCATTAGAAAAGAACGCCAGAAAAGCTCTTCAAGCACAGGGACCATTATAGCGGCCCCAATAAGCCTTATCCCTATAAATGTCCAGGAAATCCAGAGTGAAGAGGTTTCGGCAAAAGGAGAAATCGCTTTGGGAGTACCTATAGTAGGGAATATTCCTTCTCCTCCAACCCAGCAAACCAAAACAAAAACACCGCTTATTAAAGCCAAAAGGATTTCTCTACTATTAATGCGTGAGTAAAGCTCAACAAAATTTTTACGCCAATAAAAAAGCAAAAAACCAACGGAAAAAGTCTTCAAAATATAGAGGTAAAAATAGTATTTAGAAGGTAAATAAGAGCCTACAAAAGTTAAGACTAAAAATAATGCAAATGGTAAAATATAATATATTGTTTTAGGCATCATGCTATGTTAATCGGAAAAAATCATGGTTAGCAATAAAAATTTTACAGGATACGTCCAAGTTTATACAGGAAACGGCAAAGGGAAGACTACCGCCGCCCTAGGTTTGGCTTTAAGGGCCCTTGGGGCTGGATTCAGGGTCTTTTTGGGACAGTTTATAAAGAGCAGTGAGTACAACGAAATAAAAGCTCTAAGAAAATTTGAACCGGCCGTTGAAATAGCCCAATTTGGGCGAGGTTGCTTTATCAAAGGTAAGCCTTCTCCTGAGGATTACCAGCTGGCTCAAGAAGGTTTTACCTTTTGCCAGGAAAAAATTCTTTCTGGCCAGTTTAACCTGGTGATACTGGATGAACTTAATCTTGTTTTACATTTTGGGCTATTAGATTTAGCTAAAGTGCTGGAGTTGCTTAAAGTCCGGCCCAGACATACAGAAATTGTAATTACAGGACGTTATGCCCCACCTGAGCTTATTGAAGCAGCAGACCTGGTCACGGAAATGAGGGAAATTAAACATTATTTTCGTCAGGGAGTAGCAGCCCGCGAAGGTATAGAAAAATAGCAATCTACTAAAAGCATTGAACAATTTTCCTAAGGCTAATATAGTGTAAAGGCGTGAGAGGATTTTCGCGTACTCTATTTTTATTATTGTTTGTGGTGGTTATTGCCTTTTTTCTTTCTCTACGGTCACAAAAATCACACACCGTAGAGCTTATCCGGGTGCCTATAACCTCTTTCAACAAAATTTCCGGTGAGGTGACTTTTAATCGTCGAGGAGACAACTCTGAATATATAGTCATAAAACTCGGTAATAAACCTTCTCAGGAACTAGTTGTCCTGGTTGTTGAAAAAGACGGAATAGCTAGAGAAATTGGCCGTATCTCAGGGGCTACCTTTATTTATACGTTGCCGAGGAATATAAAATTCGAAAATTTGAAAAAAGTAGAGTTGCGTTCTAATGAGACAGGGCGTATTTTGGCGGAGGCATATTTGACTAATAAGGAGTAACTATGGGGCGGAAGCACAAATTGCATACTAAGTTCATATTTGTAACTGGAGGAGTTCTTTCTTCTCTGGGGAAAGGTTTAGCCGCAGCAGCTATAGGTACTCTTCTTGAGGCTAGGGGTCTTTCTATAACCCTTCAGAAGTTGGATCCCTACATCAATGTTGACCCAGGTACCATGAATCCTTTTCAACATGGCGAAGTTTACGTTACTGACGACGGGGCCGAAACAGACCTTGACCTAGGACATTACGAGCGTTTCACCTCGGCTAAAATGAGCCAGAAAAATAACTTTACTTCAGGAAAAATTTATTACTCAGTGATTATGAAAGAACGCCGAGGGGATTATTTAGGAGGTACAGTTCAGATTATTCCCCATATCACCGACGAAATAAAAGCGTCTATTCTTCAACTGGCAGGTAACGATGTTGATATTGCTATTGTCGAAATAGGCGGCACAGTTGGAGACATTGAAGGGCTCCCTTTTTTAGAAGCCATTAGACAACTTAGATATGACCTGGGTCGTGAAAACACCCTTTACATACACTTGACCTACGTACCCTACATAAAAACAGCTGGAGAACTAAAGACCAAGCCCACTCAGCATAGTGTAAAAGAATTGCGTGCCATAGGTATTCAACCTGATATTCTTCTTTGTCGTACCGAAAAATTTTTGCCCCAGGAAGTGAAAAGAAAAATTGCCCTTTTTTGTAATGTTGATGAAGACGCGGTAATAACCGCCAAAGACGTAGAATGTATTTACGAGATCCCGTTAATATTTCACAAAGAAAAATTAGACGAAAAGATAATAGACCTCCTAAACATCTGGACCCGAGAACCCCGTCTCACCGCCTGGGAAGAACTTGTTTATCGTTTAAAAAATCCCAAACACGAAGTAACAATTGCTGTAGTAGGTAAGTACGTTCACTTAAAAGACTCTTACAAATCACTTCACGAGGCCTTAGTTCACGGAGGAATTCCCTCACGTACTAAAGTGAACATTCGCTATATTGATTCCGAAGAAATTACACCAGAAAACATCGGTGAACTGCTTGATGGAGTGCATGCGGTCTTGGTTCCAGGTGGTTTTGGCTCTCGCGGAGTCGAAGGAAAGATTCAGGCTATAAAGTTTGCCCGTGAAAATAAGATTCCTTTCTTTGGTATTTGCCTGGGAATGCAGTTGGCAGTTATAGAGTTTGCCCGTCATGTGGCGGGGCTTAAAGGAGCTGACTCTACAGAATTTAACACTGACACCCCTTATCCTGTCATTTATCTCATGCGTGAGTGGTTTAACTTCCGCACCCAAAAGGTTGAAGTACGCGACGAAACTACAGAAAAAGGCGGTACCATGCGGCTTGGAGCTTATCCTTGCCGCTTGATTGACGGTACCCTGGCCAAAGAGGCTTACAAACAAGATGAAATCTTTGAACGGCATCGGCATCGCTATGAGTTCAATAACGAATATCGCGATATTCTTACAGAAAAGGGCCTGGTAGTAAGTGGTGTCTCTCCTGACAACGAACTGGTTGAAATTATTGAATTACCTAAAGATGAACACCCCTGGTTTCTGGGCTGCCAGTTTCATCCAGAATTCAAATCAAAACCCATGGCTCCGCATCCACTTTTTGTAGCCTTTGTAAACGCAGCCCTTGAAAAATCGCAAAAGATAGATGAAAAGGCCGCCTGATATCTCCTGGGAAGAAGGTTTTGACTGGCTTAAAGAAAAACTTAAAGCGAGCCATATCTCCTATGACTTAAAAATATTTGGGCCAAAACTTAAGGCCTATTTAGCGGCGTTTGAAAAAGAAGCGCAAGCCCTTAATCTTACCGCGGCTAAGAGCCGTTTTGACTTGCTTGCCGGCCCAGTTTATGAGGCCCTTTTCCTGGCCAAGTACCTCCCGCGAAACATGACTTGTGCTGATCTAGGCACAGGTGCAGGATTCCCTGGATTAATTGTAAAGATAGCCAGACCTGATCTCAGAATTTTTCTAGTAGAGGGCTATCCTCCTCGTGTATCCTTTATGAAAAAGATTGTAAAAGAACTGGCACTCGAGGATGTCTATCCGTATCTATGCCACGTAGGATTTCAAAACTGCCCTCTTAAAGTATCGTTAGTGTTGGCCCGCGGCTACGGAAGCCCAAGTAAGTTTTTGAAACATGGCCGCGAGATTTTTGGGGCTTCTCAGGGCTTATATCTCTGGCGTAAAGATGTGGAGAAATGTTCGTTGAAAAAATTGCCCATTAAACCAGTTTATTGTTTACCTATCTCTTCGAGACCTGTTGAACTCCTTGTGTTTCATTTTTGATTTTAGTTGGTTGTCGCTGCTACGTTTTCCTGAGTAATTACAAACAATAGTTAAAAGATGGCTGATGGCACAAGAGGCTGCGTCAGCAGCTAAAGTGAAGCTCCGGTGGCGCCGTGGCTATTAGCCCTATGTTTTTTGAATTTTGCAAATGTATCACTGGACTCAAAAGGCCAACAATCCCTTACAAAAACTATTTGGACACTTCGCCACTTCGTAGCTCGCTATAACGTTTAGTTTAAAAGCAATATCTCTATCGCTTCCTGTAAATTAGAAACAGGCAATTGCTTTAAGTGGATTTGATTAGAAATGCTGCTCAAATTCTCACGCGGAGCACAAACCGTATCAAAACCTAGTTTTTCGCCTTCTTTCAGACGGACTTCAGGGTAAGAAACCTGCCTTACTTCACCGGTAAGCCCTATTTCTCCAAAAAGAAAAAGCCCTTGGGGTAAAGGCCTATCCAGACGGCTCGAAGCTAACGCCATAGCCACTGCCAGATCTACTCCTGGTTCAGTGAGTTTAAGCCCTCCTACCACGTTGAGATAAATATCCTGGTCGTAAAAACTGAGTCCGGCCTTTTTCTCAAGGATAGCGGCGATCATGGCCAATCGCTGAGGGTCAAAACCTACGCTGGTGCGCCTGGGCGTGGCCAGGTAGCTACGGGATACAAGGGCCTGGACTTCTACCAAAATAGGCCGTGTGCCTTCTAGGGTGGCACAAATCACACTTCCTGGAACATCAAGAGTTTCTCTAGTTAAAAATATAGCCGAAGGATTGCTAATAGGCTTTAAGCCAGAGCTAGTCATTTCAAAAACGCCGATCTCGTTGGTAGAACCAAAGCGATTCTTTACGGCTCTTAAAATGCGAAAATGAGCGGTGCGTTCCCCTTCAAAATAAAGCACTGTATCTACCAGATGTTCTAGAACCCGCGGGCCAGCAAGCATGCCTTCTTTAGTCACATGGCCCACCAGGATTACGGCCACGTTTTTGTTTTTAGCGAACTCAAGCAATTTGTTGGTGCACTCTCGCACCTGGCTGACACTTCCCGGAGCAGACGAAACCTCGGGCCAGAAGACCGTCTGAATGGAATCCACGGCTAGAAGCACAGGAGACTCCTCTTCCACTGAAGAAAGAGCTGCGGCTAGATCTGTTTCTGGTAGGAGCAAAATATCTTCCTTAATGACTCCCAATCTTTCCGCTCTTAGCTTTATTTGCTGAGGAGACTCTTCTCCTGAAAGATAAACCACTTTGTAACCGTCGCTGGCCAGGTTTTTTAAAACCTGGAGAAGGAGAGTTGATTTGCCGATGCCCGGATCTCCACCAAGAAGAATCAAGGAGCCAGGAACAATTCCTCCTCCAAGTACCTGGTCAAGCTCAGAAAGCCCGGTAGCCAGACGTTTTTCCTTTAAGCTTTCTACTTCGTTTATCTTTAAAAGGTTGGCCTTGCGGGAAGTTTTTTTACTGATAATAGAAGAAGTTTCTTCTACCAGAGTACCCCAGCTCCCACAACCCGGACAGCGCCCCAGCCACTTGAGACTCTTATAACCACATTCCTGACAATAAAATTTGGCCATTGAAGGTATTTTATTCTATACCCTTACAAAATTCTAGACGGTAAGGGACAGGCAAAACACTTACCAAATTAAAACTATTTATATTTTTATACTTGACACTATACCCTATGGGGTATAGCTTAATAACTATGAAAACTAAAGATTCTAAAAAGCAGCTGATAAATCGTCTGAAACGAGCTCAGGGGCAACTTAAGGCCCTTGTGGAGATGATTGAAACAGACGCTCCTTGTGAAAAAACCGTGGTGCAGTTTAAGGCAGCCAAAGCGGCTTTTGATAGTGCTTACGCTTTGTTTCTAGAGTTAGCCCTTGAAAAATGCCTGGCCCAAAAAGACCAGGAGACACTGAAGTTAATTCTAAAACATTTATGTCAAATAAGAGTGGAGGGAACAAATGAAGAAAAGAAAGATTAACCCTATCTCTCTTAAACGAGCCAAAATCCAGTGGGCTTTACTACCCATTTTTTTGATAGCCGCAAGCCTTGGCTGGAAGTATCACTGGTTAGGTTTTGTTGTGCCGGTAGCTATGATCGTGGGTATGGTTGGTGGCCTCTTGAGGGGCCGTTACGTCTGCGGGAATCTTTGCCCACGAGGAGCTTTTCTTGACCGCTTATTGGCCAAAATAAGCCCTAAAAGAGAAATACCTTCTTTTTTCCGTAGCTCTTATTTAAGAGCCTTTATGTTTGCCTTCTTGATAGGCATGCTCACTTTCCAAATATCGCGAGACCCAGGGAATATTATGCACTGGGGTTTTAGCTTCTGGCTGATATGTTTTGTAACCAGCATACTTGCCATTATTTTGGGAATCTTTTTTCATCATCGTACCTGGTGCGCGTTTTGCCCTATAGGCTCCTTTGGAGCGCTATTCGGAGGGCATAAAAGGGCACTCGCTATTGAAAGGGAAAAATGCGTAAATTGTCTCCTTTGTGAAAAGGTCTGCCCTATGACCCTGAAAATAGCCAGCAAAAACTCAAACGACCTTATCTGTAATCGTGACTGTATTCAGTGCCAGGAATGCGTGGGCCACTGCCCTAAGAAGATACTAAGTCTGGTTAAAAATCCTCAGGGAAAAGAAAGTTGCGCAGAAGAATCACTCCCTCAGGCAGCTCTTCAGAGGTAAAATCCCAATCTTTGGGAGGGCGTCTCAGGCGCTTCCAGGCATAAAGAGAAGTCCCAATGGACTCAGGATGAAACTGGACGCCCTCTATGGGAAATTCCCGATGACGCACACCCATGATTTCTCCCTCTTCATCACGGGCCGTAACATAGAGCTCCTCAGGAAGACTTTCTTCTTCTATTACCAAAGAATGGTAGCGCATAGCCTCAAAGGGCTGAGGAAGATTTATAAAAATGCCTTTCTCGTCATGTTCAATTCGTGAGGTTTTACCGTGCATAAGGCGTTTGGCCCGAACTATACGTCCACCAAAGGCCGCACCAATACACTGATGCCCCAGGCAAACACCAAGAACTGGTACTTCACCTGCTAGTTCTTTAATCAAAGATACAGAGATGCCTGCTTCAGCTGGGGTGCACGGACCGGGAGAAATAACCACATGGGTGGGAGATTGCTCTTTTATGGCCTCAACGGTAGTTTCATCGTTACGAAAGACTTTGATTTCACTTCCGGGTGCCAGTTTTTCACACATAATTCCCAGAAGTTGAACCAGGTTATAAGTAAAAGAATCGTAATTATCAATAACCACCAGACGTATGGCCATTAAAGTCCCTCCTGGGCTAATTCAATAGCCTTTATCATGCCACGGGCTTTATTAAGGGTTTCCTGGTATTCTCGTTCAGGGTCTGAATCCGCCACAATTCCGGCACCGGCCTGAAGATATAACTTGGTGCCCTTCTGAAAAAGGGTCCTTATGGTGATACAAAAATCCATGTTTCCGGAAAAACCAAAATAACCAACAGCTCCAGCGTAAGGGCCACGTTTAGCGTGCTCAAGCTCTTCAATGATTTCCATGGCTCTGATTTTAGGAGCCCCTGAAACCGTACCCGCCGGAAAGGCGGCTTTTAACACGTCAAACATGTCTTTATCAGGTAAAAGTTCGCCGCGCACACCTGAAACTAAATGCATCACGTGTGAATAACGTTCAATCACCATAAGTTCGTAAACATCGACACTTCCGTAAGCCGATACCCGGCCAACGTCATTTCGACCAAGGTCCACCAGCATAAGATGTTCAGCCCGTTCTTTCTGGTCGTGGAGGAGGTCTTCGGCCAGGGCCTGATCTTCAGTTTCTGTACGGCCGCGAGGCCTGGTGCCGGCGATGGGGCGCACTTCTACTTGGCCTTCTTCCAAACGCACTAAAATTTCTGGAGACGAACCAATAAGGGTTTCGTCTCCTAAACGCAAGAAGAAAAGATAGGGAGAGGGGTTTATTTTGCGTAAGGCTCGATAGAGGTCAAAAGGGCGTATATGGTTGGTGCCCGAAAAACGCTGGGAAAGAACAACTTGAATTACATCACCGGCCTGTATGTATTCCTTGGCCCGTTTTACCATTTCGTGAAAACGCTCGCGGGTGATTTCGGGTTTAAGTTTGGTTTCCTGGTCAGAAGTGGCCCGGGGAGGATAAACCAACGGGCCCCTTATACGGCGCACCATAGCCTCTATTTCAGCTAAAGCCCTCTCATAGGAAGCTTCTGGAGGAATTCCTTCGGTAATACGGGCGTTATACACCACGAAAAGAGAATGTTTTAAGCGATCATAAACCAAAAGGATTTCGGGAAACATTAAATGAATATCAGAAAAACCGGTGGTTTCCGGTAAGGTGTCAGGAAGCTTTTCAATAAAACGAACGATATCATAGGAAAGAAATCCCACCGCCCCGCCAAAGAACCTGGGAAGCTCAGGCAAAGTGGCTGCCTTGAAACGAGACATAATTTTTTTCAACTCGTCTAAAGGATCAGCCACTTGGAAACGCCTTTCACCATGGCGGTCGTAAAGAGAAACGGTGGTCCCTCGCGAGCGAAAAACTAAAAACGGGTTTATACCGATAAAACTAAAACGGGCCCACTTTTCTCCCCCTTCTATACTTTCTAGAAGAAAACCGTAGTGCCCTACCAACACTTTATAAAAAAGGGAGATAGGGGTTTCCATGTCCACCAGGACTTCCTGGTAAACGGGGATAAGATTATGGGCCTCGGCCAGCTTCAAAAACGTAGCTTTGTCTGGTGCAGGTTTTCCTAAAATCATGCTTCGCTTTTAGCCTCAGCTAAGGTGAATGTCAAGTTTATCATAGACAGGTCTTAATGGAAGCATTATAAAAGCAGGCATGATTAACATTCCGAATTTAGTAACAATTCTCCGCCTATGTCTGGTGCCAGTGGTAATAAGCTATCTATTGGCCGGAGACCACCAAAAAGCCCTTATCTTTTTTTTAATCGCCGGCTTAAGTGACGTCCTTGACGGGTTTTTAGCCCGTCGTCTCAACCAGAAAACCCTCTTAGGTGCCATTCTTGACCCCATTGCCGACAAAACTCTCGTTGATTCTATCTATCTTTTAGGAGCTTATCTCGAGCTTTTGCCCAAATGGCTAGCTGTTATAGTAGTTGGGCGAGATTTTTTGATCCTTCTGGGCTTTTTGTGTTTGGTGGCCATAACTAAAAAAATAGAAGTGCGCCCTACATACTTGAGTAAGGCTACCACTGCTATTCAAGTGATTACGGTGGTGGCTACCTTAGCCAAAATCCCAAATCTAAATATTTTGTTCTACTTAACAGGGGTTTTTACGGTTTTATCAGGGCTACATTATTTGTGGTTGGGCGTTCAGGCCAAGAAAAGAGGGGCATGAAGCCCCCTCTTTTTAAGCTTTTCTTTGTTTTCTGATGAAAATAGCAGTCAGAAAAAGCCCGACTCCGAGAAGCATGTAAGTGGCTGGCTCAGGGGTGTGAGCTACCACTTCGCCATAATCATTGCCGCACTCCATGGTCCAGTGAATTTTTGCTATATGATCAGAAGACCAGTCAATTAGGTCTAACGGAATGGCTACCTCTATAAAAAAACGGGAAAAGCTATGGTCTGGGTCATCACTATAGGCTAAAGAGCCTCCCCCAATATACGAACCGTTTTCCATACGGAACGGATTAGATACGCCGTGACTGGAATAATAGACATCCCGCCAGGAATCTACCTCATATACGCCGCCGAGATTTAAACCGCGGTTTTCTGAACCGTCAACATAATTAGAGACCACTACCGCATAATCCCAGGTGCCGTCGTTTCCAATATCAAGGGAAATGTCTCCGGCGTCCCACTCCGTACCCACTTGAGGAAAACCCGTGGCTATGGCGATATAAAGATTTTCCGCATCAAAAGTGGCTAAAATAGCTTCAACATCGTATTTTTGCCCGCCATAACCTGGTTCAAGGTAGCCGTTATTTCCTACCCAGTCTTCCTGAAAAACAAAAACACCAGGTATATTCGGGTCCCAATCGTTACTATTTTCTCCGAAGCTAGACGTATTAAGCCCCCAGTCGCTTAAATCGCCATCTACGGTTATAGTTATGGCCCAGGCTCCTGAGACCAACCATAAAAAGGATAAGGCCAGCAACCAAATTTTGAGTTTCATTTTTTCCTCCCTGCTTCAGATTTTAATTTTTATTAAGCAAAGAGCGTGCCAGACATAGAATCGTTGTTTTTCAATAGTTTTAGGGAAGTTAGCTTAGCGAATTGACCAGAAAAGTGGAAAAATCTTTCCACTAGATAGGGAAAAATTTTTCACTACCAGAAGAGTTTAAGACGAGTTTTCTTGAGTTCCTTGATTGTTTCAAGGGGGAGATAAGAAGAAATTTTAAGCTCATTAGCTTTATTTTCAACGAAATTTAAAGCCTCTTCAGGACTTTGGGCATGTACCATGGTGTAAAGATTGTAAGGCCATTCAGGGTAACTTTTTCTCTCATAACAGTGGGTAATTTTTTTCTCTTTCGCTAAAGCCTTCCCTACCTTTTCTAGCTGATCCTCTGGAACTTCCCAGGCTACCATGATATTTCCCCTAACTCCGGCCCTGGTATGGCGTACAAGACCGGCAAAACGTCTTATAATACCCTTATTAAGACTATCTTTAATCCAAGATAGAACTTCTCCTTCATCGAGTCCGATTTTCCTGGCTATTTCTTGAAAAGGCCTTGATACTCGCGGAAGATCTTCTTGGGTTAACTTGACCAAAGAAATGGTTTTCTCGTCGGGAACGAGAAAATTTTTCATATCTGTATCTGAAAAAGAAAAATCTATATTATTGTCTTCAGTATGATTTTCATTGAGATCGTAAACCACGGCGATATGAAAAATACGCTTAATAGGCAAAATAAGAAACCGAGAAACACCAGCCTTTTTAATTAATTCAGCCAAAGTTTCCTCAAAGGGTTCATTGGGAGGGACAGCGATAGTAAACCACATATTATAAAAATGATTACGCAGATAATTATGACTTACGCCGGGAAAGGCATTGATTACATCTGCTGCCTGGCTAAATTTCTCTTCAGGAACAGCAGCCGCCACCAAGCTTGTTTGATAACCCAGGGCGTGCGGATTAAAAATAGCGCCTATCTGGCGCAATATACCCGCCTTTTTTAGCTTATTTAAGCGAGTTATTACTTCTTCTTCAGAAATTGAAAGCTTTCTGGCTAAGCTTTGATAGGGCGCACTCTCTAAAGGAAAACGTTTTTGTATCTCCGTAAGTAGAATTTTATCTTTTTGATCCATGAAGATATAGTGCCTAAAACTTAAATAAAAGTAAAGTTTATGTTTCTTGAGATTTTTGCATGCAAATTTTAGAAAATATAGAATAGATGGCCACGGCGCCAGTGCCTCGCGGGAGAGTTACTTTGGCTGCTAGCATTTGACGGCAGGGATCCCTTCGCTAGTGCTCGGAACAGGGATTGCTTCGCCACTTCGTGGCTCGCAATGAGACTTTTTCCGTGTCACGGCGAGGAGCCAGCTTTCATTCCGTCACTGCGAGCGTAGCGAAGTAGTCTCTTGCGCTACTAGCCCTCTACCAGCAGCCATCAGCCATTGGCCATCGGCCAACTACCATGTAGTCACTGCGAGCCCGCAAAGGCGAAGCAGTCTCTTAAGTAAACCATTTGCAAAGGTCTCGTTTATCAAGATTCCTGTTCAAGCAAGTTTTGGATAAAAAACATTCGAATTTTAAAATAACCTCAACAGAAGATTTTTCAGAAAGGCCTAAAAGATATATATAAAGTTTAACAAAAATAAACAAAAATAAAATTTATATTTGATATTTTTGTAATATTTTTAGACTTTTGTTAAAGGTTTTTTGGACTATATTGAACAAACATGAACACTTCTAAGCGAAAGAATCTCAGTTACATAATTCTTATAGTCCTTTTAGTAGGCTTGTTGGTCTGGCTGGCTCTCTTTCTTCACCATCGTATGCGTTACGCCATTTCTAACGCTGTCTTCGTAGAAACAGATAAACTCGTTTACTCAAGCTTTTCCCAAGTGGCAGGGAAAATCATCAAGGTCTCCAAAGATGAAGGAGAAACAGTTAAAAAAGGCGATGTTTTGGCCATTCTTGATGACTCTCCCTACCAAAAAATTTATGCACGTTTATTAGCCGAAAAAGCTTCCGCAGAAAAAGAAAAAGAGGCCCTTAAAATCGCCATCACCCGCCTTAAACAACACCTTGCCCTCAAAGAATCTCAAGTACAACAGAAAATTTATCAACTCAAAGAAGAACGAAAGGCCGCTTTGGCTCAGGTAGAGGCACTCTCCTCTCAAATTGCTCAGCTCCAAAGAGACCAAAAAAGATTTGCCACCCTTGTGGCTAAAAACCTCGCTCCCAAACGCAAGCTTGAAGAAATAGAAACCAATCTCAAACAGCTTTCTCGCCAGCAAAAAGCCCTGGCCTTTAAAGCCGAAGCCCTTAAATACGGTCTTGTGGCTGCTAAAAAAGAACTAGCCATGGTCGAAAACCAGAAAAAGACCATCAAAGAACAAAAAGAGCGCTTAAAGGCCCTTGAAGACAAAATCAAAGCCCTTTCTGCTTCTGTAGCCGCAGCTAAACTTAATTTAAAATATACCAAACTGGTATCCCCTATAGACGGCATAGTGGCCAAAAGGTTTCACGTGGCCGGAGATGTAGTAGGCCCGGGGCAGCCTGTTTATGCCCTCGTTGATCCTAAAAATCTCTATATTCTCGTCCTTCTTGAAGAAACCAAGCTTAAAGGAGTAGAAGTTGGTTGTCCGGTAAATATCAAAATAGACGCCTTTCCCGATGAAAAATTCAAGGGTGAAGTGGCTGAAATCCTTCCTGCCACCGCGGCTAAGTTTGCTTTAGTGCCAAGAGACGTATCAGCTGGGGAGTTTACTAAAGTGGCCCAAAGAGTACCAATCAAAATACGCATAACGGAAGGCCCGGTAAAAATTTTACGGGTAGGCCTTGGGGGCGAAGTAGAGATCAAAAGGAAATGACACCCTCTTACAAAGAAATCACCCCTGCTGAAAGAGTGCTTATTACCATTATCGTAATGGTAGGTGCCTTTATCGCCATTCTTGACACCACCATTGTAGATATAGTGGTCCCTAAAATGATGGCTCCGTTATCTACCGACCTCTACGGTATTCAGTGGGTTATCACCTCTTATATGACCGCGGCGGCGGTTGGCCTCTTATTAGTGGCTTCTCTGGGTAAATCTTACGGCTTTTCCAAAATTTTTACTGTAGGAGTGGCCATTTTTACTATTTCAAGTGCCGCTTGTGGTGGCGCCACCTCTTTAGCCGAGATGATAGTCTTTCGTTCCCTTCAAGGAATAGGTGAAGCCTTTATCATGGGGTCAGCCCAAACTATTCTTTTTTCAGCCTATCCACCTGAACGCCACGGCCTAGCTATGGGTATTTTTTCTTTAGGAGTAAGTTTTGCTCCTGCCCTTGGTCCTACCGCAGGCGGATTCCTTACGGAACATTTTTCCTGGCGCTATGTTTTTTTAATAAATGTTCCGATAGGAACTCTAAATTTTATAGCCGCTCTTTTCTTTTTGCGTGAGTTAGTACCTTATACTAAAAAGCTAGTCTTTAATTTTAGAAGTTATATTTTATTAGCAACAGCTTCTATTTCTCTCTTGATCATGCTTTCTAAAGGTCAGCAATATGGCTGGTTTCAATCTACTTTTATAGGAGTTCTTGCCTTTGTCTCGGCTATATCTTTATGTCTTTATTTTCTATCTGAAATAAAAAGTAAAACACCTCTTATAGACTTTTCTATTTATAAAATACCAGAATTTGGCTTGACTATGGGCTTCCATTTCTTTGTTTTGGGATTTGCTATGTATCAAATTTTTTATCTTTTACCTCTTTATTATGAAAGGCTAAAGGGACTCCCCACTTTTGATACCGGGCTTCATATGTTAGCTTTTGCCGGCTTTATAGGTATATTTTCCATTATTTCAGGAATATTAAGTGACAAGATTTCCCCGGTAAAAATACTTTTTGTTAGCTTTGTCTTATTATGTATTTGTAGTTTGTTTCTTTTACCCAAGCTTAACTATTGGCTCCCAGCTAAAGAAGCAGCTATTCTTACCATACCTTTTGGTATAGCCATGGGTACTTTTTTTGCACCCATGGCTGCTTTAGCTCTTAGACCTTTGGGAGACAAAGCAGGTCTTGGGGTTGCCCAAATGAACTACCAACGTTTTATTGCGGGTTCTTTTGGCACTGCTATAGCCACTAATACTCTTGAAAAAAGGGCCTCTTTCCATTTTCAAGAGGCAGATAGTTTACAAAATTTCAACTATGCACATATGTTTTTAGAAAAAATTACTCATAAACTCAGTGCAATTTTCCCTGAACCTTTAGCCACCTTAAAAGCGAAGGTCTTGATTTATAAATGGCAAGAGCTTATGGCCTATTCCCTCGCCTTTCAAGATACTTTTAGATACACGTTTTATTATGCTGCTCTAGGTGGTCTTTTTCTTCTAGCCCTAGCCTATCAGCAAAAGTTTTATAGGAGGCCAGCGTGAAAAAACTTTTAGTGGTTATAGTGGGCCTTTTTTGTCTAATTAATACTTCTTGGGCTTCTGAAGAACTTACCTTAAAAGACTGTTTGAAACAGGCCCTTTCAGAGAACCCTCAACTTTCTTCTATCAAAGTACGCGTTAAAGCTGCCGAGGAATTGGCTCAGGCGGCTAGAAAAGAAAAGTGGCCCACCCTTTCAGCACGTTATCACTTCCTTCACATGAGAGACCAGCAAAAAGTAGTTATCCTGGGGATGGACATCCCTCTTTCTGCTCATGAGAAGTCAGAATTTGATCTTTTATGGAACTTTCCCGTATTTCACGGTTTTTCTTTAAGAGTTAAAGAACGCTTGAAAGAACTTGATGCTGATCTTGCCTCTGTAGCCTACGAGCGAGCCCTTTTAACCCTTAGTTTTCAAGTTAAAAAGGCCTATTATGATCTCCTTAAAGCTGAACGGGGCCTAAAAGAAGCCCAAAAGTCTGTAGAAAGATTGAAGGCCCATTTAAAGACTGCTAAAGCCTTTTACGAACAAGGTCTTATTGCCAAACACCAAGTGTTAGAGGCCGAAGTAGCAGTAGCTCAAGCGGAGCATACGCAAATAGTAGCCCAAAACTTAGTAGAAATTGCTAAAGGCCGCCTGAATATCTTGCTAAACCGCAAAGTAACAGCGCCTATAGAAATTCAGGATAACCTAGATAAGGTACCTCTTGTTGAAAAATATAAAAAATATGTTGAGGAAGCCCTTAAAAAACGACCCGAAATAAAAGCAGCCAAAATTGCTATTGATAAAGCAAAAGAAAACGTAAGACTTGCCAAATCAGCCTATTATCCGTGGGTGGATGTACAGGGAATCTACCAAAAACAGGGGACGGATCTCCTGGCCACGAGAAATCCTTATGGAGACAGGGAAAACATATTCTTTGGCGTTGAAGTCAAGTGGCTACTTTGGGATTGGGGGAAACGAAAAAGAGAAGTTTCTGCAGCACGAGCCCAAGTTTATTCAGAAGAAGCGGCTATGAAAGATATTGAAAATCAAATCTCTTTAGAAGTACGGGCCGCCTATCTTGACTTTGAAGCCGCTAAAAAACGTCTAAAAGTAGCTGAAGAGGCCCTAAAAAGCGCTGAAGAAAACTATCGTCTAAACAAAGCCCGTTTTAAAGAAGGACTTGGCACTACTACCGATGTCCTTGATGCGGAGGCCTTTCTTACCAGTGCTCAGGTGAGGCGTATTCAGGCCCTGGCCGATTTAAAAATAGCTTACGCCAAACTTCTATACGCCACGGGCTTAATTGAAAGCAAAAATTAGGTTGAGCAATTTAATGTACGCCGTATACAGGGCCAAGGCCGAGTTCTTTTTCGCTAAAGATTTCAGCAGTAAAAAGATATATTTCTGTTTCAGGGTCTTGCCAGCAACCTGGAGGAAGGCCTGCTTTAAGACAGGTATGGTCTAGAAAGGTCTCTCTATCCCAACCGTATTCTACAGCTACCTGAGGAAGCAAAACACCTCGATTTATACCCCTTATTATGTAAATACCGTGTTTACCTACTTCAATTTCATCTATACTTGTCGCCCTCCACATAGGAGAAAGCACAGAAATTTCTATATCAATTTCAGAAAGTTCCTCTAAAGTTACAGGAGGAAAACGCGGATCATTAAAAGCTGCCGAGCGTGCCATTTCAAAAACAGTTTTATATAGAGGACCTTCAGGATGAAAAGTACCAATACAACCCCTTAACTGGCCATGCTTATGCAAAGTCACAAAGGCCCCATAAGGCTCCAAAAGTTTCGGAGGAATTTCTCGAGGGAGACGGGGAGGGCGCCCCTCAAGGGCGCTCGTAATACTCTCCCTAGCTATATAAAGCAAAAGTGCCTTTTCTGCTTCGTTAAGCCCTACTACTTTGGCCATTCTATTTCACCATTTCTATAATTTGTTTTTCTTCCAAAACCCCTGCGTGTATCTTTCCGTTAGGAAAAATATAAGTCGGAGTTCCTCTGATGCCTAGTCTTGGTAAAATTTTTAAGGCCTCTTTTACTTTTTCCTCTCCCTCTTTACATTGAGTTCCCTGGTAGCCCTTCATTAATTCTTTGGGCCCCTTTTTATCACAAATAATAGCAACAGCTTTTTCCTTGGCATGAGGGTGCAAGGCTTCTAAAGGCATAAATATTACATTTACTTTTATCTTTCCTTGCTCCGCTAATGGAAAAATTATCTTCTCAGCTCTTTTACAGTGAGGGCAGTCAGGATCAGTTATGAAAAACACTTCTGGTCCTTTACCTACAGAAAAAGCCACTAGTTTTTTTAATTCTTTCAGTTTTTCAGGCGAAAGACGATTAAGTTCTGTCAATCTTTCCTGAGTTAAGTCTTTGCGAGCAAGAATATCTATAATACGTCCTAAAACCAGATAACGGCCACTCTCATCAAGATAAACAGGAGTTTTCCGGCCATTGGCCTCTACTACTACTTCGCAAAGGCCTTTTATTGGCGTCGATTTTACACTAATAACTTTGGGCTTCTCACCACCAAAAAGAGGAGCAAGCATCTGAGCTGCTCTTTCTCTTTTAGGACAGGCCGCCCAGCTAGTACCAAATCCAATCCAGACAACAAAAAACAAAACCACTAAAAAAAATTTTTTCATTTTTACCTCCATAAAATAATTTTATTCTTATTTTTCGGCCTTACTATCTTGAAGATTTAACATTAATAAGGCATTATCACAGCAGCTTTTATTAAAATTTAACAAATTTTATAAGGAGGTTCCTTGAAATGAACCTTTTAGACAAAAAAGTCCTTCTCGCTCCAGGGCCTGTACCTGTTCCCCCTCAAGCCTTGCTGGCTATGGCTAAACCGGTTATCCATCATCGCCTTCCAGAATTTTCTGCAATTCTAAATAAGATAAGAGAAGATTTAAAGTACCTTTTTCAAACTACTAAAGATGTCTTGTTTTTTGCCTCTTCTGGAACCGGAGCCATGGAAGCCTGTGTGGCTAATCTTTTCAAGCCAAAGGAAAAAGTCATTGTAGTTAGAGGGGGGAAATTCGGAGAACGCTGGGGTGAGCTTGCTGAGACTTATGGCCTAAATCCAATCTATATTGACGTTACCTGGGGAGAAGCCGTCTCGCTAGAAACAGTTAAGAAAACTTTAGAAGAAAACCCTGATGCTCGAGGCCTTTTAATTCAGGCCCACGAGACTTCTACTGGTGTTAAACATCCCGTGGCTGAAATCGCTGCTTTAACTCGAAATACCGAAGTACTTCTGGTAGTTGACGCTATCTCTGCCCTTGGAGTTTATCCCCTTCCTTTTGATGAATTAGGCATTGATGCTATGGTAGCAGGCTCACAAAAAAGCCTCGCCCTTCCTCCAGGGCTTTCGTTTGTAGCCTTGTCTGATAAAGCGTGGCAGCGTGTAGAAGAAAATAATGAATCTCCCCGGTATTATTTTGACTTTCGCAAAGAGAAAAAAGCACTGGCTAAAGAAACCACTGCTTTTACTCCAGCAGTTTCGTTGCTCTACGGTTTATCTGAAATTCTTAACCGCATAAAAGAAGTTGGGCTTCCGAGTCTTTTTGCCCATTACAAACGCCTTTCTGAAGCCTGTCGAGCCGGGGTAAAGGCCCTGGGGCTAGAGCTTTTTGCCAAAACTCCATGTGAAGCGCTTACCATTATTAAAGTGCCTGAAGGAGTCGATGGGCTTAAGCTCATGAAGCTTATGCGCGAAAAATATCAGGTAACCATGGCCGGAGGGCAAGCTAAACTCAAAGGTAAAGTGGTGCGTATTGCTCACTTGGGATATCAAGGACCTCTTGATGTTATAGTTGCCCTCGCTACTTTTGAAATGGCCCTTACAGAGCTTGGCTATAAAATTCCTTTAGGGGCCGGCGTAGCTGCAGCCCAAAAATATTTTCTGGAAACAGAGGAGGAATAAACATGAAGGTGTTGGTTAGTGATCCCATTGCTGAAGATGGCATAAAAATCTTAAAAGAAGCAGGTTTAGAAGTTATTATCAAAACAGGTCTCTCCAAAGAGGAATTAATTGAAGAACTCAAAAAAGGTATTGAAGCCATCATTATAAGAAGTGCCACCAAAGTAACTGCCGATGTTATAGAGGCCGCCCCAAACCTTAAAGTCATTGCCCGGGCAGGCACCGGTCTTGACAATGTCGATATAGACGCCGCTAATCGTAAAGGAATCGTAGTGATGAATTGCCCAGGAGGGAACACTGTTTCAGCCGCAGAGCACACTATCGCTATGTTAATGGCTCTAGCTCGCAATATCCCTCAGGCCACTGCTTCCATGAAAGCCGGCAAATGGGAAAAAAAGAAGTTTATGGGCCGAGAAGTAAACGGCAAAACCTTAGGTGTCATAGGAGTGGGACGCATTGGCTCTATAGTAGCTGACCGAGCCAAAGGATTAAAAATGCGAGTGATTGCCTATGACCCTTTTGTCAACCCTGAACAAGCCGCCAAAATAGGCATCGAGGTAGTAAGTCTTGATGAGCTTCTAGCCCAAGCTGATTTCATAACTATTCACGTTCCCTTGACTAAAGAAACAAAGGGTTTCATCAGTAAAGAAAAGTTTGAAAAGATGAAAGACGGCGTAATGCTTATACATTGCGCCAGAGGCGGTATCGTAAATGAAGCCGATCTCTATGAAGCCATGGTCTCTGGCAAGGTTGCAGGAGCAGCCCTTGACGTCTTTGAACAAGAACCGCCGCCACCAGATTATCCGCTTTTCAAGCTTGAAAACTTCATTTGCACCCCTCATTTAGGGGCCTCAACCCTTGAGGCTCAAAAGAATGTAGCCTTGGCCGTAGCCTCTCAAGTAGTAGATTACTTGATACACGGAGTAGTAAGAAATGCCGTGAATATGCCTTCCGTTTCAGCAGAACTCCTACCTACTTTAAAGCCCTATTTAAAACTTGCTGAAAAACTTGGTATTATCCAGGCCCAGCTAGCAGAAGGGCCTATTCAAGAAGTTCATATTGAGTATCAGGGAGATGTAGCCAATCTCGATACCAAACCTTTAACTGTAGCTTTATTAAAAGGGCTTCTTACCCCTGCCTTAAGGGAAGACGTAAACTACGTAAATGCTCCTATCAGGGCTAAAGAGAGAGGCATAAAAGTTACAGAAAGCAAAGTAAATACCGCCGAAGATTTTCTTAACCGCATCAAAGTGATAGTGAAATATCCTAAGGGTGAAAATCTAGTAGCGGGTACCATCTTTGGTAAAAAAGAGCCACGCATTGTCCAGATTAACGACTTCCGTCTAGATGCTATCCCTGAAGGGCATATGCTTTATTTAATGAATGAAGACAGACCTGGTGTTATTGGCCAGATAGGCATAACTATTGGCGAACATGGTTTAAATATTTCTAGAATGCACGTAGGGCAAGACCCTGCCCAACAGGCCAACATAATTCTTCTCTGTGTTGATAAACCTGTCCCCCAAGACTTATTGGAAAAACTCAAAACTCTCCCACCAGTAAAATTGGTAAAACCCCTTGAGCTTTCTTAGATATATATTTAGAGGGCGCTGACAAGCGCCCTCTAAATCTTACTTTTTATTTTATCAATTCGTATTGACAAAAAATTTTTTACATATTTTAAAAGAGACCTTTGCAAAATATCTTATTTAAGAGACTGCTTCGCCCATACGGGCTCGCAGTGACACCTGAGAGAGTCATTGTATGGTTTTAAGTAAAGGGCAAAAGCATTAAAGTAAAAAAAGTTGGTAGGGAGGGACAGGCTGTTGAGTCATGGAACGTTTGCTTTTTAGCAAACTGTTCGATCGCAAGATTAGCCGTCCTTCCCTGTGTTTGAACAGTATCCGGGACGTTTCCAATTACGGAAACTGTCCGTATACAAGGCTAAACCTGGAAGGACCTCCCTACCAACAATCTTTATTTTATCTCAAAGAAAGGAGAATTGAAGACCTATGAAAAATTTATCTTTTCTTGGGGTGGATGTGGCCAAGGATACATTGGTTATTTTTGATGGCCAGAAGGTTTACGAGTTTCAAAATGAAAGGGGTTTAAAGAAATTTAAGAGGAAGTTTTTTAAGAAGAAAGAAGACAGGAAGAAAAGGGTGGTGATATACGAGCCCACAGGGCCATATTCGGCATTTCTGGAGGAGTTCTGTGCTACGAATATGATAAAAGTAGTATCCCTTAACCCCAGAAAAGTCCCCCGTTTAAGAGAAGTATTAGGTCATAGAGCAAAAACAGATAATCTTGATGCGAAACTGTTATACGAATATCACAAGATAGTTAGCGAAGAAGAGATCAAAGAAATAGAATATAACGAAAATTTAGAGAAATTATCTTTATTGTTAAGTGAGTATCAATTACTTCAAAATATAGAAAACAAGTTATCTAATTTTCTAGAGTATTTAGATAGAGTACCAGTAGATAGTAAAGAAAGCAAAAAATACATACAGAAAAACTTAGAAGAAACAAGGCAGAGGCTTCAGAAGATAAAGAAAGAGATGGAGGAATTAGTAAATAAAGATGACGACATAAACAGAGGGGTTAGAGAGATAGAGAAAGTTAAAGGTATAGGGAAGATGATAGCGACATATTGTTACATCTTTTTTCGGAAGAGGCGGATAAGAAACCGGCGGGAGGTAGTAGCTCTAGCAGGATTGGACCCGGAAGTAAAGGAATCTGGTAAGAGGAAGCTGGTAACCAGGATAAGCAAGAAAGGGGATAATAGGTTAAGGAGTTTGCTTTTTATGGGGGCGCTTAGTGCCATAAGATGTAAAGAAGGGGGACTAAAAGAGTATTACGAAAGTTTGATAAAGAGAGGAAAACCGAAGAAAGTGGCCATAATAGCCTGTGCCAGAAAATTATTGATATTTGCTTTCTATAATTACAAAAAATGGCAAATGGAAGCTCAAAGTGCTTGACAAAAACCACAGTATCTTGCGAGGCTGCGTCCAGCAGCCGAAGCAATCAATCTATATTTTCCTTAATTTTGCAAAGATCTCTTTTTTGTCAAACTTATGTAGCAACATTCCTGGATTCTAGCTTTAGCCAGAAGTAAATGGAACTTCAAATTATTTTTAAAGCAAACTTGGTTTTTAACGATTAGTTAGTTATAAAAAAGCAAAACCCCTAAAGGAGATCTCTATGGTGGGTAGATGGCGTATTTTAGTAGTGTTTTTGTTGGTGGTGGCTTTTCTTGGCTGCAGTTCCTCCGAAGAAAAGATTGCCAAACACATGGAAAAGGGCATTGCTTTCGCCAAAGAAGGAAAACTTCGCGAAGCAGCCATAGAATTTCAAAATGTGCTTCAAATTGACCCTAAACACCCAAAGGCCAATTACGAACTAGCAGAAATTTACTTAAAAACAGGAAACCTCAGGCAGGCCCTTTCTCAATATCGCAAGGCCGTTGACGTTGATCCGGAAAACCTTGAGGCCCGAATCAAGCTTTCTTCTCTTCTTATAGCCGCAGGGGAATTAGAAGAAGCGGAAAAACACCTACAATATGTCCTTCAAAAAGAGCCCGAGAATATAAAGGCTTTAAATCTTTTGGCTACTCTGCGTTTACGACAGAAAGACTATAAAAACGCCGAGAAATTAGCAGAACAAGTGCTGGCTAAAGATCCGGGAAACATAGAAGCTCTAGTAATTATTTCGCGTGTCTATAATGCCAAAGGTGAAAAAGCTAAAGCACTGGCTAAGTTAAAAGAGGCTATAGCTAAGTCCCCTGACAATGTTTTTCTTTATGAGCTTTTGTTACGCCAGTATCTTGAAAACGGAAAAGTTAAGGAAGCCGAAACTTTGCTTAAAGAACTTACCGCCAAGTTTCCAAAGCAAACGCGTTTCGTAAGAGAGCTCGTTTCCCTTTACGTGGCTCAGGGCAAGTTCAAAGACGCTGAAAACTTTCTGCTAACCTGGAATGAAAAACATCCAAACGAAGTCTTTGGCCGTTTAATGTTGATAGACCTTTACCGTCAACTTGGCCAGATTGACAAGGCCATTCAACTTGCCGAAGAAAGCCTTAAAAAATGGCCAGACTCTTTAGACCTGAAGGCTCAGCTGGCCTATCTCTTAGTCCAGAAAAATAAGCTTGATGAAGCCCAAAAACTGGTTGACGAAGTTCTCGCCAAAAATCCTAACCATCCGATAGCCCATCTGGTACGCGGAAAAATTCGTCTAGCCAAAGGCCTTTTAGCCGAAGCCCTAGAAGACTTTGAAATTACCGTTAAAGGTAGGCCGCGCCTGGCTGAAGCCTACCATTTCATTGGTGTAGTTAACCTGCTTCAAGGAAAGCCGGCTGAAGCCAGAAAGGCCCTTGAAAAAGCCATTGAGTTAAATCCCCTTGCCTGGAAAACTCGTTTGATCTACGCTCGTTTGCTTCTCGCCCAGGGAGAGCCTGATAAAGCGCGTGAAGAAGCGGTAAAAGTCCTTCGTCTCATGCCCCGAAACAAAGAAGCCGGGCTCTTATTGGCTGCTTCTTATATGGCTGAAAAGAAATTTGCCGAAGCTGAAAAAATCTATAAACGTATGATTCAAATATTTCCGAAAGATCCAACAGTACACTTTGCTTATGCTACCTGCCTTTACGCTCAGAAAAAAATAAAAGAAGCAGTGGCTCAGGACTTAAAGACCTTAGAGCTCGCCCCTAACCACTTACCAGCTCTTACTCGCCTGGTACGATATTATCTTGCCCAGAAAGAACCTGATAAGGCCTTGGCCCTTATTGACAAACACATGGCCAATTTTAAAAACAAGGCTCCTCTTTACTTTTTAAAAGCCCAGGTTTATCTGGTTAAAAAAGACCTGAAAACGGCTGAAGAGCAACTTAAACTGGCTCTTAAAGAGAATGACAAGTTCCTCCCCGCTTATAACCTTCTCATTGCTCTTTACGCCAAGGAAGGAAAACTTGACCAGGCTTTAACCGAGACGGAAAAGGCCCTTGAGAAATCTCCACAAAACGTGAGACTCTTGATGATCAAAGGGGCTATTTTGTTGGCTCAGAACAAAAATGACGAGGCCGAAAAAGTTTACCGCCAGATCATTGAAATAAAACCCGATTACTTCCCAGCGCTTAATAACCTGGCCTGGATGCTTGCGGAAAAAGGTGAACTTGAAGAGGCCTTCATTTTTGCCCAAAGGGCTAGAGAACTTGCCCCTGAAAACCCATATATCCTTGATACCTTTGGTTGGGTACTTTATAAGCGAGGCTCTTACGATCTAGCTATTTCTACCTTTAAAGATATTCTTGAGAAGAACCCAGACTTTTTGCCCACAAGATTTCATCTCGCCAAAGCCCTTATCGCCAAAGGAGAAAAGAAAGCGGCTTTGGAAGAGCTCGAAAAGATAGTAAAATCTCCTCTTAATTTCCCTGAAAAAGAGGAGGCTAAAAGACTTCTTGAAGAACTCAAAAAATCTTAGAGACTACACTTGCCAAGAACTTGAGGCCCTCTTCAAAGAAAGAGGGCTTCAAGCCTACCGGGGACGGCAGGTTTTTAAGTGGTTAGCCCAACCTGGAATCTACTCTTTTGCCCAGATGACAGATCTTCCCAAAGCCCTTCGTGAAGAGCTGTCTAAAGAGTTTTGTCTTTTTCTCCCGGAAATTTACAAAGAAGAAGTCTCTTCAGACGGGACTCGTAAACTTGCTTTGCGTCTTAAAGATGATGAACTTATTGAATGCGTTATCATTCCCGAGGAAGACCACTATACCCTTTGCGTATCCTCCCAGGTGGGCTGTGCCATGGGGTGTGCCTTTTGTCTCACAGCCAAAATGGGTTTTAGGCGCAATCTTTCCCCTCACGAAATTACGGCCCAGGTGTTGAGGGCCAAAGAAGTGCTTATACGCGAAGGGCTTATTAAAGAAAAGCCTTTGCGAAATATCGTCTTCATGGGTATGGGAGAGCCGCTTGCTAATTACGAAAATATTCTTAGGGCCCTAAAAATTCTGCTAGACGAGAAGGGGTTTAATTTTTCGCGCCGCCGCGTTACGGTTTCCACCGTGGGCCTGATTCCCCAGATGGAAAAACTCGGGAAAGACATAACCGCTAAACTTGCTATTTCCCTGCACGCCGCAGATGAAGATAAAAGGACTCAACTTATGCCTATCAACAAGCGCTATCCTTTGAAAGAACTGATACCTGCCTGTCGCCGATACCCCTTACCTAAAGGCTGGCGTATTACCTTTGAGTATCTTATGCTTAAAGGGGTGAACGATTCTTCTCACGACGCCCACAAACTGGCCAAACTCTTAAAAGGCGTGCCAGCTAAAATCAACCTGATTCCTTTTAACGAACATCCGGCCTTGCCTTTTAAGTGCTCAGATGAGGAAACTATATTCCGCTTTCAGGGAATTCTCCTTTCTTACGGTTATGTAGCCACTATTCGCAAAAGTAAGGGGCGAGATATTTCAGCGGCCTGTGGGCAACTGGCTACGAGGCTTGCCGCATGAGAGAACCTCATCGTGTTACGATAATCGGCGGAGGGCTTGCTGGTTCAGAAGCTGCCTGGCAACTGGCCTGCCGAGAGGTCCCGGTAAAACTTTACGAAATGCGCCCTAAAAAACTGACTCCGGCACACAAAACAGGAAAGCTTGCAGAACTCGTATGTTCAAATTCTTTGCGTTCAAAAGAGATAACCAGTGCCGTGGGGCTATTAAAAGAAGAGTTAAGGCGACTTCTTTCTCTGATTATGGAAGCGGCTTTGGCCAGCGAAGTTCCCGCCGGCAAAGCCCTGGCCGTTGACCGAGAGCTTTTTGCCTCCTACGTAACCGAAAAGATAGCCACCCATCCGTTAATAGAAGTGATTAACGAAGAAGTTATCTCTATTCCGAGTGAGGGAATAGTTATCGTGGCCACGGGGCCGCTTACTTCTGAGGCCTTAGCTGAAGACTTAAAGCGCTACACAGGCGAAGAATTCTTTCATTTTTACGATGCCATAGCCCCTATTATTTATGCCGAGTCCATCAACTGGGATAAAGTATTTAAGGCTGATCGCTATAGTGAAGGCGAAGGGGCTTATATCAACTGCCCTATGACCAAAGAGGAATACGAAAGGTTTATAGACGCCTTGCTGGCTGCAGAAAAAGTCCCTTTTAAAGATTTTGAAAAGCCGAAATATTTTGAAGGCTGTCTCCCCATTGAAGTTATGGCGGAAAGAGGAAGAGAAACTCTGCGTTTTGGCCCTATGAAGCCTGTGGGTTTGAAAGACCCGCGCACAGGCAAAGAGCCTTATGCCGTAGTGCAACTCAGGGCAGAAAACAAAGAAGGGACTTTGTATAACCTGGTGGGTTTTCAAACTAAATTAAAATACAAAGAACAAGAAAGGGTCTTTCGGATGATACCCGGGCTTGAACAGGCCGAGTTTGCCCGGTTTGGCTCGGTACATCGCAATAGCTTTGTATGTGCGCCTAAGGTGCTTACCAAGACTTTACAGTTAAAAAAAGAACCTCGTATTTTTCTGGCAGGCCAGTTAAGCGGAGTAGAAGGTTACGTGGAATCAACGGCTATGGGTCTTCTTGCCGGGCTTAACGCCGGGCGTCTAGCCAAAGAGATGAAACTCGTTGTCCCGCCGCGCACTACCGCTCACGGGGCTCTCGTCCATTATATCACCGAGGCGGATCCTAAACATTTCCAGCCCATGAATATCAATTGGGGGCTCTTCCCACCACTTGATTTGCCCGGCAAAGTTCGCAAAAAAATGCCCAAGAGGGAAAGATATAAACTAATGGCTGAACGGGCCTTTAAAGATCTGGCCCAATGGCTAGAAAAAGAAAAAATTTTAGCTGATCTAAAATTTTTACAGGAGAAGGCCGATGAATTGTCCCGCCTGTAACGGTAACATCCCCGAAGGGGTTTATTTTTGCCCATATTGTGGCAAAGCCGTGCAAATCAACAAGCAAAAATTCTGGCTTATGGCCGGCCTTGCGGGTGTTTTTGCCGGAGCCGCTATAGCCTTAGTCTATCAATTATTTAAAGAGCGGGAACTCTGGTTAAGTCAAACCCCCTCTCAGAACAAATCTTCTGTTGAAGAAGACGACGAACTTATGGATTTTTAAGAAAGGTCAAACCCTTGCCGCTTTTCATAAAACTTTGTAGTTTTAATACAAAATTTTGAAAAAAATTTGACATAGGGAGATTTTTATGAAGGTAAACGTGGAAGACATCACTTCAGTGCAGAAAAAACTCAAAGTGGAATTGCCGCCAGAGGTAGTGGCCAAAGAGATTGACCGAGCCTGCCGGAAGCTCAGTAAAGAGGTTTCGGTAAAGGGTTTTCGTAAAGGGAAGGTTCCCAAGGCCGTAGTGAAACGCCTTTTTAAAGAACACATTGAAGAGCGCGTGGTAGAAAATCTAATCCAGGAAAGCCTTCCCAAGGCCATTGAAGAATCAAAGCTAGCCCCCATTGTAAGGCCTTTAATTGAATCTTATGACCAGTTAGACGAAAAAACCGGTTTTTCTTACACCGCCGTAGTAGATATAAGGCCTGAGATCGATATAAAACCTGAAGATTATAAAGGATTAGAGATAGAAGCACTTCCTACCGAAGTAACTGAAGAAGAGCTTGAAAATCACCTGAAAGCCATTCAGATGACTTTTGCTGACCTAAAACCAGCTGAAGAAGGCCACGAGATACAATTAAACGATATAGCCATTCTCTCTTTCAAAGCCTACATCAACGGCGAACCGGTGCCAGGGCATGAAGCCGAAGCCCTTTATGTTGACGTTGGTACTGGAGAATTTAACGAGACTATAGAACAGGCCCTCATTGGCAAAAAGGCCGGAGATACAGTAGAAATAGATGTAACATACCCTGAAGACGCTTTAAACGCCCAGCTAGCAGGGCAGACTGTCCATTATAAAGTCCAGATACGAGAAGTTTATGTGAGAGATTTAAAGCCCCTGGACGACGAGTTTATCCAGAAAATGAATCTGGGCTTTGAATCTGTTGAGCAACTACGCGAAAGAATCAAGGCTCGCCTCGAAGAAGAAAAAAAGAAAAAGGCCGAAGAATTTTTAAGAGAACAGGTGCTTCAAAAGCTGCGGGAAAAGATTCAGTTTGAAGTACCTGAACGTTACGTAGAATACAAACTTGCTCGCCTGATTGAACAAATGCAGCAAAACCTTGAAGAAAAAGGCCACACTTTTGAGTCCGCAGGTATTTCTGTGCCCAAACTCAAGGAACGGTTGCGCCCCATGGCTGAGCAGCAGGCCCGTGAAGATCTCATTTTAGAAAAAATTGCAGAGATCGAAAATATAAGTGTAAGCGGTGAAGAACTTGAGGAAAAAGCCAAAATGCTTGCTGAAGCCACTAAGGCCAGCCTTGAAGAAGCAAGAGCTATTCTGGCTACTTCTATGGTGCCACGCATCATAGCTGACAAGACTTTGCAATTTTTGGTGTCTCAGGCTAAAATTAAAGAAAATCAATCAAATTCTGCTTCCGAAGAACCAAAGGACGCCGAGGAAAGAGAGGGTTAACCATGTACGTACCTATAGTTATTGAACAGACTGCTCGTGGCGAACGAGCTTATGATATTTACTCGCGCCTCCTGCGGGAAAGAATTGTCTTTATCGGAGCTCCCATTGATGATCACTTGGCCAACCTGGTGATTGCTCAGCTCCTTTTTCTGGAAGCTGAAGATCCCGATAGAGACATCACTTTATATATAAACTCGCCTGGTGGCATAGTGACCTCTGGCCTAGCTATTTACGACACTATGCAATATATAAAGCCTGATATCTGCACCCTTTGCTTAGGGCAAGCGGCTAGCATGGCTGCTGTACTTCTAGCTGGTGGCACTAAAGGTAAACGCTATGCCCTTCCGCACTCGCGTATCATGCTACATCAACCCATAGGAAGCTTTCAGGGCCAGGCTACCGATGTTGACATTCAGGCGCGAGAAATTCTTCGTTTGCGAGCCATGTTAAACGAAATACTGGCTAACCACACTGGCCAGCCTATAGAACAAATCCAAAAAGATACCGAACGCGATTTTTATATGTCTAGTGAAGAGGCGCAAAAATATGGAGTTATTGATAAAATATTAACCAAGCGCCCTTCAATGAAGGAGGAAAAGGACAATGCCTAAGAAGAAAAACAAAGGCGATTTACATTGCTCCTTTTGCGGAAAAAGCCAGCATGAAGTCCGCAAACTGATTGCTGGCCCGGCTGTTTATATCTGTGATGAATGCATTGAGCTTTGCAATGACATAATCGCCGAAGATTCTGACGGCGAAGAGTTTGAAAAAGAGTCGCCGTCTATCCCTAAGCCTTCAGAGATTAAGGCTTTTCTTGACCAGTACGTAGTCGGTCAGGAAAAGGCCAAAAAGATTCTTTCGGTGGCGGTTCATAACCACTACAAGCGTATAGAAAGTCGAGTGAGCTTAAACGGCGTAGAACTTCAGAAAAGCAATATCATGTTGATAGGGCCAACGGGTAGCGGAAAAACTCTTCTCGCTCAAACGCTGGCCAAGTTTTTAAACGTGCCTTTTACCATTGCTGACGCCACCACCCTTACCGAAGCCGGCTATGTAGGTGAAGACGTAGAAAACATTATCCTTAATCTGCTTCAAGCCGCTGATTATGACGTAGAACTTGCCCAGCGGGGCATTGTTTATATTGACGAGATAGACAAAATTGCCAAAAAGACTGATAGCCCGTCTATTACCCGTGACGTTTCGGGAGAGGGAGTTCAGCAAGCCCTTTTAAAGATACTTGAAGGCACTGTGGCCAATGTGCCTCCAAAAGGCGGCCGCAAACACCCACAACAGGAATTTATCAAGGTTGATACAACTAATATCCTGTTCATTTGTGGTGGTGCTTTTGTGGGGCTTGAGAGAATTATTAAAGAGCGTCTTGGCCAACGTTCCATTGGATTCGGGGCTGATATAAAGAGTGCTAAAGATATGAGTATTGGGGAGATTCTTGCGCACGTGGAACCTGAAGATCTCATCAAATTTGGTATGATTCCTGAGTTCGTTGGTCGTGTACCCATTGTAGCCACACTTGATGAACTTACCGAAAAAGAACTTATTAAGATTCTTACCGAGCCCAAGAACGCTCTTACCAAACAATATCAAAAACTATTTGAAATGGACGGCGTAAGCCTTAGATTTACAGAAGGGGCTCTTAGGGCCATTGCCAAGGAGGCCATAAGGCGCAAATGTGGCGCCCGAGGCTTAAGAGCCATTATGGAAGAAGCTATGTTTGAAATAATGTATGAGTTGCCTTCTATGGAAGGCGTTAAAGAAGTAGTGGTAACAGAAGAAGTTATCACCAGAAAAGACAAACCAATAATAATTTACGAATCACAGGCCCAGCAGGCCTAAGAGGTGTTATGGATACGAAACAAGAACAACAAGCAATAACCCTGCCGTTACTACCTTTAAGAGACATCGTTCTTTACCCTGGACGTTTGGTGCCTTTGTTTATAGGGCGGGAAAAGAGCATCATGGCCATTGAGCACGCCATGGCCGGCACCAAGGAAATTTTCCTTTCCGCCCAGAAAGACGCCCAGCTTGACGAACCTGAAGAAAAAGACATTTATCGAGTAGGTACCATCGGCACGATAATTCAGATTCTCCGTTTGCCAGACGGCACGGTAAAGGCCCTTATTGAGGGTAAACAGCGGGCTAAGATCAACCGCTTTTTGCCAGGGCATTCCTTTTTCATGGTGGAAGTGGAGCCGAAAAGCGAGGTTATTGAAGCTGGCCCAGAAGTTGAAGCCTTGATAAGGCTTTGCCACGAGGCCTTTGAAGAATACACCAAAGTGAATAAGAAGATTCCTCCAGAAGTTGTTTCGTCAATTTTGGGGCTCAAAGATCCTTCAAGGTTAGCAGACCATATCGCCGCGGTTTTAAACCTTAAGCTAGCCCAGAAGCAGAGGCTTCTTGAAATAACTAACGTTAAAAAACGGCTGGAAATGGTGCTCGGTTATCTCCGGGGGGAGATGGAAGTTATTCGCCTTGAGCAGCGCATCAAAGAGCGCGTCAAGAAACAGATGGAGAAGACCCAGCGCGATTACTATCTGAACGAACAGATGCGCGCTATCCAAAAAGAAATGGGCGAGCGAGAAGACGGCCGTGGAGACCTGGCTGAGCTTGAAAAGCGCATTAAACGGAAGCGCTTGCCTAAAGAAGTGGCGGCTAAAGTGCGCCAGGAGTTCAAGAAGCTCCAGATGATGTCGCCTATGTCAGCGGAAGCCACTGTAGTGCGCAACTATATTGACTGGCTGATTAGCCTTCCGTGGTATGAGCGCACTAAAGACAAAATAGACATAGAAGAAGCCGAAAAAATCCTTGACGCTGACCACTACGGCCTTGAGAAACCCAAACAGCGCATTCTGGAACACTTAGCCGTGCAAAAGCTGGTTAAAAAAATTAAAGGGCCGATTCTTTGCCTGGTGGGCCCGCCAGGGGTGGGAAAAACTTCACTGGCCAAGTCGGTAGCGCGGGCCATGGGGCGCAACTTTGTGCGCATATCGCTTGGTGGCGTGCGCGACGAGGCTGAGATCCGCGGGCACCGTCGCACTTATATCGGAGCTCTTCCTGGCAAAATAATCCAGGGCATGAAAAAGGCCGGCACAGTAAATCCTGTATTTTGCCTTGACGAGGTTGACAAGATCGGCACTGACTTTCGTGGTGACCCAGCCGCGGCCCTCTTAGAGGTGCTTGACCCAGAGCAGAATTTTGCCTTTCAAGATCACTACTTAGAAGTGGGCTACGACCTTTCAAACGTGCTTTTTATTACCACAGCCAATGCCCTTCATACTATTCCTACGCCTCTTCTTGACCGTATGGAAATAATTGAAATCCCAGGCTACACCGAAGAGGAAAAGCTAGAAATTGCCAAAGGCTATTTAATTCCCAGGCAGCTTGAAGCCCACGGACTGTCACCTGAAATGGTCACTTTTTCTGATCGGGCCATTTTAGAAATAATCAGGCGTTACACCAAAGAAGCCGGGGTTAGAAATCTTGAACGCGAGATAGCGGCTATCTGTCGTAAGATTGCCAAAGAAGTAGCCAAAGACCCCAAGGCCTTTAAACCTACCAAAGTCTTAGTTAGCAAAGTTCACAAGTATCTTGGTGTTCCTCGTTATCGCTACGGCATGGCCGAAGAGAAAAACGAAGTGGGTATGGCCACTGGCCTTGCCTGGACAGAGACTGGCGGCGCCCTTCTCCAGATAGAAGCGGTGATTATGCCTGGTAAGGGTAAACTTCTCATTACCGGAAAGCTTGGTGACGTGATGCAGGAGTCTGTCCAGGCGGCTATGAGCTACGTGCGTTCAAGGGCGCATCAACTTGGGCTTCCGCCGGATTTTTATCAGCGAATTGATATTCACGTGCACGTGCCCGAAGGAGCCATCCCTAAAGATGGGCCAAGTGCTGGCATAACCATTGCCACGGCCATTGTCTCGGCCCTTTTAAAGATACCGGTTAAGAGAACAGTGGCTATGACCGGTGAAATCACTTTAAGAGGAAGGGTTTTACCCATAGGTGGCCTTAAAGAAAAACTTTTGGCGGCCCGCCGCGGGCATATTGAAACAGTGATTATCCCGCAAGAAAATGAAAAAGACTTAAAAGAAATTCCGGCCAAGGTGCGAAAGGATTTAGACATCGTGCTGGTAGAACACATGGACGATGTCTTAAAGATAGCCCTTGACCTTAAAGAACCTGACAAATTATTTAGAGACGTACCACCTTATACTTTGTTTGGCGATACCAAAGAAGGCAGCGAGATAAGAACGCATTAGCCTTGACAGGTAGGAGTGGGCTTGTTAATTTTACCCCTGGTTGGGGCGGATAGCTCAGCGGGAGAGCATCGGCCTTACAAGCCGGGGGTCACAGGTTCAAATCCTGTTCCGCCCACCATAATGAGAATTGCGGGGCTGTAGTTCAGTACGGTTAGAACGCCGGCCTGTCACGCCGGAGGTCGCGGGTTCAAGTCCCGTCAGCCCCGCCAGCTTATCATCTTATGGACCTACCATTTATCCTCAAAAAAATAATCGGTAATCTTTTGCTGCCCTCAGGGCTTTCTTTTGTCTTTTTATTATTGGCTTTTTTAGCTGCTTTTTCCCGTTACCGTAAAAGCCAGGTGAAAATTTTTCTTGCCTTGGGTTTTATTATTCTCTACTTGTCTTCTACAGTTTTGCCTTATTTTTTATTGCATCCTCTTGAATCTCGTTATGCCAAGCCCAAAGAAGCCGTTTTAAAGGAAGCTCAAGCCATTGTTTTGCTTCCTTCTTACGTATCTGACCGTCCGAATTTAGCTCTACTAGACCGCATTGGGGGAGAAACGGCCAAAAGACTTTTAGCGGCAGTATTGTTGGCCAAAAAATATCCGGAAAAACCACTTATTATCGTGGGGGCTGGGAGTCAGGGCCTGGATATGGGCAAGGGAGCCAGTTACCTGGCAGAAATTGCCGGGGGCTTGGGAGTCAAAAATGTAGAAGTTTACGATAAGGCCAATGATACGGCCTCAAGCGCTCGGGTGCTAAAAGAACGCCTTAGCGGCCAGAAATTCATTTTAGTAACCGCTGCTTACCACATGCCTAGGTCAGTTTATCTTTTTGAAAGAGAAGGGCTTAAGCCCATTCCGTATCCGGCTTATTCAATCTCCAGAGAGGAAAGGTCTTTTGGTATTACTGATTTCTGGCCCAGGCCTATAAATCTTTTTTACAGTGACCTTGCCGTCCACGAATACCTGGGGCTTGCATTTTATAAACTTTTAGAGCACATTCCTTAAACTATGAATAACTGGACTGGTCGGGCGCAAAAAATTTTAGAGGATTCTTTATCAGTCAAAAGGCTATTCTGGGATAAACAGCGGGAGAACATTTTAAAATCCGCTGAAGCCATTTTAAATTCCTTAAAAAACGGAGGAAAACTCCTTATTTTTGGAAACGGCGGCAGCGCGGCCGACGCCCAACACATGGCCGCTGAGTTTATCAACCGCTTCAGACTTGAAAGAGAACCTCTTCCGGCCATTGCCCTCACCACCGATACTTCTATTCTTACGGCGGTGGCTAATGATTACGATTTTTCCGACGTATTTGAAAAGCAGATCAAGGCCCTAGGGCAACCTGGAGATGTAGCTCTTGGCATTAGCACCAGCGGAAATTCAAAAAATGTATTGCGGGGCCTTAAGGCCGCCAGAGAACAAGGGCTTTTAACCATTGGGCTAACTGGCGGGACGGGTGGTAATATGGCCAGTTTTGCTGATATTTTAGTGGTAGTGCCGTCCAGAGAGACCCCTCGTATTCAAGAAGCCCATATTTTTTACATCCATCTTGTTTGCGAACTGGTAGAGGAGGCCATCTTTGCCAGTTAAGCCCCTTGATTTTTCAGGTCTTAAAACTTACAGCCTTTTTGAACGGCCAAGCAAGGTTTCCGTGGAAGACCTGGCAAGGCCTCTTTCGCCGGGCTTAAGTTTTAAAGAGTTTCTCGCCTGCCTGCCCAAAGAACTAGCCGCAAAGGACTTGCTGGCGGTAGCTCGTGCCATGGCTCACGCCATTAAAAACAAGCGGCCGGTTATCTGGGGTTTTGGGGCCCATGTCATCAAAGTTGGCCTCACGCCCATTATTATTGACCTTATGCGGCGGGGGTTTATCTCCGCGGTCATGGTAAACGGAGCCTGCATGGTCCATGACTCAGAACTGGCCATGGCTGGCATCACTTCTGAAGACGTAGCCCAGGCCTTAAAAGACGGAAGTTTTGGGGCTGCTAAAGAAACCGGTGAGCTGGTAAACCGAGCGGCCAAAGAAGGGTGTAAGCAGGGCCTGGGTCTGGCTCTGGGCAAACTTTTGGCTGAGGGCGATTATCCTTATAAAGACCTAAGCCTTTTTGCTTCGGCCTATAAACTCGGAGTGCCGGTAACCGTACACGTGGCCATAGGCACGGACATCGTGCACATGCATCCCACGGCAGACGGCGCCGCTATTGGTGAAGCCTCTTTTTATGACTTTAAAGTCTTTTGCCGCCTGGTGGCGGACCTTGAAGGCGGCGTGTTTTTTCTGGCCGGTTCGGCGGTATTATTGCCAGAGGTCTTTTTAAAGGCTTTAACTGTGGTGAGAAACCTTGGCTACAAAGTAGAAAAATTCACCACGGTGAATTTTGATTTTATAAGACATTATCGCCCCCTTACCAATGTGGTTAACCGACCTACCATGACCGGTGGGAAGGGCTATCATATAACGGGGCACCATGAAATCTTAATTCCGCTTCTTGCGGGAGCTTTGCTTGAGGAGTTAAGCCATGAAGCTTAAACTTATTTTTGACGAAATCGTAGCCGAAATTGAACTTGCCGATACGCCGTGTGCCAAAGCCATTTTTGAAGCGGCTCCTTTTACCTCCCGAGTTAATCTCTGGGGCGAGGAAATTTATTTTGCTACACCGGTGGCCTTTGGCCTTGACGAAACGGCCAAAGAGGTGGTGGAGCTTGGTGATGTTGGCTACTGGCCAGATGGCAAGGCCCTTTGCCTATTTTTCGGGAAAACGCCTATAAGTACGCCTTCGGAAATTAGGCCTGCCAGTGCCGTAAATATTGTGGGGAAAATCTTAAGCCCTCTTGAGGACTTGAAACGCGTGCCTGAAGGATTAGAAGTTAAAGTAGAAAAAGCTTAGGAGGTGTAGGCCCATGCCCATATACGAATTTACTTGCTCTGAGTGTGGAGAGACCTTTGAAGAACTAGTCCTTGGTGGAAGTTACGATGGGATCAAGTGCCCTAAGTGCGGCAGCGAAAAAGTAGAAAAAATAATGTCTGCCTGTGCCTTTAAGTGTGGAGCTAACTTTGTAAGTGCTTCAGGGAGCAGTGCTTGCAGTAGTTGTACGGCCACCAGCTGTAGCAGTTGCAGCGGGAAATAATTTATGCACTACGATATTGCCTCTAAGGTTATTCTTTCTCGCTGCAAAGAGCCTTTTCTTTCTTTTTTCTGCGGTTTACCAGTAAAAAAAGCTTTTTTAATTGAAGAACGCCCACAAGAGACTACCTCTTTAAGGCGGGCTGACTTTGTTTTAAAAACAGTTCTAGAAGATAATGAAGAACTTTTAGTGTTAGTGGAATTTTTTTCTTCTTGGAAGGCCTGGTATCCTTTGCGTACTCTTGAGTGCCGTTGCCGTCATCTTCTTGAAGAAAATATCCCCGTTAAAACTTTTTGTTTTTTGTTTACTCCTTCAGCTGGTGCCAAAAATTACTATAGAGATGAAGAAGTCAATTACCAGTTCAATCTAATTAAACTTTACGAAATAGACGCAGAAATGGTGGTAGAAAAGGGCCCAGAATGTTTATTAGCCTTTGTGCCTATTTTAAAAAACGGGGAAAAATTTATTGATGAAGCTGAAAAGAAAATTTACCAGTCAGAAACTTCCAGGGAAACTAGGGCGGACCTTTTAACGGGAATGGCCATTTTAGGAGGCTTAATTTCTCCTGAAATTCCGTTAAAATTGGTCCAGAGGAGGCGTGATCTAATGATAGAAAGTGCTGCTTACGAAATAATTAAAAAAGAAGGTTTTGAAGAGGGATTAAAAGAAGGTCTCCAACAGGGTATTCAGCAAGGTATTCAGCAAGGTATTCAGCAAGGATTAAAAGAAGTTCTTCTAGATGTGCTTGAAGAAAGGTTCGGAATTTTACCCGTGTCTGTTATCTCTCAAATTAACGCTATATCCAGTGCAGAATTATTAAAAAGCCTTAGCCGAGCGGCTGTTAGAGCAAAAAGCCTGGAAGAATTTAAAGACTTATTAAAACGCGTAAACGAGTAAATTTAGTTTTTAGTCGTCAGAAAGTTAAGTCACGATTTAAAAGGAGTAGTTCTTTGAGAAAGCACATTAAGGTAGGCACTAGAGGTTCAAAGCTTGCCCTGGCCCAAACAAATTGGGTCATCGGCCAGATAAAAGAACGCTACCCCGAGATTCAGGTAGAAACCGTCATCATCAAAACCAAAGGCGATAAGATTTTAGATGTTCCCCTGGCCAAAGTTGGCGGCAAAGGGCTTTTTGTCAAAGAAATAGAAGACGCCCTTTTGCGAGAAGAGATAGACCTTGCGGTCCACAGTATGAAAGATGTTCCTACCGAGCTGCCAGAAGGCCTTGAAATCGCTATAATCCCTGAGCGCGAAAGCCCGTATGATGTCGTAATTTCACAGGGTGGGGAATCCATTGATGACTTGCCTAGTGGCGCCACGGTTGGCACCAGTAGTTTGCGCCGGAGTGCCCAGCTTAAGGCTTACCGGCCTGACTTAAAGATTGAAAATTTACGGGGAAACCTTGATACCCGCTTGCGCAAGCTAAACGAAGGTCTTTACCACGCCATTATTGTAGCCCAGGCCGGTCTCATAAGGCTTGGCCTAAAAGAAGAAAGAGCCAAACCCATTTCGCCTGAAATAATGCTTCCTGCCATTGGCCAGGGGGCTCTCGCTATTGAAGTTCGTGAATCTGACCATGACCTGAAAGAAGGTCTTTCCTTTTTGCATCACGAAGAAACGGCTATTTGTGTAGCAGCAGAGCGGGCCTTTTTGGCCACCCTTGAAGGAGGTTGTCAGGTGCCGCTGGCGGCCTTTGCCAGGCTTTCAGGAGATAACTTAACCGTTGAAGGTTTAATAGCTGATCCTTCTGGCGAAACTATTCTCAAAGAGGAACTTAAAGGCCCCAAAGAAGAAGCCCAGGCACTTGGGCGAAAGCTTGCGGAAATTCTTCTTGGCCGAGGCGGCCGAAAAATTCTTGACGAAGTTTACGGGAGAGCATAATGCCAGGGAAGGTTTATCTCATAGGTGCAGGTCCAGGAGACCCAGGGCTTATTACAGAGAAAGGAAGGCGGGTCATCGCCAAGGCTGATGTCATTGTTTACGACTACCTAGCTAATCCCAGGTTTTTGGCTCTAACCAGAGAGGACGCCGAAAAAATCTACGTTGGTAAAAAAGGCGGTGATCATACCCTTTCGCAAGAAGGTATAAACCAGTTGCTAGTAGAAAAGGCCAAAGAAGGGAAGACCGTAGCTCGCCTTAAAGGGGGAGACCCTTTTCTCTTTGGCCGTGGTGGCGAAGAAGCTGAAGTTTTGGTGGAACACGGCATCCCCTTTGAAATAGTGCCAGGGGTTACTTCCGCCATTGCCGCTCCGGCTTACGCCGGTATCCCGGTAACTCACCGGGAGCATACTTCTACTTTTACCATGGTCACCGGCCACGAAGACCCAACTAAAGAAGACTCAGCTATTGACTGGGAGGCCCTGGCCCGCATTGGCACTATAGCCTTTCTTATGGGCATGAAAAACCTGCCTCGTATTTGTGAAAACTTGCTTCGCCACGGCAAACCCGAAGACACGCCGGTGGCGGTGGTGCGCTGGGGTACTACCCCACGGCAAAAGGTGGTTGTTGGAAACCTCGGAAACATTGTGGCTAAAGTGGAGGAGGCAAAGCTTGGCCCACCGTCCATAATCCTGGTAGGCGAAGTGGTAAAGCTTCGCGAAAAACTTAACTGGTTTGAAACTAAGCCCCTTTTTGGCAAGCGCATAGTGGTTACCCGCACAAGGGCCCAGGCCAGCCAGCTCGTGGAGAGCCTTGAAGAATGCGGGGCCGAGTGTCTAGAAATTCCTACTATAAAAATTGTCCCGCCAGACTCTTTTGAACCGCTTGAGCAGGCTATTGAACAAATAGAAACTTACGACTGGTTGATTTTTACTTCTGTTAACGGCGTGCAGGTCTTTTTTGAAAGGCTCTTTGCCAGAGGGAAAGACGCCCGTGCCCTAGCCAACACCAAAGTGGCGGCTATTGGCGTGGCTACAGCCGAGCTTATCAAAAAATACGGCCTGCTGGTGGATCTCCTGCCCCAAGAATTTCGGGCTGAAGGGCTTTTAGAGGCCCTCTTAAAAGAAGAGCTTGCCGGGAAAAAAGTCTTGATCCCAAGGGCCCTTGAGGCAAGAGAGATACTACCTGAAAAATTACGCGAGGCAGGCGCTGAGGTTGAAGTAGTCCCTGCTTATCAGACGATTCTTCCTGAAGAAGAAGCCACCCGATTGAAGAAAGAGCTTGAGCAGGGGGTGGATGTTATAACTTTTACCAGTTCTTCCACGGCTAAAAACTTGCTAAAAATGCTGGGAGACGAAGCCAGAAGTTTGCTTTCAGAGGTAGTGCTAGCCTCAATCGGGCCTATTACCACCGAAACCCTAAAGAAGGCCGGTTTTACTCCCCAGGTGGAGGCCAAAGAATACACTATTCCCGGACTGGTTAAGGCAATTCTAGAATATTTCAGAGCCTGATTTATTTCTTCTCCCTTTTATAGCATCTATTTTGTTAACCGCCTTGATCCGATGGTAATCATCAAATTGCCACTTGAACATTTTTGAGAGGAAAGGTCACAAATGAAATATGGATATGTTTTTATACGGATAGGACGTCATAGTTTTAAACATCAAATACTTGCACCATTTTTTATCTCTTATGACACGCCGTTTCTATTGTTGCTCCATTCAATCAACCGCTCGATTGACGTTGCCATGATTACGGTAAATATAATAGTTAAAATCAGTCTCAATGCCGTAAATTTAGGTCCTAAAAATTGGAGTTCTACTATTTCTTGAGGAAGCTTTATACACGCCCATGCGTTAAGAAAAATAATGACGTTAGAAATGCGTGCGCCTTTTTTAATTAAAGCCGCAGCCATTGGGAAAGCCACATAAAGAGGGCCTGTCGGCAGAGCGCCAAAGAGCAAGGCCAGAAAAAAACCTTTTATTCCCGAAGTTCTTCCCAAATATTTTACAACCATGTCTTTTGACACCCACAGCGTAAAAAGACCCATTAATATCATCACGGCAGGTAATATCCAAATCATTTCAACAAAGAATTCCCATGATGTTGTAAAAACCATATCTCGTCTATCAGGGAAAATTGATAGCAAGATTATCGCGATACTCAAAGTGATACCTAGAAGAATCACATCTCGGATCGCTCCTTTTAGCGCCTTATCTTTTTTCATAATAGTGCCCCTATTATAAGAGCAATAATAATTGCGAAGATGAAACTTATGCCATTTCTCAGCAGGGCAATTTTCTTTCCCAGTTCTTTTATCTCCAGAGGCAGAGTAACTATTCCAACCATTGTCAACGTTGTTATGAAAGCGGCAACGGCAGTAACTGATGCCCCACCCTTCAGAAGTGACGCTGCCAAAGGAAAGGAGATAAGTGCTGGAATATACAGGATCGTCCCTAAAAAGGCACTGAAAATTAATCCGCCAAAACCAGCTTGCTCGCCGATAACGTCAGAAATCTTGGCCGGGGGCACAAAGCCTAAAAGCAGACCTATGACGATGATGATAATAAAAACCATTGGAAGAATGCGGAAGAAAGATTTTACCGCTACTATCAGTGATTGCTTCGTTTTTTCCTTATTCCTTATTAAAGAAACAAATAAACAAGCAAAAGCGAATATATTTATCAAAAAGGCTGTTTTATTCATTAGTTAGCATCTCACAGCATTTTAGATTAACCCGCCCAACATTCCTTTTTGACCTGCGGCTATGGATTTGAAAAATTTCTTATTCCCCACCTCCAAATTAGGAGGTGCGTTACCATATCATCTATTACCTGTCAATGAATTACTCAAAATTAGCCGTATAAAGTAAATAAATTTGACATAATAACACTAGAAGATTTAGCATTACTATAAATAACTCCTGGCAAAACTTTACTGACTATTTTAAACGAATTTCCTATTCCTGAACTTTTTCAACTAAAGCCCTTTTACATCTCCTGGGTAAAAAGAACCCTTGCCTGAAATAAGAATACCCGGAAAGTGGCTTATATCTCAGAAGACAACAAAAAGCGCTTTATAAAATTTCTTGAAACTCTTATGAACTCTGGCAAGTGGCCCAGGCTGAATAGGCTATAAAAATTTACAACTACTGCGACAATTGAGTTATTGCGAGCGAAGCGAAGCAATCCCTGAGACTGCTTCGACCTCTAACGAGGCCTCGCAGTGACAGCGAAGCTTACTTTGCTTTAGCGATTATGTCAGCAGCGATACTTTGTCGTGTAAAAAACACTCGGATTAATAGCTCTCTGGATAAACCTTGATTTCCGCTTAAGCCAGAATTAAGCTTGGCTTAAAATGGCTACCATCTTTTTCACCTAATGGGTGAGACGGGCGAAGACACAAAACAATCTAAACATACTGGTAATAGAGGGATAGCCCCAACCCTTCTCCCTCTGGGAGAGGAGAGTTTTAGAGGAAAAATCTATTAAAAAATGGGGGGTTTGGGATATGTCCCCAGGGCCTACCCAAAATGTCTAAGTGGGGAATAACAATGAAACAGATTATTTATCTCGATTACAACGCTACCGCACCGGTTCTTCCTGAAGTAAGAGAAGTTGTCGATTTTTATTTAGTCGAGGCCTTCGGTAACCCATCTTGCAGCCATAAAGTCGGGCAGGTAGCCAAGAAAGGCCTCGAAGAAGCGCGAAAAAACGTTGCATCTTTAATTGAAGCTAACCCACAAGAAATAATTTTTTTATCAGGGGGCACAGAAGCTAATAATCTCGCCATTTTGGGAATGACCCTGGCTCAAGAAAAAAAGAAACACGTAATTACCTCTCAGATTGAACATCCCTCGGTGCTAAACCCCATGATAAAGCTTTTAGAAATGGGTTTCGATGTAAGTTTCCTCCCGGTAGATAGTCAGGGCTATGTTGACCCAGACGAGCTTAAAAAAGCCCTTCGGCCGGATACGTTTCTCGTGTCAATTATGCTTGTTAATAATGAAGTAGGTACTATCCAGCCTGTAGCTGAAATTGGACATATATGCCGTGAAAGAGATATAGTTTTTCACACTGATGCGGCCCAGGCTGTAGGGAAACTTCCTGTTTCCGTAAAAGAAATAAATTGTGACTTAATGACTATAGCCGGCCACAAGATGTATGCTCCCAAGGGAATTGGAGCTTTATTTATACGAGAAGGCATTTCTTTGAGGCCTCTCATGCACGGGGCTTCTCAGGAAAAGGGATTGAGGCCAGGCACAGAGCCAGTAGCTCTCGCCTGTGGTTTGGGTAAAGCAGCATCTATAGCTAAAAAGGATTTAATCGCCGAAGGGGCCAGAGAAAAAATATTAAGAGAAAAGCTATATCAAGGTTTGAAAGACATTTATCCCCGTCTAGTTCTCCATGGAGACCCTGAAAGAACCATTTCTAACACCTTGAGTATATCCTTTCCTGGGCTTAGCGCTTCTCAAATTCTTGCCAATTTACCGGAAATTTGTGCTTCTACTGGAGCAGCCTGCCATAACAAAGCCCAGGCCATTTCTCACGTATTAAGCGCTATGGGAGTCTCAAAAGAGGTAGCCTTGGGGACCATGCGTTTAAGCCTTGGCCGCGGCACATCAGATCAAGACATAAGTAGGGCTATTTCCCTTTTTAAGCGCGTATTAGTGAGTTAATAGTTCTCCATGCCCATTTTAGGAGAAATAGCCAATAATCTGATTTTGCCCCTGCGCTTACGAAATTTTAGAGTCTTTTTCATAGGCCAAAGTTTTTCTCTTTTAGGTACCTGGATTTTTGTGACTGCTCAGCGCTGGCTTTTATATGATCTAACTAATTCAGCCTTTTTTCTTGGCATATTGGGAGCTATAGGGAGTTTACCAATCCTTCTATTCTCGATACCAGCAGGATACTTAGCTGATCATTTACCTAAAAGAAATCTTCTTTTGCTTTCTCAAAGTGTAGCTGCTTTGCAGGCAGGTATTCTTACTTTCTTAGTTGTTAGCGGACGGGTCGAAGTTTGGCACATTTTAAGTCTAGCCTTTTTGCTCGGATGCACTGTTGCCCTTGAATTCCCGGTAAGGCATTCTTTTATCTTTGACCTGGTGGGTGAAGATTCATTGGTAACAGCTATTTCGTTACACTCCACGGCTTTTAACTTGGCAAGATTCCTGGGGCCAGCTATAGCAGGGTTTTTAATGGCTCATTTTGGCCTGTGGACCTGTTTTTTGGCTAACACGCTATCTTACCTGCCGATAATTTTTGCCTTGGCTATTATCCCTTTATCTGAAAATCATAAAGGTGTTTCCAAAAAACCCTGGGAGGGATTAAAAGACGGTTTTATTTTTGTATTAAACAGTCGCCAAATCAGACGCATCTTACTTCTCATAGCTACCACCAGCATCTTTGTCTTACCTTATGCGGTGCTTCTTCCAGCGGTGGTGCGTGAAAATTTCGGTGGAGGAGGAAAGGAATTCAGTTTTCTCATGGCCGCCAACGGCCTGGGCACACTTACGGGAGCCATATTCATGGCCGCTTTTGGTAGAAATATTCCTAAAGATAGATTTATACCCGCCAACATGGCTCTTTTATGCATTTATCTGGGCGGGATGATTCTTTCAAAGAAGTTTTATCTGGCTTGTGTTTTGTTGATAATGTCTGGCTTTCATATGGTTTGCATGTTTACCTCTGCTAACGCCTTTCTTCAGCTGAATAGCCCGGATGACCTGCGCGGCCGCATTTTAAGTCTTTTTAGCTTGAGTTTTTTAGGGCTTTTCCCTTTAGGAAGCTTTTGGGCTGGTACTACTGCTCAATATTTTGGGCCTAAATGGACTTTACTGGCAGGGCTAACCATAGCCCTGGTTTTATCCATCTGGCAAGGACTTATTCCAAGTCTTAAAAAAGCGGAAAACAGATAAAATATCCTGGCCATACCTCAAAAATTTCTTGATAAAAAATCAATTTTACGAGAAACTAAAATAGCTCTTTGAAAATTGAATAAGGTAATAGGGGCTGGCATTAGCTTACTTTAAAATATTCCTGTTGTCGTAGCTCCTGTTTTCTACGTTGCTTTTCGGCCGTTGCGGTTTTGTTCTTTTTGGTCTCTGTGGTCCTTTTATTAATGAGTCATTAAATAGGCGACAAAATACCCGGTTATTGCGAGCATTTTTCTGGTCATTGCGAGCATTTTTCTGGTCATTGCAAGCATTTTTCTGGTCATTGCGAGCGAAGCGAAGCAATCTCCATCCCACGTGCTAGTAAAGGTCTTGCCAGACCGCAAAGTAATATCGGCAAAAGCAACCCCTGGCCTTTCCGGTCAGGGGTACCCTATTTTCACGCAAATTTATAAGTTTGCTATTTATCGTTATTTTTGGAAAAGGCTATTTTGAACCCTGACCGGTTCTGGAATCCGTTGGTATTCAAGTGTTTCGGGTGGTTCTTGAGTTAAATAGTAAAGTTTAAAAAGTGGTTTTTGGCAAATTTTCGCTGAACCTTGACCTGAGCCGTCATCTAACTCTAGCAGATAACGCCATTTTTAAGGCCTGCAGTGAGAAAACCTTGCCTGATTAAGAAGGCATTACGACTGGTTAGGTAGTCGTGTTCATACACGACTACCCGGTAGTTAGGGTGAGAAAACCTTGCCTGATTAAGAAGGCATTACGACAAATAATGTTCATAAAAACAAGATTCACAACATGGTTCATGTGAGAAAACCTTGCCTGATTAAGAAGGCATTACGACTGTGTTTTTTGGCCCACAAAACGGCTTTAGCATCTAAATGTGAGAAAACCTTGCCTGATTAAGAAGGCATTACGACTCTGAAGCCAACTGGCTCGACAATATAATATACATTTATGTGAGAAAACCTTGCCTGATTAAGAAGGCATTACGACATTAACACACTCTTCACAAACTACACCAAAACCTTCAACAGTGAGAAAACCTTGCCTGATTAAGAAGGCATTACGACTTTATTGTTACTTTTTCATTTTTATTTATTGGTAACCAGTGAGAAAACCTTGCCTGATTAAGAAGGCATTACGACATGAATTTTTTATCAATTACATCTGAAAAATCAACTAGTGAGAAAACCTTGCCTGATTAAGAAGGCATTACGACTCAACATCAGCTAAGAAACATCTGACAACAACCTCTTCACGTGAGAAAACCTTGCCTGATTAAGAAGGCATTACGACAGGTAATAGAGCTCGTGGTCAACCTTTCGTTCTAAGTAGTCCTGTGAGAAAACCTTGCCTGATTAAGAAGGCATTACGACTCGAGGCTGTTTATTTTCGAATTGTCAAGCCACCTTTCCTGTGAGAAAACCTTGCCTGATTAAGAAGGCATTACGACCCTGGGTATTGAGGGCAATCCAATTGCATCCCGTAATTTGTGAGAAAACCTTGCCTGATTAAGAAGGCATTACGACAGGTAATAGAGCTCGTGGTCAACCTTTCGTTCTAAGTAGTCCTGTGAGAAAACCTTGCCTGATTAAGAAGGCATTACGACTCGAGGCTGTTTATTTTCGAATTGTCAAGCCACCTTTCCTGTGAGAAAACCTTGCCTGATTAAGAAGGCATTACGACCCTGGGTATTGAGGGCAATCCAATTGCATCCCGTAATTTGTGAGAAAACCTTGCCTGATTAAGAAGGCATTACGACCTTTGAAAATCCTCGGCCCCGTTGTGATTTTCCCTGAAGACCAGTGAGAAAACCTTGCCTGATTAAGAAGGCATTACGACCCAGCACCTCTTCCTCATCAAGCTCATCCGTACTAGCGAACCGTGAGAAAACCTTGCCTGATTAAGAAGGCATTACGACGCCTTGTCTATCATGTTTTCGGTGCTGCTGAAGACAACAAGTGAGAAAACCTTGCCTGATTAAGAAGGCATTACGACATGTTCCTCTACGATATCATGATCCACAAGAGTTAGTTTGTGAGAAAACCTTGCCTGATTAAGAAGGCATTACGACATTGCTTTAAGATATCATATTGTTTATTTATGAATAAAGTGAGAAAACCTTGCCTGATTAAGAAGGCATTACGACCTTGGTTTATTTCCCATAAAAATTCAGTATCGTTATTTTTTAACGTGAGAAAACCTTGCCTGATTAAGAAGGCATTACGACATGTTCCTCTACGATATCATGATCCACAAGAGTTAGTTTGTGAGAAAACCTTGCCTGATTAAGAAGGCATTACGACGTTGGGGAGTTGTTGTCGTTTAAAATACTTTAAATACCGGGTGAGAAAACCTTGCCTGATTAAGAAGGCAAAGGGACAGGCCCCCTGGCCTGTCCCTTACAAATTGACGGGCCCGGTAATATGGTAGATGGCTGATGGCTAATGGAGAGAGACTGCTTCGCTTCGCTCGCAGTGACAGAATGGTTGATGCCTGATGGCCAATGGCGAGAGATTACTTCGCTATGCTCGCAGTGACTGGATCTTACAATTCAATATCCCCTAACGTTAAGTTGTTTCCAGATGTGAAAGTAGTTTATAAGCTCGAGCGGTCTTCTTGAAATAGGCCGCTATTTCGCGAGGGTCATCGAGCACCGTGAAAAGATCAAGATCTTCTCTGGAAATCATTCCCTCGTGTAGAAGTCGTTCTTTTATCCAGGTAACTAATCCGTGCCAGTACTTGCTTTCTACCAGTACAATGGGCACTGGCCTTATTTTATGTGTTTGCACTAAAGTAATAATTTCAAAAAATTCATCGAGGGTTCCATAACCCCCCGGCATACATAAAAGGCCTACAGCATATTTAGCCATCATTACTTTGCGCACAAAAAAGTAGCGAAATTCAATTTTTATATTGGCGTAAGGATTGGCTTCTTGTTCTCGAGGAAGCCTTATATTGAGGCCTACCGAATAAGCACCAGCCTCTGCTGCTCCCTTATTAGCCGCTTCCATTATCCCGGGGCCACCCCCAGTAATTATGGAAAAGCCCTCTTTAGCCAGCAAACGAGCAATTTCTTCGGCCTTCTGATAATAAGGATGGCCTGGTTTTACCCTGTTTGAACCAAAGACCGTAATAGCAGGATAAACCTTAGGTAATTCTTCAAAACCTTCTACAAACTCAGCCATTATCTTAAAAAGCCGCCAGGATTCTTTAGCAGCTAAACCATTTAACACGTATTGTTTGTCATCTAATTCTCTCAAGGCCGACCTCCATGACTGTTAGCTAAACTTTTATTGTTAAACATTTCTTTTAAGACTCGTAAAGAATTAATTTCCTGATTTAAAACCCGCAATACAAAATTTTCTATTAACCTTTCCGCCCTTTTAAGGTTTTCGGCACCTGGTTTGATTATCCTTAAACGCATGGGGCTTACATGGGCAATATGATTCAAAAAAGCCAGCAATTTCAAATCGAGGGCAAAATCCTCTTCAAATGCACAATTTTCACAGACCACCCCGCCCTCTGTAAAAGAAAAAAAGACATCTCTCTTCAAAGGCTTTTCACAGCGCAGGCAGCTTTCTCCAAGATAAGGGAAAAAACCGCTAGCTTTTAAAAGAGAAAGCTCAAAGCTAATCTTTAAAAGAGGCCAAAAATCAAGGCCCTTGTTTAGCACGTAAAGACTTTCCTCAAAAAAAGAAAAAAAAGCTTGGCCAGTTCCGACTTTGAAAAAGCATTCTACCAATTCACTCAAATAAGCAGCTTTGGCAAAGGTCAGAGGTTCAAAACGCAAGTTTTCAAAGGGATTTAGCAAATCGGCCTGATCTAGAAATGGTGGCAAATTTACCTTGCCACCGCGCAAATGGGCCTGAATAAGAGAAAAGGGCTCAAGGGTGTTAACAAAACGTTTGAGACTTTTACGCCCTCCTTTAGCTACAGCGGCCAAACGCCCGCGTTCTGCTGAAAGTAACTCCAGCCGGACATCTTTCTCTCCTAGCGTTTGAGAACTTAAAATGATGGCCTGAACAACGACATTCAACGCTTATTCAGCTGACCCTGGAAGCTTAGGTAAAGTTGGTGATGGATTTTTAGGAGTATTTGCTTCGTCTTTTTTTAGAGGAATTTCTTCTATAAGAGGTGCAAGCTGAGAAGCAGATTTCTTTTCTTCTTTAAAAAAGAGGAAATAGCCTCCAGTTATAAGTAAAATTACCAGTATCAGAATGGCTATAAGACGCCACGGTATTTCTTTTTGGGATTCTTTTTCATAGGACATTTCTTGAATTTTTTCAGTCTTATGCCGACGAAACGGGGCATAAGCCTCTTCAAAGCGGATTAAGGCTTCGTTTGGGTCAAGCCCGATGGTTTCACAGTAGCTTCTTATAAAACCCCTTATGTATATTTCTGCAGGAAGAATTTCCCAGTCTTCAGCCTCAAGAGCTTTTAGGGCTCGCAAACCAATCCTTGTTTGTGAAGAAATTTCTTCCAGACTAAAGCCTCTTATTTCCCTCTGGTGTCTAAGGTATTCCCCAAAGCCGTTTTTATTTTGTCCTTCAGACATTAAAGCAATATCCTTATGTAAGCTTGTTCTCTAAGTTCTTTTTGCCAATTTTTGAGCAGTTGGTCAATTTTTTTCTGGCGAATTTTTTCTTCTATCTTTTGTTTGACTTCGCTTAAAGGTTTAGCCTTTTCTTTTTTAACTTGCAAGAGTTTAAAAATCTGCCAGGTATGGCCAACTTTTACAGGTGGGCTAATTTCACCTGGGTGAAGCTTGGCCAAAATATTCCTTACTTCTGGAGCTAACTCTTCTGGACTGAACGTCCCAAGGCTGTGACCGCTATCTGGAATTTGAGAATATTCGGCGGCCACTTCCGCAAAGTCTTTCCCCTTTTTTAGTTCTTGATAAGCCTTTTTAATCTTGATTTCTGCCTGTGGACCACTAATGACTATAGCAGCTATTTCGTATTTGGTTATTAGTTTTCCATATTTTTTTTGATACGCCCTTTCTATTTCCTCTGGAGTGACAACTATCTGGCTTACTCGGCTCTGGACCAGCTTTATTCGTTTTATCTGTTGTGCTACTTTCTCTCTGTATTTTGCAAGAGTTAACCCCTGCTCGGTCAAGAATCTTTGAAAGGCTTTGTCATCAAAACCATTTTGGCGCTTAAAATGCTCAATAAACTTGTCTATTTCTTCTGGAGAAACGGTAATTCCTTGACGCTCAATCTCCTGATTTATTAGTTTTTCGTCGATTAATTCTTGAAGGACTCTTTGGCGAATTTCTTTTTTAATACGCTCTCTTTCAGCAGGGTCTTGTACGCCTTTTAAGTATTCCTGATATAACGGAGCTGCTGCTTCATCAAGCTCTGAAAGGGTTATAACCTCATCGTTTACCACGGCTACAATGCGGTCTACTATCTGGGCCTGAACATTTACCGCCCAAAAAATAACCCATATAAACAAAATAGCCTTTTTCATCTAGCCTCCGCTAAATTTTTCTGCTCTGAGAGAAAGTAAATCTTTTCTGGCAACTTGGCGAGGGCCTTTTTTACCTCCTCGAGAAAAGAAAGCAATTCTTCGAGCACTTCCGATGTAGCTAGACTCAAAATAAGTTTGTTATCTTTAGTGATGCGTAGCCCAAGACCTCTTTTTCGAGCGAGCTTACGCCACAACTTTTCGTCTATCTGGGCTGAAGGGTCAAAGTAAAAGATTACCTCTTTGCCACGACGGTCAAGCTTACGTACTTTAAAAGACCTTAAAATGGCCTTGAGCAGAGAAAGTTTTATCAGGTTTTCCACTTCTTTGGGCAGGATACCGAAACGGTCCTCTATTTCAAGGGCTAGTTCTTCTATGGCTTCTCTAGTTCTAGCCAAGGCCAGACGCCGATAAAGATGCAGACGTTGTTCTACGTCAGGAATATAAGAGGCTGGAAAATAAGCAGGCACCTTGAGGTTGACATCGGATTCTACCTCTTCTTCCAAAGGCTTCCCGCGCATTTCGTCTATAGTATGCTTAAGTATTTCCAGGTAAAGGTCATAACCTACTGCGGCCACATGCCCTGATTGAAACGTTCCCAATAGATTTCCGGCCCCTCTAATTTGCAGATCACTCATAGCCAGCTTAAAACCTGCCCCAAGCTCCGTAAATTGCATAAGGGCCTTTAGCCTACGCTCAGCATCTTCTGAAAGCCCTGAAAGAGAAGGCACCAGTAGATAAGCATAGGCCTGAACGTTACTTCGCCCGACTCGTCCCCTTAACTGATAGATCTCAGCCAGGCCCATACGGTCAGCCCGGTTAATAATGATTGTATTGGCTGAAGGAATGTCTATGCCCGATTCAATTATGGTAGTACAAACCAGGACGTCTATTTCCCTGCGTACAAAACGCACCATGATTTCTTCAAGTTTTTGCGATGGCATCTGGCCATGAGCCACTTCTATACGCGCTTGAGGCACCAAGCGCCGCAGCCAGTCTGCCAGGGCGTATATGCCTTTTATACGATTGTGGACAAAAAAGACCTGGCCTTTACGGTTAAGTTCTCTTTCAATAGCTTCTTTTATCACCTGTTCATCAAAACGGGCCAGATAGGTCTTTATAGGTAGCCGTTTTTCTGGTGGTGTGGTTATAACGGATAAATCTCTTATTCCTAAAAGTGATAACTGTAGCGTCCTGGGAATAGGAGTAGCAGAAAGGGCAAGAACATCTACATTTTTTCGTAATTGTTTAATTTTTTCTTTGTGTTTTACTCCAAAGCGATGTTCTTCGTCGATAATAAGTAACCCGAGATCTTTAAAAGAAACATCATTTGAAAGTAGCCGATGAGTGCCAACTACAATGTCTATTTCGCCTTGAGCTAGTTTTTTAAGGATTTCTTTTTGTTCTTTTGGAGATTTAAAACGGGAAAGAACCGCTACTTTAATACCGAGAGGAGAAAGTCTTTCATAAAAGGTACGAAAGTGTTGTTCAGCAAGCACCGTGGTAGGGACCAAAATAGCCACCTGTTTTTTGTTTTCTACGGCCAGAGCCGCAGCTCTTATGGCTATCTCTGTTTTGCCATACCCCACATCTCCACAAACGAGACGGTCCATAGGGGTAGGCTTTTGCATATCTTTCAAAGTTTCTTCAATGGCGACAGCCTGTTCAGGAGTCTCTTCATAAGGGAAAGAAGCTTCTACCTGACGCAAAAGGGGCCCTGGCTCAAAAGAAAAGCCCTGGCCTACTTTTCTAGCTGCGTAAAGAGAAAGGAGTTCCTGGGCCACTTCTTCAATGGCCTTTTGGACTTTTTTCTTCCTAGCCTCAAAGCTTTTACCACCCAGACGATCAAGAGAAGGTTCTTTTCCTTCGAGACCAACGTATTTGTGGAGGAGATTAAGCTTATCAACTGGGAGATAGAGTTTATCGCCGTCTTTGTATTCAATTAGAAGGAACTCTCCAGGCAAACCGCCTATCTCCAGTGACACTAATCCGTGATAGCGGCCAATACCATGCTCACGATGGACAACAAAATCTCCTGGCTTTAAGTCTTCAAAACGTAAAAAAGTTTCTTTTAATGAACGGGCTTTTTGAGTAGTAAGTGGTTTACGAACTCCAAAAAGCTCATGTTCGGGAATAATAGCTAAAGAAAGTTCTGGCCAGATGAACCCGCGCGAAATGGTGCCTACGTATATGGCCATTTCAAACGGGGCCGCAAATGCATTAAAGGCCTCTTTTTTGAGGGGGATTTCCATAAAGCCGAGTTCTCTTTCTACGAGGGACTTTATCTTTTCCGCTGATTTTTCGTGAGGCGAGGTTATTACCGTTCGTTCTTTACTGGCAATTTCTTGCAGATATTTCAATCCTCTTTCTATGGCTTCTTTAGGAAAGGCCTTAATGGACTCAAGATGGGCCTGATGGTCTTTTATTTCAAAGCTCAAACCTTCTTCTAAGACAGGTAGTTTTGAAATCTCTAAAATTTTGGCATGGTTATCTAAAAGGCTCAAAGCTTCTTTCTGAGTAAGAAAGCTTTCTTGTGGCTCTACCAATACCCTTTTACCTTCCTTGGCCTTGCGCCAGGAAAGGACGAGGCGTTCTTCAAAACGAGCTATCTCGTCAATCACTTTTTCGGGCTCAAAAATGATCAGGGTATCTTTAGGTTCAAGATAGTCAAAAAAACTGGCAGGTTTTTCGTAAACAAGGGGCAGCCAGAATTCTTCAGGTTCTAAAACAAGGCCTGTTTCAAGGGTCCTGAGATAAGAGCTTTCTTTATCAGGAGGAAGGCCATAGTCGGATAGCCTTTTGAATAGGCGTTCTTCAAGGCCAGAAGGGTCAAAGGATAAAATTATTTCTCTTGCCGGGAGAATGACTAACTCTTCGATTTCTTCAAAAGAGCGTTGGGTTTCAGGGTCAAAGCGCTTTACACTTTCCACTTCATCGCCAAAAAAATCAATCCTTACGGGAAAGGTCTCTCCAGCGGGGAAAATGTCAATTACTCCGCCTCTTATAGAGAACTCTCCTACCCGCTGGACAAGGCCTGTTTTTTCGTAACCCAAGTTGATTAAGTTTTCTAAAAACTTTTCGCGAGGAAGCTCTTCACCAAGCACTACATATTCGTAAAATTTATTTAAGGCTCCGGGAGGTAAAGTTTTTCGCAAAAGGGCCTTGGCCGAAAGAATAATTAAGGCTTTTTTTCGTGTTCTAAATTGGTACAGGGCCGCTATCCTCGCGGCACTGATAACGGGAGAATGATAAACGCCACCAAATGGGAGGACATCCTCAGCTGGATAGTGGAAAACGTTGGTAAAACCGAAAAAGTTAAGAGCTTCTTTTACGCGTAAGCATTGAGATTCTTCAGGTAAAAGAATTATTCCTTTTTGTGCTTCAGCAAGACGCAAAAGACAGGCCAGTGCCTCTTCGGTAAGGCCCGAGACCTTTAGCCGGCCTTTTCCTCCAGTTAAAAACTCTTTTATATTTTCAAACTTTTCCGAAAGTTTTAAAGTCATTTAAGTTTAAAAAGGCCTTTGCAAAATGCCATATTTAAGAGACTGCTTCGCCCATACGGGCTCGTAGTGACAAAGTAGATAAAAGCTAGCCTTGACAAGCTGGAAAGGACTCGCCGTGACAGTGGTGTCATTGCGAGCCCTCAGCTCCTTTCCCGTCATTGCAAGCCACGAAGTGGCAAAGCAATTTCTATCGCGAGGCGACATAGTCGCCGTGGCGATCAATCTATATTTTTTTGAATTTTGCAAAGGTCTCAAATTTAAAAGTTTTTTAAAAGTCTCCGAAAAGTATTAAACAAGAGCCATAAAAAATCTCTTTAAGCTTAAACGACAGATGAAAGTTTTAAAAGAACTGGCGAGACAAAAAGAACTAGACCTTCCGTCTTTTCCCCCATTAGCTATTAAACTCGTTGAAGCCGTAAAAGAAGGTTCTTTTGAAAAACTAGCCAAATTAATTCAGCTAGACCCGGCCCTGAGCTCTAAGGTATTAAAACTGGCTAACTCGCCTTTCTTTTCCCACGGTAAAAAAGTTGAAGATTTAAAGTCAGCCATAGCCATTCTGGGTACCGAAATGCTCCAAAATATAGCTTTATCTTTTATTTTAATTAAACATTTTACCCAGAAGGGTAAAGGTAAATTTGATTTTGCTCACTTCTGGCGCAGGTCCCTCACCGCGGCGATAGCCGCCAGTCTTTTAGCTGAAGAATGCGGTTTGTCTCGCGAAAGATTGTATTTGGGAGCCCTTTTAATGGATTTTGGTATTCTCGTTATGTATCACCTGTATCCTGACGACTATATCCAAGTATTAGAAAGTAAAAAGATCGAAGAGATTTCCATTTTAGAAGCGGAAAAGAGGGTATTTGGAATTACTCATCCTGAGGTTGGTAAAGAAATTATCGCTATATGGAAACTACCTTCTTATTTGGAAAGCTTTATCTTGTACCATCACAATCCTGATGTAGCACCTGACATCCTTAAAAAAGAAATAGAGATTCTTTATTTAGCTGATAGGACTTCTAGTATCTACTTTACGAACAGAACAGCTGATAAATATAGTATAGTTCTCGAGAGAGCTAACAAAATATTGGGCTTATCTTTTCAAACAACAGAAAGCCTAATAGATAAAACAGCTAACAAGGCTCAAGAGATTTTTGCTATATTTGATCTAGTTTCTTATGAAATAATACCTTATTCTTTAATACTTGCTGAAGCCAATAAGGAGCTGAAACGGATAAATATAAATTATGCTTTGCTTTTGCAGCAACTTAAAGAAGAAAAAGAAAGAGCAGAAAGGCTTGCAAAAAAGTTAAAAGAGTCAAATATACGTTTGCGAGAAATAGCTTTAAAAGACGCCCTTACGACCTTATATAACAGACATTATTTCCAAAAAAGGCTTGAAGAAGAAATTGAAAGGAGTTTCAGGTATAACCAACCACTTTCTATTGCTATTTTGGATATTGATTTTTTTAAGAACATAAATGACAAATATGGCCATTTATGTGGAGACAAAGTTCTAAAGACGTTAGCTGAAATTTTAAGAGAAGAAACCAGAAAAAGCGATATATTAGCCAGGTACGGTGGTGAAGAGTTTGTTATTCTTCTTCCTTCTACCAATCTTCAAGGAGCCAAGACTCTAGCTGAAAGGCTAAGACAAAAAATAGAAAAATATGAATTTTCCTGTGAAAAATATAAGTTCTCAATAACTGTGAGTTTTGGGGTGGCTTCTTTAGATCCAAAGAAAAAGACAACAGTTATTGATTTCCTTTCTGCTGCTGATAAAGCACTTTATATATCTAAAAGGCAGGGGAGGAATAGAACCACCGCTGTCCAGTTATAATGAGACGGGCAAATCGCCCGCCTCATTAAGCTGCTTGAGCAGCTAATTCTTCTGGAGGGTAAACACTAACCACTTTGCGGCCGTGACGGGTTTCAAACTTAACAATACCGTCTATTTTGGCAAAGATGGTATAGTCTTTACCAAGGCCAACATTATATCCAGGATGGATTTTGGTACCACGTTGACGGATTATTATGTTACCAGCTTTTACAAACTGGCCACCGTAACGCTTAACACCAAGTCTTTTACTATGGGAATCACGGCCATTCTTAGATGAACCGCCTGCTTTCTTATGAGCCATAATTTCCTCCCTTAGGCTGAAATTTCTTTAATTTGTAACTCAGTATAGTACTGACGGTGCCCCATTTTCTTTTTATAATTTTTTCGTCTCTTTTTCTTGAAGACAATAATTTTTTTACTGCGGCCCTGGTTTACAATAGTGGCTATGACTTTAGCTCCTTCCACTAAAGGCTGACCAATTTTAAGATCGTCATCTTTAGCTACCAAAAGAACGTCAGTTAGTTCTATCTCCTGACCAGGTTCCCCTGGAAGTTTTTCCACTCTAATGGTATCTCCAGGGCGCACTTTATATTGTTTGCCTCCGGTTTTAATTACCGCGTACACTTCTTCACCTCCCACAAAAGTATGACTAGGGCAAGATATCACCTAAAACACAACTGTCAAGATTTGAACTTATTATAAAGCAACTTCTCTTTCTTTAAAAGCCTCTAAAATGCCGGCTTGAGCGGGATCTTGAAGGAGTAAATTTATAGCTGTCCTGGCAAAATATGAAAAGAGATGTATATTAGCAAAATGCTGGCTTAAAAAATGACAGCAGGGAGAAAGACTCTAACATCTCAGGTGGTCTAAACCTTGAAGCACATCAATATAAAAAAATTACAGATAGAGATAACAAGCTACTGTAATCTTGATTGCGATTACTGTATCAAAAATTCCCAGGCAAAAACCACACAAACTCACTTAACCCTTGAATCTTTTGAAGAAATTTTACAAAAATACACCGCCCAAGAGTTCGTATTATACGGCTTTGGCGAGCCTTTACTTCATCCTCAAATAGAAAATCTAATTGAACTCGCTAGAACCAAAGGGAAGGTATTTTTACTAACTAACGGTACTATAATCCCGAAGTTAAAAGAGATAGCTTCAAGAGTAGATTCATTAGGCGTTTCGGTAGATAGCCTCCAAAAGAGCAACTTAAGAAAATTACAATTTCAGGAAATCCTAGAAGTTGTAGATAAACTCACCGAAATTGTTCCCATAAGTCTCTCAACTGTATTGTCAACGGAAAATATTGACAACTTCTTAACACTAGTAACCTGGGCGGGAGAAAGGCACATCAATATTTCTGCCACTAATTTAGTCCCTTATAACCAAAATATGGCCCGAAAAGCTCTTTTCTTAGAACTTAGTAAAAAAGCAATAAACGTTTGCCAAAGGTTTTTAAAAAACCTTAACGATGCAGAAGAGTTGCTTAAAGGTATAACTTCTCTTTCCACTAAGGCTCAAAAGTCGTATCAAGAAATTCTTGATAACCTTGAAGGATACCATTTAAACCTTGAAGCCTTGGTCAAGGGATGGCCTAAAATTGAGCAGGCTCAAAAAGCTGAAAAGATACTGGAAGAAGCTCGCGAAAAGGCCTTCAAGTTCAACATAAATATTGATCTTCCCCGCATGTTTGCTGACGAAAAAAGAAGGACCTGCCCTTTTCATGAAGCTATCTTTATTAGATCAGATGGACGCGTGGCTCCCTGTGCAGAATTGGCCTACACTCACCCTCTTTTTGTAAACTTTAGGCAAAAAGAAGTCCAAGAATATTTAAGTTTTTCAGATGAGTTTGCCCTTAAAAAGAAAGACATTGTAAAAAATTATCCCTGGTGTGGTGACTGCCAGCTAGTAGACGGCTGTTGGTTCTTAGAAGAGAGTATGGACTGCTACGGTAATTATCCTTCCTGTAGCGAATGCCTCTACAGTGCTGGCCTGGCGAGATGTATTTTGTAAGTCGTTTTTCGAACTTAAAGATTACTTTTTAGAACGTCCGTAAACATCGTCAAAACGGACAATATCATCCTCGCCAAGGTATTCACCATTTTGCACTTCTATTATTTCCAGAGGTATCTTGCCCGGATTTTCCAGGCGATGTTTGGTAGATTTAGGAACAAAAACAGATTCATTTTCATGTAAAAAGATTTCCTCATCGCCTATTTGAACTTTAGCTGTCCCTCGCACTACAACCCAGTGTTCTGAACGGTGATAGTGCATTTGAAGGCTCAATCGTTCTCCAGGGTTAACCACAATGCGTTTTATCTTATAGCGAGGGCCTTCTTCAAGCACTGTATAGCTTCCCCAAGGGCGATAAGTGGTCACATGCTCCAAGGCCTCAGGATAACCTTCATTTTTTAATTGTTTTACCAGATTGCTAACTTTCTGGGCCTCACCTTTCTTGACTATCAAAATAGCATCGGGAGTCTCTACTACCAGGTGGTCCTCAAGACCAATAGTAGCAATGAGCCGTTTTTGACCAAGAATCATACTATTTTCTGTGTCAATGGTTATAACCCGACCGGTTTGAGCATTGCCTGATGAGTCTTTTTCTAAAACATCAAAAAGGGCATCCCAAGAGCCAATATCATTCCAGTAAAGAGAAAGAGGGACTACTGCTACCTGAGAAGATTTTTCCATTAAGGCGTAATCGATCGATATATCAGGCATTTCTGCAAATTTTGAGGTAAGAGTGTCAAAATCATTATCATAAAGAGCAAAAATATCCGGAGCACAGGTCGCCAGTTCTTTTGAAAAAGTTTCAGGCGTAAAGAGAAATATACCGGCGTTCCAATAATAACCACCTTCTTTAAGGTAATTTTCCGCAGTAGCGACATCAGGCTTTTCAGTAAAGCGAGCCACTTTATAAGCAGAAAAATCATTTACTTCTTTTAACCTCTCCCCCTGTTTGATATATCCATAGCCTGTTTCTGGCCGGGAGGGTGTGATACCAAAGGTTACTAAAAAGCCCTCTTTAGCCACCTGAGCTGCTTTTTGCACGGTCTCAGCAAAAACATCTTCTGGTTCAATTAGATGGTCTGAAGGGCAAATAAGAACAGGTTCATCAGAAGGCAATCCCCACTTTTCTAAAGCATATTTGAACCCGTAAGCAATAGCTGGCCCCGTATTCCTAGCATGAGGCTCACAAAGGAGATGATAACCTGACAAGTCTACAAGATGGGCTTTCACGTGAAATTTATAATGCTCGCAAGTTAAAATCAAAATATCTTCTGGATTAAGGAATAACAACAATCTATCTACGGTTTGCCTCAAAAGAGACTTACCCCCATTAAGCTTTAAAAATTGTTTGGGATAATCTTTACGGGATAAAGGCCAAAGCCTTGTGCCAGAACCTCCTGCTAACACAATAGCCTTCATAACTTACGTCTCCTAAGTTGTATTTTTTAAGGACGGTTGGCCGGTTGACTCAAGCACTGACTGCCAGAAACGGCTTTTTAAGTCAACCTGTTTTCTTTTCTGAATCGCTGTCTTAAGAGGAATATGGATGTAGCGATCATTCAAATAACTTACCATTAACCCGGTTTTCCCGGCCATGGCCGCATGCACAGCATATTGCCCCAAGAACCCACAATAGATTCGGTCATCAACAATAGCCGGGACACTTCTTATGATGTAACTGGGGTCTATGTAACGAATGTAAATCTCTGTACCTTTTTGTTTGAAATACTCTTTAATTTTGTCCCGTAAAAATTTGCCAATGTCACCCAGTTTTAGATTCCCTGAAGCATCGTATTCAGGCGGATCAGGACGAACGTATTTTTGCCCAGCTCCTTCAGCCACTACTATTACCGCGTGCTTACGAGCTTCAAGACGCTGCTCTAACACTGGCAAAAGGCCGTTTGGGGGCTCGATATCGAAATCTGCCTCAGGTATTAAACAAAAATTTACTTCTTTCCGCGCTAAGGTAGCCGCCGCTGCGATAAAGCCTGAATAACGTCCCATAACTTTTACTAATCCTATGCCATTTGGCACAGCTATAGCTTCAGTGTGCGCGCAGCGAATAGCTTGACACGCCATTTCTACCGCCGTGTCAAAACCAAAAGTCTTAGAAGTAAGAAAAATATCGTTATCAATGGTTTTAGGGACGGCTACCACTACTATTTTTAAGTGGCGTCGGCTTATCTCTTCTTTAATAAGAGTGGCGGCACGGAAAGTACCGTCACCTCCAATCATAAAAAGTATCTGAACATTCAAACGTTCCAAAGCATCAACTATTTCATCAATGGGCTGATGGCCACGAGAAGTACCTAAAATAGTACCACCCAGTTCGTGAATGTTAGAAACAACATCTGGTGTGAGCTCTACTACATCATGGCCATATTTAGGGATAAAACCTTGAAGGCCGTATCTAATACCAAAGATATGTTTCACGCCATAGGAAAAATAGAGCGTAAGCACAATAGAACGTATGACGTCATTGATCCCCGGACATAATCCTCCACAGGTAACAATAGCCGCTCTAGTTTTAGATGGATCAAAATATATACGAGGCCTTGGGCCAGCAAGTTCAACAGTGGGAGGAAGTTTTTTTTCTTTTAAACATTGTTTTAGATAAGCCTCTGAGATCTTTAAGGCCACTTTCATGTCATCGGAGATATAGCTGATAGGCTCTTTTTTTAGAGGATTTGTTATTTTGTTGGGCCCTAAAGATTCAATCCTGAAGTCAAGATTCTCATCAATAATTTCTTCAAGGACTTCAAATTGGCATTCCATAATAGCCCCCTCAACTGCCGAGGTTTTTAAGTTTATTCTTTTATTTATTATCGTCTCAATAATCTCTTTTTAAAGAGATTTTGTAAAGCCGGAAAAAGTTCAGGAAAAGAGAAAATATAGCCTGCTTCAAGAAGTCTTTTAGGGCGAGCTTTTACCCCTCCCACCAAAATATCTACCAGTTCTCCAAAAATAAGTTCAAGTGCCTTTGGCGGAACAGGCAGAAGGGCAGGACGCCTTAACACCCTTGCTAAAGTTTGAATAAATTCTTTATTGCGGACAATTTCAGGAGCGACCAAGTTAAACGGACCAGAAACATCTTTCTTGATAAGGAAGGTTACCGCAGCACAAACATCTTCAATGTGTATCCAGGGGAACCATTGTTTACCATGTCCAATCGGACCACCAAGCCCTAGTTTAAAAGGAAGAAGCATCTTAGAAAGAGCTCCTCCGTCGCGACCAAGAACTATACCTAATCTTAACGTACAAACACGGACTCCTTTATCTTTTGCTGAAAAAGCTGTCTCCTCCCAGGACTTACAAACCTTAGCCAAAAAATCTTTTCCTGGAGCACTTTCTTCAGTAATCTCCTCTTCACCGCGGTCAGTCCCATAAAAACCTATAGCCGAAGCATTAAGTAAGATCTGGCCTTTAGTTAATACAGAAACTATGTGTTTAGTAGTTAAAATCCGACTCTCGTAAATAAGTTCTTTGTATTTCGAGGTCCAGCGAGCAAAAATATTAGCACCAACAAGGTTAATAATTACATCGGCTTTAGCACACTCATGCAGCCAATCTCCAGGAATTATTGGGTTTCCATAGGAGGGAATGACCCCTTCAGAAATTACTAGGGCTCTTTCGGGCCTCCTTACTAAAACCTTTACCCGAAAGCCCCTTCTTAATAAGTACTTTGCAAGATGTCTTCCTATAAAGCCGGTACCTCCGGCTATAAAAACTTCCAATACTTTCCTCCATAGTGGCTCTGCTTTCCTTTTACCCTAAAAATTATTTTTTTGCCAAATAAATAGAGTTTGACTATTAGTTGGTCTATAAAACACGACAATTCAAGATTACCATTGAGTTTCATAAATTTTGGTTTTAAATTTTTTTAAGATGAAAAATATTTTAAAGAGACCTTTGCAAATGCTATATTTAAGAGACTGCTTTGCCCGTAAGGGTCCGCAGTGACAGCCTGAGAGGCTCATTGTGAGGCTGCGTCTAGCAGCCGAAGCAATCCCTGTCACGAGGCGCCGATGGCGCCGTGGTGATCTATCTATGTTTTTTGCAAAGATCTTTTTAGGTCAAAATAAAAAGATTAAGGTCATTCAAAATAGATGATAAACTCAAATTACATGTTTAAGTCTTTGTTTTGCGAAAAAGAATGCCGGCTTGAACATTTACTTGAATTATCTCTCAAGTTTGTTACCAAACTCTTGCAAACTGAAGAGGAAGAAGATTTATGGGCCTTGGTGTTGGTGGCAATCACCTCGGCTCAAGGGTTAAAATTTAACCGAGCCTTTATTTTTAAAAAAGAAGAAGCCCGCGATGTCTTTAGGGGAGTAACCGGCTTAGGGCCACTTTCTTTTGAAGAAGCCCACCAAATTTGGTCGCAATTGGAAGTTGAAAAACCGTCTTTCGAAGAATTAATAGCTAGGGCCAGACAAGAAATCACCAACGAAAACCGCCCGATTGTTAAATTTGCTAAAGAACTTTCTATTTCTTTTTGCGAAAATTCTTCCAGCTGGCAAAAAGTTTTTAACGAACAAAAGGTTTTACATCTCAAAAGAGACGAACATCCCGAATTTCGCTATCTTTTTGAAAAATTAGAGGTAAATGAGTGCGCTTTGGCACCTATTAAAACACCTATGACTTATGGATTCATCTTGGTAGATAACTTTGTTACCAAGAAGTCCTTTTCGGCAATGGAGTTCTATTTTTTAGAAACTATATCTGCCTTAACCAGCATAGCCTTACAAAGGCTTTGGTCTTATAAAGAACTGCTAAGACAAAAACATCTTCTTCTAGAGGCGGAACGCATTTCTGTAATAGGTGAGCTCTCTTCAAAGATTTTTCATGAAATACGGAATCCCGTTTCGGCTTTAGGGGGTTTATCAAAAGTTTTGTTAAAAAAAGAAGTCCCTGAAGGCATAGAAAATTACTTAAAAACTATGGTACGCGAAGCTGAACGTCTGGAAAATGTTTTAAAAGATCTTTTTCAATTTATGCCTTCTTTTGAACTTAAAAAAGAACCTGTCAGACTTTATCGTCTACTGCAGAGTGCTCTAGTCCTTTTTTTAGGAGTTTTCAAAGAAAAAGGGATCCATGTTTCCTTTGAGTGTTTGGACGGAGATCCAATAGTAAATGTTGATCCTAAAGAGATGCAGTTAGTTTTTATCAATATACTTAAAAATATTTTAGAAACATTAAAAGAAGGTGGTAGTCTACAAATTATAACGGATAAAGATCAAGAAGGCATAAAACTAAAAATTATTGCCCAAAATTCCCAAATAAAACAAAAAACTTTCCATAAATTCCCATCTCAAATAACTAAAGGTTTTTCGGAAAAATCCGTCTCTGGTTTAGGTTTATCTTTAGCCAAAAGGATGATTGAATTACATGGAGGAAGATTTTCTGTTGAATATCTGGAGTCATCTGGTATGGAAATTATCATCTTTTTCCCAAAAAAGATGATAATGAATGGAGAAGACGCATGAAAGTTCTATGGGCCCCGTGGCGCATGGAATACATACTCGGGCAAAAAGAACCAGGTTGTCCTTTTTGCCCTCCAGAAATCAATCTTCCTGATGAAAAACGTCTTATTTTATACGCCGACGAAAAAACTATCGTTATAATGAATAAGTTTCCTTACAATACAGCCCATCTTTTAGTATCCCCCAGGAAACATGTTCCCGAATTAGACGATTTGTCTCCCGATGAACTTGCGGCTCTAATGCTCACTACCAGAATGTGTCTTAAAATTTTGCGTGAGGTAATACGGCCTGATGGTTTTAACGTAGGTATAAACCTTGGCAAAGTGGCCGGTGCTGGTATTCCTGAACACCTTCATATACAGATAGTTCCCCGCTGGAACGGAGACGTAAATTTTATGACCGTTTTCGGAGATGTAAGAGTAATCCCAGAACATATGATTGCTACTTATAGGCGTCTTTATCCCCATTTTGAAAAATATATGAAGGAGAAAAACTCCTCTGAATAAGAAGGACTCTGTCCAAAAAGCTTTAAAAAAGCTTAGCTACCACCGAAAAGCTTGTCGACTATGCCCCAGAGAGTGTGCGGTTGATCGTGTAAAAAAGCAGGGCTTTTGTAAAACTAGTTGGAACCCCAAAATAGCAGGCTACGAACCCCACTTTGGAGAAGAGGCCTGTCTGGTCGGGAATAAAGGCTCGGGTGCTATTTTTTTCTCTGGTTGCAATCTGGCCTGTGTCTTTTGCCAAACTTATGAAATATCCCGTGAAGGATTAGGCCAGGAAATTTCTTCTGAAAATCTGGCGAGTATCATGCTTGAACTTTCTCAAAAGGGCTGCCATAACATAAATTTGGTTTCTCCTAGCCATCAGGTCTATCAAATTTTAGAAGGCTTGGAATTAGCCTGGGCCAAAGGGCTTACGCTTCCTGTTGTTTACAACACCGGAAGTTATGACAAAGTAGAAACCCTCAAAGCCCTTGAAGGCCTCATAGACATTTACTTAGCGGACTTTAAACTCTGGTCCCCTGAGCTTGCCGCCAAATATTTAGGCGCCAGAGATTACCCTGAAGTAGCAAAAAAGGCTATTAAAGAGATGTATCGCCAGGTAGGTGACTTGGTATTTGATAATCACGGCCTGGCCCGCCGAGGGCTTATTTTGAGACATTTAGTTATGCCAGGTCTACTTGGAGAGACTGAAAAAATTTTAGTCTTTCTAAAAGAAGAGTTATCCACAGACATTTATTTGAATTTAATGGGGCATTATCATCCAGCGGGCCAAGCGCATAATTTTTCGGAAATAAATCGCACCTTAACCAAAAAAGAATATGAAGAAGCCCTAAAAATAGCCAAGGATTTGGGTTTCAAAAACCTTGACACTACTCACCGAGCTCTATTGGAGCTACTACTGCCAGATTAGCCGTAATTTTTCTGTAAGATGGTTAATTTTTGACATTAGTCGAAAATTTTGTTATAAATTTTCATAAAAAGAAGACTAATTATTTTATTTATGAAAATAGATTGCTTGACAAGCTTTAACCCCTATAGTAACTAGCGCTTTAAAGAGAATTTTTGAATTAAGGAGGGCATTATGCCGGTAGTAGAATTCAAAGGTAAAAAGTTTGAGGTAGATGAGGACGGTTTCCTTCTTGGCGGTTTGGATGCTTGGTGCATGGAGTGGGTAGAATACGTAAAGCAGCTAGAAGGTATTGAAGAGCTCACCGATGAACACTGGAAGGTAATCAAAGTTCTCCAGGATTATTACAAGAAGAACGGTGTTGCTCCCATGGTTCGTGTTCTTTCTAAGGTTACTGGTTATCCTCTTAAGAAGATTTATGAGCTCTTTCCCTCTGGCCCTGGTAAGGGAGCCTGTAAGATGGCTGGTCTTCCTAAACCCACTGGTTGCGTATAAGGCTTTATTTGGGGCGGTTTAAACCGCCCTTTTTATTTTTTGTTATTTTTGTTGCACTAGTAGATATTTTTGTAAATTGTTTCTTTCTCCAAAAAGAGTAGATTATTATCTGGCTAGCCCGTTTATTATTTTTATTAAAACCTTTGCAAAATGCTATACTTAAGAGACTGCTTAGCCCAAGTGGGCTCGCAGTGACTACATGGTGGATGGCCAATGGCTGATGGCTAATGGTAATATCCCGGAGACTGCTTCGCCTGTCCCAAGCGTAGCGAAGGGATCTTCCTATTGACTCCTAGCCGTGACAGAATGGTAAATGGCTCTCACTTGCCATTTCTCACCTCTCACTTTTCACTTCTCACTCATATTTACCAGAAGCCCCGCAGGGCCGACGGAGTGGCCCAGCAGGGTCATTGCGAGCGAGCTGTGGCGAGCGAAGCAATCTCAGGGCCGAAATAACGCTCTCGCGAGGCAAAAGTCTCGCCGTGGCGATCAATCTATATTTCTGCATTTTGCAAAAATCTCTATTTTGTTGATTTAAAAAGCACAGAATCCTATTCTATAGTAATTTTTTCTTAAATAAAGATTCAGATATATTGTAGATAGTTTTTCTACCTCTTAAATATTTTTTGTTTGACTAATCTTTCTTTTCAACATAAAGGTATTTTATATCCAGTTTATCAAAATTTAGGAGGTTAGGCATGAAGTGGGCGAAAAGTATTTTGGTTTTAGTCATTTTTTTAGGCCTGTTGGGTTTGGCTCCGGCAAGTAGGGCCCAAACTTCTACAGCTGAACTTTTAAAAAGGATCGAAGAACTTTCCCGCGAACTTGAATCTCTCAAAAAACAGCTCGCTGAGATGAAAGAGGCCCAGGAAGAACAGCTGGCCGTCCAGGAAGAAAACACTGAGTTTCTAGAAGAAGTGAAAAACAATATGGGTAAATTCAAAATCTGGGGAGATATAAGAACCAGAGTTGATTCAACTCGCGCCAAAGTGGCTACCAGCTACTGGAGTTATTTTAACGGCATTTATTATGACTCTACTCTACACCGAATGATTCCTATGATTGACATGACAGATCCAGGCCATGGACAACCCACTAAAGGTTATAAAGAAAACGACACTCTTTGGACCAACCGTATGCGTCTCAATTTCAAGGTAAAGCCCACGGAAGACACGGTGGTTAAGGTTCGCCTGGCTTATTACAAAATATGGGGCATGTCCGATGATTACGTTTCCCCTGAGCTTTTCCCGAGCATGGACAACAATTTTACTTTTGGCGTCAGGCCTTCAGACAGCCGCCTCTACGTTGACCGAGCTTACTTTAACTGGACTAATATTGGTGGCCTTCCTATCTGGGTATCCCTTGGTCGCCGTCCTACCACCCACGGAGTCCCCTCTCATATTCGGGAAGGGCTTGAGCGGCGTGAAGCCAGCCCGGCTGGCATCAACATAGACATTCCCTTTGATGGGGCCACTATTGGTTATCAATATAGCTGGCCCTGGACGGGGAGGATTCGTTTCTGTTACGGTCGCGGCTTCGAGTCCGGTTTTAAAATGCCCATTGACCGCGCCAAAGACGACATAGATTTTTACGGCTTTGTCTGGGACGTCATTGATGAACCTGAACGCAATATGCTCTTCGTTATCCAACTATTTAAAGCCGAAGGAGTGATGGACTTCCCTGAAGGCACCTGGTTCATGTCAAAACTCGGGCCAGGCTACGTAACCACCAATAACAACCTTGGCGACATTTATGAAATAGGCGCTACCTGGCTCCACAAGGTTGACATTCCAGCCCTTGGCCTTGAAGGTGTAGATTACTTCGTCTCTTTCGGGCTTTCTATAACGGACCCCGACCAGATAGGCGCTATGCCTGTAGCAGTTTATGATGGTACCGATTATAATACTGACTTTATGTATTACTCCCTTCTGGGTGGTTTTTCTTTAGGTGACCCTTCAGCAGTAGATACCAGCACCCACACAGGCTGGGCCGTTTATTTGGGCACACGCGTTCCTCTTCCCTGGGTTCCTGGAGCCAAGCTCGGTTTAGAATATAACTACGGCTCTAAATGGTGGATGCCCTTTATGGTGGCCACGGACGACATCTATATCAACAAACTTGCCACCCGCGGGCATGTAGCCGAAGTTTACTGGATTCAGGATCTAGCAGCTGGCGAGGCCCTCTCTGATTACGCCAAAGTCTTCCTCCGGGTAGGTTTCCAGTATTTCTGGTTTAATTACAGCGGTAGTGGCTCCTGGCTGGGTGAGCCACACGAAATAAACGAGCTTGATGATATGGGTATGATGGGACCAGAAAATCCGCAAATGTTTGTGCCTTTAAAACACATGTATAATCTCTATCTCTCTCTAGAACTCTTCTTCTAAAGTAAAGGGCCGGGATTCCGGCCCTTTACTTATACACCTCTTTTTTCTCCCCAAAGAATTTTGTGGAGCTGGAGCTGAAAACGCACTGGAAGCTTGTCTTTTATTATCCATTCGGCCAGCTCTCTGGGTTCAAGCCTCTGCCACACAGGTGAAAATAGAACCTGGGTGTAAACAGGAAGGTAAAATTTGGTCATAACATTTTTAGCCCACTTGTAATCTTCTCTATCAGCAATGACAAACTTCACTTGATCCTTGCGGTCTAAATAAGCCAGGTTTTCAAAACGCATGTAAGCGTTCATCTCGGATGAAGGGGGCTTTATGTCCATGATTTTTACGACTTCGCGGGGAACGCGCTCAAGGGGCATACTTCCGTTTGTTTCCAGAAGGACAGTGGCTCCTTTGTCCAAAAAAGCCTTCATCAAAGGATAGACATTTTCCTGAAGAAGAGGCTCTCCGCCGGTTATCTGGACTACTTTAAGCTTGCCTCCCCTTTGCCACCTATCCAAGATCTCAGAAAGGCTAATAAAGTTTTTTTGGGGCTGCTGAGCGTAAACCGTGTCACACCATTGACACTGCAAATTACAGCCAGCCAGCCTCACAAAAAAAGTAGGAAGACCAACGTAGGTGCTCTCCCCCTGAAGGCTAACAAATATTTCGGCTATGTCTAAAATTAAGTCCCTCTCAGGCATTTAAGCCTTAACAAAAGAAGCACAGGCCCGCTCAGTTTCACAAACAGTTACGCGGATAAGCTCCACTCCATAAGGTTTAAGTTTAGGAGCAAGCTTTTCAAAAATATAGCGGGCAATATTTTCCGAGGAAGGATTCTTGTCCTGAAACGCAGGATGTTCATTTAAGTTTTGGTGGTCTAGCTCGTCAAGAACTTCTTTCAGGTGTTTTTTTAGGTCTTTAAAATCAATGAGAACGTCTATTTCGTTAAGCTTTTCGCCTCTTACAGCTATTTCTACTTTCCAGTTATGGCCGTGTAGCCTCTCACATGCTCCGGGATAATCACGAAGATAATGGGCTGCGGCAAATTCATCTTTAACGGTTAATTCGAACATTGTTTAAAAACCTCGGCAGGAAGTTGGAGGCGGCGCGGGGATTCGAACCCCGGAATAACGATTTTGCAGACCGTCGCCTTAACCGCTTGGCTACGCCGCCTCTGTTATTGGTGGCGGCGCAGGGACTCGAACCCCGAACCTTGCGGATATGAGCCGCATGCTCTCACCTGTTGAGCTACGCCGCCACGCTCTTTTAAATGTTCTCGATAGAAAACAAATTGTCAAGGCCTTCTAAAATTTATCCAAAATTCCCGCTTAAGCATTGGGGGCTTCGCCTCCAAACCCCCATGTTACCAACATGTTAAGCTCTATTTTCAGTTTTTTGTGTTTTCACCCGCTTGCAAAATATATTTGAGCTTTAATTCTTACAGTAAGCTGTTTTAAACCACCAAAATCCCACTTAAATGAGAACAAAGATAGAATTAATTTCTCAGGTTTAATTGAAAATTCTTGAATAGCGGTCAGGCCTGTGGTTTATCTTAAACAGTCAAACAATTTTTAAGAGAGGTAAGCTATGCTAGCTAGTATAGAAGTTGCCTTAAAACCTGAACTTAAAGATGCCCTGGGAGAAAAGCTTGCCAGACGCATGCGTGAAGACCTGGGGCTTTCTGTAGAGGCCTGTCGTACTATACGAATCTATTTAGTAGAAGCAGATATTTCCCATGAGGACTTGCTAGCCTTTGCCTCGGGGCCACTTTGTGATCCTGTAACTGAAATATATTCCGTTGAAAGGCCTTTGGCTCCGAAGTTTGGTTTTGATTGGCTTATTCAGGTAGGTTTTCGGCCCGGAGTTACAGATAACGAAGGAAAAGTAGCCAAAGAGGCCCTTGAATTACTCATTGGTCGTAGTCTAAATGAAGACGAAAATGTCTATTCCCTGACCCAGTATCTGATAAGAGGGCATCTCAGCCACGAAGAAGTAGAGAGGATTGCCAAAGAACTATTGGCCAATGAACTCATAGAACGCTTCTGGATAGTTTCTCAAGCTGAGTTTAATGTGGAAACCGGCCTTGAAACCCCACCACCAAAAGTTACCGAAACCCACGAAATAAAAGTAGAAGTCTTTGATTTATCAAAACTTTCAGACGAAGAACTACTAAAGCTTTCCAAGGAAAGATTACTTGCTTTGAACCTCAAAGAAATGCAGACTATAAAGGAATTTTTCACCGCTAATCAGGAATTCTTGAAACTGCGCCAAAAATACGGCCTTGACTATCGCCTAACTGACGTAGAGTTAGAAAGCCTTGCCCAGACCTGGTCAGAACACTGTAAACACAAAATTTTTAACGCCAAGATTACGTATACTGACAAAACTTCAGGGAAAACCGAAATTATTGACAGTCTCTTTAAGACTTACATTCGCAAATCAACTGAAGAGATTCGAAAGGCCAAAGGTGAGCGAGACTTTTGCCTCTCGGTTTTCGTAGATAATGCCGGTGTTATTAAACTTAATGACAAGTGGAACGTGGCCATGAAAGTTGAAACCCACAATAGTCCCTCAGCCCTTGATCCGTATGGAGGAGCACTCACCGGCATCGTGGGAGTTAACCGTGATCCCTTTGGCACAGGCAAAGGGGCTCTTCTAGTCTTTAACACCGACGTGTTCTGTTTTGCCCCACCAAACTGGAAAAAACCTCTTCCCCCAAGACTTCTTCATCCAAAACGTATTTTTGAAGGGGTAAGAGAGGGAGTAGAGCATGGTGGTAACAAAAGCGGTATCCCTACGGTTAATGGTTCCATTGTATTTGACCCCCGGTATCTAGGGAAACCCCTGGTTTACTGTGGCACAGGAGGTATCATGCCGGCTGAAGTGTGTGGAGAACCGAGCTGGAAAAAGGGGGCCCGTCCGGGAGACTTGGTTGTCATGGTTGGTGGCCGTATAGGTAAAGACGGCATCCACGGAGCTACCTTCTCTTCAGAAGAACTCCACGAAGGCAGTCCAGCCACAGCAGTCCAGATAGGAGATCCCATTACCCAGAAAAAGATGTTTGACTTTCTCTTAAAAGCCCGCGATGAGTGCCTTTATACCTCTATTACTGATAATGGCGCCGGTGGCCTTTCTTCCTCAGTGGGGGAGATGGCACGCGAGTCAGGTGGAGCTGAACTTGACCTTGAAAAGGCACCCCTCAAGTATCACGGCTTACAACCTTGGGAAATTTTGGTTTCAGAAAGCCAGGAACGCATGACCGTAGCCGTGCCTCCTGAACATATTGATCGCTTCCTTGAACTGGCGAAAAAGATGGACGTAGAAGCCACGGTCCTTGGCCAATTTACAGACTCGGGGTTTTTCCACATTCGCTATCAAGGAAAAACGGTAGGGCTTTTGCCCCTTGATTTCCTACATGATGGCGTGCCTCAACTGGAACTTAAGGCCGTGTGGGAACCTCCTAAAGTTGACGAACCTAATTTACCAGAACCTGAAGACTGTGGAGAGATTCTTAAAGACCTGCTTTCCTCTTACAATATATGTTCCAAAGAATATGTAGTGCGTCAGTATGACCACGAAGTGCAGGGGGGAAGCGTAGTAAAGCCTTTGACAGGAGCCAAAGACGATGGCCCGAGCGACGCGGCTGTTTTGAGGCCGGACTTAAGCGCCCCCGATGGCCTGGTTGTGGCCCACGGTATTTGTCCAAAATACTCAGATATTGACACTTACTGGATGGCGGCCAACGCCATTGACGAAGCTATACGCAATGCCGTTTGTGTGGGAGCAGACATTGAACATATGGCCGGGCTTGACAATTTTTGCTGGTGCGATCCCATTCAAAGTGAAAAGACTCCAGATGGCTACTATAAACTTGCCCAACTGGTAAGGGCCAACCAGGCCCTTTACGATTTTACCACGGCCTTTGGAGTGCCTTGTATCTCTGGGAAAGACTCCATGAAAAATGATTATTTAGCTTCTGGGCTTGGCTTAACTCCAGAAAACAATCCCTTTGGCGTAGGAGTAGTGCTGCCTGATGGTAGCCTCAAAATTTCTATCCCGCCAACACTACTCTTTTCAATCCTGGCCAGGATTCCTGACGTCACTAAGGCCTTGACTCTTGATGTCAAAAGGCCGGAAGAACTGGTCTATATCCTTGGGCTTACCCGAGATGAACTTGGAGGCTCAGAATACTTCAGGCTCAGAGGGTTCACTGGTTCTAAAGTGCCCAAAGTTCACGCCTCCTCGGCTTATGAGCGCTATCTGAAATTGAGAGACGCTATTTACTATGGCCTTGTTTCGGCAGCGCACGATTGTTCTGACGGAGGTCTGGCCGTCACCCTGGCTGAAATGGCCTTTGCCGGGCACCTGGGCATAGCCATTGACCTTTCAGCTATACCTTATGAAGGAGAAAAGCGGCCTGACTACTTACTCTTTTCAGAGTCAGCTAGCCGCATAGTGGTAACTGTGCCTAAAGATAAACAAAGGGACTTTGAAAACCTTTTCACCGGTACGGCTTACGCCCTAATTGGCGAAACCATAACCGAACCAGTTTTTATTTGCCGTGATGAAAGAGGCAAGGCGGTAATAGAAGAAAATATCTTTGAGCTTAAAAACGCCTGGCAAAAGCCTCTAAACTGGTAAAAGTTTAATTCTTTATCCTTGGGGGCAAGAAATGGCCTTGTGGCTCCGCCCCCAAGCCCACGTTCCCAATTTGTTTAGCCCTTAAAAAGAATAAATTTGGACTTCAAAATAAGGGGGGATAAAAATCTTGGGGCAATTGGGCTTTTTATTTAGAAAAGTCCTTTCTTTGAAAAGAAACTGAGCTTTACTTCTTAGCCTGGAAATTTCAATAAAGGTCTTATTTTTTTTATAACGAAAAATTAAAGTCCCTTTCGAGGTTTTTAGTTCTATCTTATTTAAAACACCTAATTTTGAAAAATATCCGCAAACTTTACCCTTTTCGTTTAAAGGGATATCTAATCTATAACCATCCTTCGTGGCAAAGCTTTTCGCTTCTTCGAGCCATTCCTGAGGATAAACCCCTAAAAACAAGGCACCCCAGGGGATATCTATCTGACCTAAAAGGTCTTTCATTTGAAAGATATAGGCTTTTTTAGCCAAAAAATTTAGTGCTTCAAGTCTTTGCTTGGCTAAAATTCCTTGGAAAACAGTTAAACCCAAAAAAGAAGGCACTTCAAAATAGACAAAATTTGAACCTGCTAGAAAAAAAGCCTCCCCCTTTAGATTGCCTTTAGGCGTTGAAATATCATAAGCCACTAGCCCTTTGGCCCCGTAAAACGGCCTTACCTCTGGCAACCAGGACACCGGCTTGGGCGGAGCACAGGAAAATAAACAAGAAAACAAAAGAAGGACAAATATTAAGAGGAGTTTTTTCTGCACAGCTTTTCTATTTTCCCGGTTATTCTTTCGCGATCGCGCTTCTTTTTAGCGAAAGAAAGCGATTTTTCATATGCCTTACAGGCCTCTTTTGGACGGCCAAGAGCCTTTAAAATATCTCCGTAATGTTCGTGAATTATCGGGTCATTAGGAGATAATTCCAGGGCCTTTTGAATATTTTTTAAGGCTTCTTGATACTTGCCTTTACGAAATTGAACCCAGGCCAGACTATCAATAATGTAGCCACTTTCAGGCTTTTTCGATAAGGCCTTTTTTATGTATTTTTCCGCTCTGTCAAGGTCTCGATTGAGATCAGCCAGGGTATAGCCAATAAAGTTTAAAAGGTCTGGGTCATCGGGGTATTTCTTTAAAAGCGGAGTAAGAACTTTTAGTACTTCTTCGTCATTACCCGTGCAAACCAATAACATGGCGTAGGATGACATAAAGTCCAGGTCTTCGGAAAACTGCGAAAGCCCTTTTTTCATAAGAGAAAGGCCTAGATCACAGGCATCTAATTGATCAAAAATAGAAGCGGCAAGCAAATATAAGTCTTTATTGTCCGGTTGGCTTGCAAGGGCCTTTTCAACAAGAGAATAAACTTTTTGAGGATCACGGGTAAGGGCCGCAATCCTCCTGAGTGCCAAAGGGAAAACTTCTGAATCAGGTGGTATTTTTTGATAAATTTTAAGGGCTTCTTCTTTTAAACCCTGTTTTTCTTTGGCTATTCCTAAATAAAACAAAGCCGCGTAAAAATCTGGTTTTTTTTCAAGGACTTTTTCAAGGGCTTTTTCAGCCTCTTTTTCACGATTCAAATCCATAAGAAGTAAAGCCTTGCGAAAAAGGAGCTGCGGCCTTTCTCCCACTAATTCTTCAAGTTTATTAATCAGCTCAAGAGCCTTTTCAAACTCATTTGAATTTACATAAAGTTTCAATAAGGCCTCATAAAGGTGAAATTGCTCAGGGTTTTGAGCCAAAGCCTCTTCATAAATTTTCTGTGCTTCTTTAAAAGCCCCTATTTTTTCAAGGAAATCCCCATACTCAAGGAGTATTTTGAGGTTATCTGGTTCAAGTTTTAGAGCCTTAGAATAATACTTACGGGCCTGATCAAAGTCTCCCTTTTTTCGGTAAACACGAGCAAGTTCCAGATATATAACAGGATTTTCAGGATTTTTTTTGGCCAAACGCTCAAGCACTTTTATGGCCTTCTCAAGTTTGTTTTGTTCGAGATAAATAGAGGTAAGAATAGAAAGGGCCTCAGCGTTATTTGGATCTTTTTCTAAAAGTTTTTCTAAAGTCTCTGCTGCTCTTAAAGGTCTCTGTTGAAACCAATAGGCCCTGGCTAGTAGAAAAAGGGTATCTTTATCCCCTGGGGACTCTTTCAAGATCTTTTGAGCCAAACTAATAGCCTTTTCATATTGGCGCATTTGAATATAAATTTTTAGCAAATCCTTTTGGGGTGTAAGGGCCTTTGGATCACATCTTACAACCCTTTCCAAGGCCTTTCTGGCAGAGACTAAATTCCCTTGGAGCAGGAATTGCTCTCCTACGAGATAGTAATAATAAGCTTCAGCAGGAGGACATTTGGCCCACAAATTTGAAGAAATTAGCAGTCCTAAAAAGAGACCTAAACTAAGAACCTTCAATGGCCAGAGGATAATTTTCTGCATCTGGTAACCTTTCCTTTAGATATTTTCTAAGCTTTTTAAGCAAACGTTCTTCTATTTGGCGAATCCTTTCACGTGATACACCAAATCTTTGACCAATCTGCTGAAGAGTTAAAGGCTCTTCAGCCAAAAGACGTTCGTAAAAAATAACTCTTTCCTTGTCTTTTAAGTCTTTACCAAATTCCTCTAAAATACTACGAAGTTTGGAAATAACTTCTTTTTTAGCTACCTGGTCTTCCACTTTGGCATTTGGGTCAGCTAGAAAGTCGCGGTGAAGTTCATCAGAATCTTCTTTAACAGGGGCGTCAAGACTTACCTCACCAGCACTCAAGCGCTGTTCCATTTCAATGACGTCTTCTTCTTTCACGTTAAGACGCTTGGATATAAGCTTGGCCGCAGGCTCAAAGCCCATGGCATCAAGCTTTTCTTTTTCCTTGCGCAAATTGTAAAAGAGCTTTCGCTGGGCCTGAGTAGTCCCTATTTTTACTAATCGCCAGTTATCCATAATGAACTTTAAAATGTAGGCTTTTATCCAAAAGGAGGCGTAATAAGAAAATTTAACTCCCCGATAAGGATCAAACTTCTTTACGGCCTGCATTAAACCAACATTTCCTTCTTGAATGAGATCGAGAAAGTTTTGCATCCAGAATTTCTGAAAATCAAGGGCAATTTTTACCACCAGGCGCAAGTTAGAAGTTACCAAGCGATAGGCAATTTTGGGATCTTTGGTTTCATAATATTCCTTGGTAAGACGCTCTTCTTCTTCACGAGTTAGAAGGGGATATTTGCTTATCTCTTTCAAATATTGCTGTAAAGGATCATAAGAAATCAGATCTTTTTCTTCCTTAGGAATAGCCGGCAGAGCTTCTTTTTCAGAACGATTCTTTTCTGTTCGCTTTTTAGGTTCTTTTAGGGAAAGCTGTTCTTTTTTTTCTGTATTTTGGGCCTTCTCTTTTGTTGTTCTAGCAATATTTTTCTTTTTAAGCTTGAGCTTAATTTTTTTCTTAGGTTTTTCTTCGGTAGGAGAAGAAACGGGTACTGCCAAAGGAGGTTCTTTTTCTGGCAGTTCAACTAAAGCTTTATCTTTATTGATTTGGGATTCTGAAACTTTTGTTGACATCTATCCTCCTAGGCGGTTTCTTCTTTAACTGGGCGATAGCCCTGTTTTTTAAGGTAAATTTGAATAGCTGTAATAGCCGCCGGTGTTACTCCTGATATACGTAAGGCCTGCCCTAAAGACCTAGGGCGCACTTTGCTTAACTTCTCTCTAATTTCTGTAGACAAGCCTGGAATTTCCCAATAATTCAAATTCTCTGGTAAAAGCATGCTTTCCCAGCGGCGAAATCTTTCTATCTCCTGACGTTGCCGATTAACGTAACCAGCGTACTTGGTTTCTATCTCAATCTGTTGCAGGATATCATCAGATAAGCCTTCAAGAAAGGAAAAAATTTTCTTGATCTCCTCAAGAGGTACTTCTGGACGCTTCAATAAATCAAAAAGGCTCTGAGGCTGCTTCAAAGGATTAGAACCAATTTTTAAAAGGAGAGGATTTATTTCTTCAGGGCGCAATTTCAATTTCTTTAGTTTTTCTATAGTTTCTTGAATCAGCTTTTTCTTGCTAAGAAAGTGATGGTAACGTGTATCATCGATAAGCCCCAGGCGATAAGCAAATTCTGTCAAACGCAGGTCAGCATTGTCTTCTCTGAGAAGCAAGCGATATTCTGCCCGGGAAGTAAACATACGATAAGGTTCATTGGTTCCCTTGGTAACTAAGTCATCTATAAGCACACCAATATAGGCCTGCGAACGGTCAAGGATAAAAGGCTCTTTTTCCTGCACAAAAAGGGCGGCGTTAATACCCGCCATAATACCCTGGGCCGCGGCTTCTTCGTAGCCCGAGGTTCCATTTATTTGCCCGGCCAAAAAGAGCCCGGCTATGGTCTTAGTTTCAAGGGAATGCTTTAGCTGAATAGGATTTACGTAGTCATATTCAATAGCATAACCTGGTCTTAAAATCTCGGCATTCTCAAGCCCCTCTATAGAGCGCACCATGGCCCACTGCACGTCTATGGGAAGACTTGTGCTTATTCCGTTGGGATAAACTTCTACAGTATCAAGGCCTTCTGGCTCAAGAAATATCTGATGTCGTGGCTTATCAGCAAAACGAAAGATTTTGTCTTCAATAGATGGACAATAGCGGATACCCACTCCTTTAATTATGCCGGTAAAAAGGGGGGAGCGGTCAAAGGCCCCCCGTATTATTTCGTGAGTTTTTTCATTGGTGTACGTGATATAACAGGGTACCTGAGGCAAAGGTGGCCTTTTGCCCTGGTTTTCATAGGAAAAAAGGGGAGGAGGGACATCACCCCACTGGACTTCCAGACGGGAATAATCAATAGTGCGCCCGTCAAGCCTGGGACAAGTGCCGGTCTTAAGGCGCCCTATTTCAAAGCCTAGCTCCTTCAAACAATCGGATAGTTTGTTTGAAGGGGGGTCTCCCATTCGCCCCGCTGGAAAATTTTTAAAACCTATATGTATAAGACCTTTTAAGAAAGTCCCTGTGGTTAAAACTACGGCTTTGGCGTGAAATATTTCGCCGATAGAAGTTTCCACACCGCAAACCCGGTTATCCTTTACCAGGATACGGTCAACCAGGGCCTGTTTCACAAAAAGGCCTGGAGTGGTTTCAAGCTTTCTTTTCATGTAGTCCTGGTAACGCCAGCGGTCAGCCTGGGCCCTGGTAGCGCGTACAGCTGGCCCTTTACGAGTATTCAGTTTGCGAAACTGGATACCTGTTTGATCAATAGCTTTGGCCATCTCTCCGCCAAGGGCGTCTATTTCCTTAACTAGATGCCCCTTGGCCAGCCCCCCGATGGCCGGGTTACAGCTCATAGCACCAATACGGTCAAGATTAATAGTTAATATCAAAACTTTTGAACCGAGCTTGGCGGCTGCCAGAGCAGCTTCTATCCCCGCGTGCCCAGCACCCACTACGATTACGTCAAACTCTTGAAAATAAACCGGCATAACCCCTAACCTACAATTTGACTTTTAAAATTTATCAATTTAGACTAATCGATTAAAGGATTTTCGCCTATCTCCGAAATTAAACATATAGGAGAGACCTTTGTAAATTCCGAAAAGAGGAATTGCTTCGGCTGCTAGTGCCTGGCGACAGCGATCCCTTCGCTAACGCTCGGAACAGGCGAAGCAATTCCTGAGATTGCTTCGCCCCTAACGGGGCTCGCAATGACAAAAAGTGAAGACGAGAGATCGCAATGACAAAAAGTGAAGACGAGAGATCGCAATGACAAAAAGTGAAGACGAGAGATCGCAATGACAAAAAGTAAAGACGAGAGATCGCAATGACTGCCCCCACTCGTCACTGCGAGAAGGCCCGTAGGGCCGACGAAGCAGTCTCTTAAGTTAAGCTCTGGCAAAGTTTTTAAAAACCTTTTGTGAGGTGGCTTTATGAAAATACAAGACCGCCTGGTATCAAAAAATTTAATTCGTGACTTAAAATCTCAAAAAGGGCCAACAAGGGCGAGTTTTCAAGAAATTTTACAAAAAACTCTTGAAAAGCCAATAAAAACTTCTAAAACCGTAGAAATAACTTCTTCTTTAGAAACTTCATTAAGTCGGGTCAATCAGTTGGCACAAGAAGTTATGGCCACCTTAGAAGACGTCTTAAAGGGTAATCCTGCAGACCTTTCTCTTCTTGAAGCCAAAGCTCAAGAGCTCAAAGAGGCAGCGCAAACATTTCCTCAAGGAGTGCGTGAAACCTTAGAAGAAGTAGCTTTATTGGCTGTGGTACACTCAGCCAAGGCTAAAGAAGGTTTGATTTAAGAAGGATTATTTGGTTTCACCCAGATTTCAAGTTCGTCAAGGGCTGTTTTACTGGCTCGTCTAATCTGTATCTTTAAATTCTTGTATTCAATTACTTCTCCAGGCTTGGGTATGCGGCCTGCTATTTTTAAAACGAATCCACCTATGGTTTCGTAATCTCCAGGTGGGATATTTAGACCTAGCTCTTCGTTGGCCTGTTCTATCTCCATCCAAGCCTTTACTAAAAAGTGATTTTCAGCAAGTTTTATATAGGGGACTAATTTTTGGTCAAATTCATCCCAAAATTCTCCTAAAACCTCTTCCACCAAGTCTTCCACAGTGATAATACCCACAGCCTGTCCATATTCATTTACTACCACCGCCAGGGTTTGTCCCATTTTTTGCATTTCACCAAGGAGCTCGGCAGCTAACTTAAACTCAGGCACGTAAAGGACTTCTCGCATAAAATTGCTGACTGGTTTATCAAGCTCTTTAACCCCTAAAACATCAAGAGCAATAAGGACGCCTACCAAGTGATCAGGATGCTCTTTATAGACCAGAATTCTTGAAAAACCACTTTCTACAAATATTTTAAGAGCTTCTTTAAGAGGCTGATTCTTTTCTATCGCTTTTACCCTTACCAGAGGAATCATTACCTGGGCTGCTGTTTTTTTAGAAAAGTCAATCAGACGGGTAATGAGAAGTTTTTCGCGAGGATCAAGGGCCTCCTCAGAAGAAACAAGAATCCTGATCTCTTCTTTGGTAATGGAGGGAAGCTTTTTACCTTCTTCTTTGGTTACCAAAGAAATAAGATTTGCTACCACCCAAATTAGAGGATACAAAAGTCGGCTCACCAAATAAACCAAAGGGGCAATTTTGGGAGCTAGGGAGTTGGCCTTTTGTTGGGCAATACTTTTGGGTATCATTTGACCGAAGAGCAACATTAAAGGAGGCAAACCAAAAACAGCTAAAAAACCTCCAAATTCAGGAGACACTTTGAGTAGGAATTTAGTAGTAACCACACTATTGCCAATAACAGAAAGATTTAGTCCCAAAAGAGTCGTTGTCAGTAGCCATTCTGGTTTTTCTAATAACTTTAAAGCAATTTTGGCTCCGAGATTCTTTTTAGCCTGCTTTTTTAGTTGATTTTCATCAGCTGCTACCAGAGCAATTTCAGCTCCAGCAAAAAAAGCTTCGGAAAATAGCAATATAAGGAATATGGCCAGGCCAGTTAGATAAATCATTTGACTTTTTCCACAACAATACTAACCAGGCGCGTACCTTTAACCCTCTCTACCGTGAACTTAAAACCAAAAGCCTCTCGACTTTCGCCTTCGCGTGGGAGTTCTCCGAAAAGATGTAGAACCAACCCTCCTAGGGTTTCGAATTCATCTGTGGGAAGATCTGCTCCTACCACACGATTAAATTCTTCAATCCGAAGCCTTGCTGAGACACGATAAACTCCTGGCTTAATTTCCTGTAGGGGCTCACGGCGCACATCAAATTCGTCGTAAATTTCACCAAAAAGCTCTTCAAGAATATCTTCAAGGGTGACAAGACCTACAATAGTGCCATATTCATCCACCACTAGGGCAAATTTGAGACGTTTTTTCTGAAACTCTTCAAGCAAGGTGCGTACTTTCATGGCCTCTGGCACAAAAAAAGGCGGGCGCACCAGTTGAGATAGCTTGGTTGGCTCTGGGCTAAGCTGCCAGCGCAAGAGATCTTTTACATGCAAAATGCCTATAACATTATCGATGTTTCCCTGATAAATGGGAATACGTGAAACCCCTCTTCGCTTGATACGAAACAAGAGATCTTCAGTGATAGGTCCGTCTTCTAAGGCAAAAATTTCACGTCTAGGAGTCATTATGGCTGAAACAGGAATCTTTTCCGACTCAAGAAGCCCGTGGATAAAACGCCTTTCTTGCTCACCTAAAAGACCTGCCTGATAGCTTTCTTCAACAAGTTGTAAAAGATCTTCTTCTGAAAAATCGACATCTGAGCGAGCAGGGAGCCCAAATAGACGCAAAAAAGCTTCAGTAAAAGAAATTAAAAAGATCCTTACCGGAGAAAATATAAAAATAAAAATTCGTAAAAAAGGCGCTAGGAAACAAGCGGCTCTTTCTCTCTGACGGAAGGCAATTACCTTGGGAAATAAGTCTCCAAAAAAGAAAAGCAGGACCGTCATAACCGGAAAAGTAAGCCAGGCATTTTCATCCCCGAAAAGTTTTACAAAAAGAACAGTGGCTACGGCCGAAGAAACAATATCGGCAAATTCGTTGCCGATAAGTATGGTAGCTAAAACTCTACGTGGGTGATGGAGGAGCTTAGCAGCTAAGCGACAGGATTTTTTACCGTGCTCTTTGAGACGCAAAATATCCAGGCGAGAAAGAGAAAATAGAGCAACTTCTGAGCTGGTAAAAAACGCTGAAAAGCATATCAGGGAAGCCACCAAAATTAGTTGTAAATATACTTCTAAAAGGCCTGGACTCATGTAAAGTTTGAGTTGTTATTAAACTGTTTGAATGAAAAAATACCTTAGCCTTTATTTTTTTGAAAGATCTTAACTGTTTTGTCATCAAAGTTTTTTGTCTTTTTCAGAAACTGGTATTAAGTTAAGGAAAAATATATGAGGCAGTGCCGTTTTGGGTGGGAGAGAATTTTCATAATAAGAGCTTTACAAAGTTCTAGGAATTTGGGTTCATTGGGCCTTGAGGTGAAAGATTGCTTTGCTCGTAACGATAGGTCAAGAAAGCTAAAATGGCTATTATTTGATAACAATTTTAATTTATGCAGCGTAATCTTATTGCCCCTATAATAGGCTTTGCTTTAGCAGCCACGGTCATTTTTTTGACCTTGCGCCTTTACCTTCCTTTTTTTCAACCTATTGCCTGGGCAGCGGTTATCGCCCTTTTTTTGCACCCTGTTAACCGTTTTTTGCGGCGCAAATTGGGAGGCCGAAGAGGGCTTGCTTCTTTGCTGCTTTGCATACTTTTTATATTTTTTATCTGTGTACCCATTATTTTTGCCTTTGCCAGCCTTACCACTCAAGCTATTGATATCGTTACCACTATTAAAACCCATATAGAAAAGGGCCAGTTTTCAATAGCCTTTATGCCTGATCCTGAAAAATATCCCCGGTTATATGCCCTGGCCAAAATCTTTTACGAAAAAATAGCCATTTATGAACAAGAGATACAGCAGACTTTGCTCACTCTAGCTTCTTCGGTGGGGCAATTTCTCCTCTCTAGAGGAACCGATATCTTTCGAAACACTATCAATATAATTTTACAAGTTGTCTTTATGATTTTTACTCTTTTCTATTTGTTTCGAGACGGAGACTATTTCGTAGATAGCATTAAAAAACTTTTACCTGTACCCCCAGATGAAGCCAACCGTATAATGAAAAAAGTCCAACAAGTTATAGAGGCTACGCTTTATGGTTCTATTTTGACAGCAGCAGCCCAAGGAGGCTTAGCCCTTTTAATCTATTTGATTCTTCGTATTGACTCTGCTTTTCTACTCGGCCTATTAACGGCTTTTGCCTCTTTCATCCCTCTTTTAGGAACAGCTATGGTTTGGGTATCTGTGGCCATATATTTGGCTATTTCGGGAGCTTTTGTTAAAGCAGTCATTTTGGTTGTTTATGGTTCGGTAATAATAAGCCAGATAGATAACCTTATAAGGCCTTATTTTATCGGTGGCCGCACGGAAATTCACAATCTCTTTATATTCTTTAGCATTCTTGGAGGCTTAAAGTTTTTTGGCTTTCTCGGAGTCTTTTTAGGGCCTATTTTAGTAGCCCTATCCATCTCTGTACTTGAAATTTACCGCCAAAAGATTACAGAAGAACTCTATGCCCGAACTCCCCGAAGTGGAGACTATTAAAAATAGCCTTAAAACCTGCCTTAAAGGTCAAACAATAAAAAGTTGTGAAGTATCCTTACCAAAACTGGTATCTCCTGATGACTTTGCCGAAAAAATAAAAGGTCAGAGCATAAACGACCTTAAAAGACGAGGAAAGGTGCTTTTAATTTTTCTGAGAAACTGGGTCCTTTTAGTCCACTTTAAACTAACAGGTCAACTGATTTATTTAGAGAACCCTTTGTCTCCACCTCCTTATACTCACATTGAGTTTTCTTTAGAAAAAGGCAAGCTTTATTATGCTGATTTAAGGCAATTTGGACGCCTTGTCCTCTGGCCCGTTAAAGAGCTAGACGAATGCCCACTTTTAAAAAAATTAGGGCCAGAGCCCTTTGAGCTAAACATTGATACTTTTTTTAGGCTTTTAAATAAGAGCTCCCGAAAAATTAAAACCTTTTTACTAGATCAAGAGAAAATAACAGGCCTTGGGAATATTTACGTTGACGAAAGCTTATTTAGAGCAGGGGTTCATCCAGAACGGCCAGCTAATTCTCTTTCTTTTGAAGAAGCTCAAAGGCTTTTAAAAACCATAAAAGAAATTCTCAATGAGGCCATAAACCTTGGGGGATCGTCTGTTAGGAATTACGTTGACGGCCACGGTGAAAGCGGCCGTTTTCAGGAAAAACACTTAGTTTACGGCCGCCGAGGAAAGCCCTGCCCTAAGTGCCAAAAGCCTTTGGCTTATGCCCATATTGCTGGTCGAGGAACCACCTTTTGCCCCTACTGCCAAAAATAGTCAGACGAGGAAAGCACTACACCTCTGGTCGATTGAAGATTTTGTGGTTATAAACTTTAGTGGTCATTAAAAAAACTTTAGGAGGGATACGTGAAAGAGCTGCCCAAAGCCTACGATTATCGCGGTGTAGAAGAAAAGTGGTATCGCTATTGGGAAGAAAAAGGCTTTTTTAAGCCTAAGCTTGACCCAAATCGTCCCCATTTTTCAGTGGTTATTCCCCCTCCAAATGTTACAGGGAAGCTCCATATAGGGCATGCTTTAAATAATACCTTGCAAGACGTCATTGTCCGTTACAAACGGATGGACGGCTATGATACCTTATGGCTTCCTGGTACAGACCATGCCGGTATCGCCACGCAAAACGTTGTAGAAAAAGCCCTTGCCAAAGAAGGCATTTCTCGGCACGACATCGGGCGCGAAGAATTTTTAAAGCGCGTATGGCAATGGAAAGAGGAATACGGCGGCGCCATTATTGAACAGCTAAAACGCTTGGGGTGTTCTTGTGATTGGTCTCGCCAACGTTTCACCATGGACGAGGGGCTGTCACAAGCTGTCCGTGAGGTCTTTGTCAGGCTCTGGGAAGAAGGTCTTATTTACCGTGGAGACTATATTATCAATTGGTGCCCGCGCTGTCACACCGCCCTAGCAGATATCGAAGTAGAGCATGAACCCACTCCAGGCCATCTCTGGTACATCAGGTATCCGTTGGTTGACGGTTCAGGCTATATAGTAGTGGCTACTACCCGGCCAGAGACCATGCTTGGAGATACCGCTGTGGCGGTAAACCCCGAAGATGAACGTTATCGCCATCTTATTGGCAAAAAAATAAAGCTCCCTTTAATTGGACGAGAAATTCCAATCATTGCAGACAAAGAAGTTGATCCTGAGTTTGGTACCGGAGCGGTAAAAGTAACACCGGCTCATGACTTTGCTGACTTTGAGATTGCCAGACGTCATAATCTCCCCTTTGTCAAAGTTATGGACGAGGACGGAAAGATGACTAAAGAAGCCGGCCCCTATGCTGGCCTTGACCGCTTTACCGCCCGCCAAAAAGTAGTAGAAGATTTAGAAACTCAGGGACTCCTTGAAAAAATAGAAGATTATGAAGTAGTGCTTGGAAAATGTTACCGCTGTGACGACATAGTTGAACCCCTTCTTTCCAAACAATGGTTTGTAAAGACTAAACCCCTGGCCACACCAGCTATAGCGGCTGTTGAACGGGGGTTCACCAGGCTTGTTCCAGAAAATTGGAAAAATCTTTATTACGACTGGATGTACAACATCAGAGACTGGTGTATCTCTCGCCAGATATGGTGGGGGCACCGTATTCCCGCTTGGACGTGTAAGGATTGCGGGGAAACCACTGTTTCTCGTAACACTCCAGAAGTCTGTGCCCATTGTGGCTCAACAAATATTCACCAGGAAGAAGACGTACTTGATACCTGGTTTTCTTCTGCTTTATGGCCATTTTCTACACTCGGCTGGCCAGAAGATACGCCTGAGCTCAGGCTTTATTATCCGACGTCTCTTCTCGTAACCAGTTTCGACATCCTCTTTTTCTGGGTGGCTCGTATGCTCATGATGGGGATTCACTTTATGGGAGCAGTCCCGTTTCGTGACGTCTATGTCCACGCCCTGGTTCGCGACGAAAAAGGCCAGAAGATGAGCAAGAGCCGCGGAAATGTAATTGACCCGTTGGTAATGATAGAAAAATACGGCACTGACGCCTTCCGTTTCACATTGGTTGCCTTGGCCGCCCAAGGGCGAGATATCAAGCTTGCCGAGTCGCGCATAGAAGGGTACCGCCACTTTGTTAACAAGATCTGGAATGCAGCTCGTTTTGTATTAATGAATCTAGACAACGATTTTGAAAGAGTTGACTTAAAACAAGCGGCTCTCCCTAAAGAAAGTCGTTGGATCCTCTCAAGACTCTCTAAAACCGTGGCCAAAGTTCGCCAAGCCCTTGACAACTATGAATTTGACCAGGCAGCTCTTACCTCTTATCACTTTTTCTGGCATGAATTCTGCGACTGGTATGTGGAAATGTCTAAACGCTTTCTTAGTGAAGGCGGTGAAGCTAGAAAATTGGCCCAAAATGTACTGGTAGAAGTGCTTGAGACCAGTCTCAGGCTACTACACCCTTTTATGCCTTTTGTTACCGAAGAAATTTGGCAGGCCATTCCGCACGAAGGTGAATCTATTATGGTTGCTCCTTATCCTAAGCCAATTAAAGAACTCGAAGATGATGATCTTGAAAGCGAGATTGAGAAAATAAAAGAAGCCATTGTGGCTATAAGGGCTATTCGGGCTGACTATAACCTCCACCCCACAGCGAAAATCAAAGTCATTTTGCGAGCGGAGAAGGAAGAAACCCTAAAACTTTTTGAAGAGTTTTCTCCAGTTATAAAACTTCTAGCTCGTTTGGCCGAAATAGAGCTAGTAAAAGGTGGAGAACGTCCTCGCGGAGCAGCTCAGGCCGTGCTAGCAGAAGCAGAAATTTTTGTTCCCCTTGAAGGCTTGGTAGATATTAAAGCTGAACTCAAAAAACTAGCTAAAGAAGAAGAAAAAGTTCTAAAAGAGCTTTCCCGGGTTAAAAGTCGCCTTGAAAATGAAGGCTTTTTGAAAAAGGCCCCTAAAGAAGTAATAGAAAAAGAAAAGGCTCGTCGTCAGGAGCTTGAAGAAAGGCTCAGTCGTATTCATGAGAACATGAAACGCTTAAAGGAGCTAGCTTAAATGATAGTGGTTGGGCCTTTAAAAGATCAAGCTGTGGCGTCTTTGAGTCTTGAAGTGTGTGAGAGAAAGGGCCTGGGCCATCCGGATACCATTTGTGATGCCCTGGCTGAGGGGTTTTCCCGGGCCCTTTGTCAATTTTACCTGGACAAATTTGGCTTTATTTTGCACCACAACGTGGACAAAGGTCTTCTTTTTGCCGGCCGGACAAGGCCTGTTTTTGGTGGTGGAGAGGTCCTTGAGCCATTTGAGATTTATTGGTAGGGCGAGCTACCCTCTTTTTTAAAGATATACAGGTGCCAGTTGAAGACCTGGCCCACCAGGTAGCAGAAAACTTCTTTCGCCAAAATTTTCACGCTTTAGACCCTGAAAAACACGTAAAGATAAACACACTAGTTAGGCCAGGTGCCCCGGAGCTGGTGGAATTGTTTCTTAAATACCAGAAAAAAGGAGTCCCTCTGGCTAACGACACTTCAATAGGCGTGGGATTTGCTCCCATGAGTCCTCTTGAGGAGTTGGTGCTCAAATCGGAAAAATACCTTAACGCTCATTTGAAAGAAAAATATCCAGCTATTGGGGAAGATATAAAGGTTATGGGGGTGCGCGAGGAGGATAATTTCCGCCTTACCATTGCCTGTGCAGCGGTAGGGCGCTATCTTTCAGGCCTTAATGACTATTTTGGCTGGAAAGAGAAAATTGTAAAACTTATAAAAGATTATTTCTCTCCACAAAAAGATTATTTCTCTCCACATTATCCAAATTTGGAAGTTTTCATAAATGCGGCGGACGATCCGGATAAAGGAGATATTTATCTAACGGTAACGGGCACTTCGGCTGAAGCTGGAGATGACGGCGAAGTAGGGCGTGGCAATCGGGTAAACGGCTTAATCACGCCTTTTAGGCCTATGAGCCTTGAAGCCGCCGCGGGCAAAAACCCCATAAGCCACGTGGGGAAAATTTATAATTTGTTGGCCCAAAAAATTGCCCAAAAACTTGTTTCTGAAATAGAAGAAATTGAAGAGGCTTATGTGACTATAGTTAGCCGTATAGGATATCACAGAACCCCAAACTCTTTCTTTGCGATTAAGAACAGAAGAAGATTTTCCAAAGATAGCATCGTTAGCAAGAGAACTGGCTCAAGAGGAGCTAAAGAAAGCTCCAACCTTATGGCGCGAAATTATCGCTAGCAAACTAAGCTGCTTTTAAAAAGAAGGGCCCGTTTGCCGGGCCCGGCAGATGTTACGGAGTAATGATGGGGGATTCTCCGTTTTCAATCTCTACTACTTTGATGTAAAAAGTTACGGTTTCTCCTGCGAGCGGGGGATTTAAATCGAGAGTAAGATTTTCTTCATCGATATTAGTGATGGTAGCGGGCACAGTAACTTCTCCCTGCTCGGTATTAAACACTAGATTTAACATCATGCCTACCTGTGGCTCCGTATCAAGAGAAAGAGCATCTTTAGGAACCACTTTAACTAATCTTTCGTCTCTTTCGCCAAAAGCTTTATCAGGAGACAAAGTAATTTCTTTTTCTTCACCTTCAGCCATACCAATTACCGCCTCAGAAAGCCCGGGGATAATTTCTGGAGAGCCAACCTGAAACTGAAAAGGAGGACCACCTTCTGTGCTTTCAAAAACTTCGCCATTGGCTAATTTGCCTACACAATGAATGCTTACTACATCACCTAACTTAACTTTACGCATAAACATAACTCCTTAAAAATTATTCGTGAAGGGAACTAAGGTAGGTGGGCCTTAGCATCCCTCTCCAAATTAAGATAGCATAAGTCTAAAAATAAAAAAAGAAAAATTTAATAAAATATTTTGTTAAACTTCCACATGAAAGCTAATTTTACTTCTATGCTTACTTTTATGCGACTTTAGCGTTTAGATCACCCAGATATTAGGTTTAGTCCAATTTATAACGATAAAGGATAAAGTCTTCTGAGGCACAATGGGTGCTGCGATCCTACGGGATTGTTTTGTCACTTTGTTCTCTCAATAAAAGAGATAGTTATTCGCAGAAACAGCATAAAATTTTAGGAGACCTTTGTAAAAGGCCGTACTTACGAGACTGCTTCGCCCAATTTGGGCTCACAGTGACGGAATAGGAGCTGGCTCCTCGCCGTGACAGAGAGTATCTTGCGAGCTACGAAGTGGCAAAACAATCTCTATCGCGAGGCAACTTAGTCGCCGTGGCGATCAATTTCTGTTATTTTGAACTTTGCAAAAATCTCTTCCATGATTACCGTCTATGCAAAAATCTAGGGTGTAAAATTTTTGGCCTCTTTATTAAGCTCCCTGACAAAAATCCTGAATTTAGAATTTTATTTGCTTCTTTATTTTTCGGAATATTTAAGTTATGCATTATAAGTGACGAACTATAGAAAAGGCATCTTCGAAGGTTTTCAATCATTATCAATTTAGCTTTAAACGAGAACCATAGAAGAGGTCAAACATGGAGGAGGTATATTTCAATTTGATTAAGAGTATCCCCGCGCCTATTCTTTTTTGTGACCAAAATGGAGAAGTAGCGGCTATTAGCGATACTTTATCTAGTATTACCGGGAAATTTTTCGAAAAAGAAATAAATTTGAAAAATTTATTTCCTAATTGGGATCTCCAAAAAGCATCTCATTTTTTTGCTAACCTTGGAGGACGAGAAGTCCAAGTTGTTTATTCTCCTTTTATTGAAAATAATTCTTTAAAGGGCGGCTTTTTTTATTTTTCTTTTCTTGAACACACGGAAAAAACTTTTTCTGCCGTCCAAAAAGAAAGATCCGATATTTTAAATTTTATTGTTCGTGGCCTAGCTCATGATTTTAGAAATTTTCTATTTGCCGTTCAAGGGTATCTTGAACTAGCCCAAATAGCCTATGACGAAGAGCGTCAAAAAAAATATTTGCTGAAAGCTAAGCTGGCCTTATCGCGAGCCAAAGAATTTGCTGAAAATTTAATGACCGATAACCCTAACCAAAAATTTGATTTATACGAAACTTTGCAAGAGGTATTTGAGTCGATTTTAGATAATAAAAATATTAAGTGGACTTTGTATATCCCTGAAAATGTTTGGCCCCCAAAGATAGACAAAATTCATTTGATACAAATTTTTATAAACCTAGTTAAAAATTCTTTGGAAGCTATGCCAACCGGTGGCTACTTAATTTTAGAAGTTGAAAACGTCTATCTAACATATAAAAAAAGAGAACTAAATCCAGGACCTTACCTTAGGTTTACTCTAATTGACAGTGGTATAGGTATTAAACCTTCTGATCTACCTCTGGTTTTTATCCCCTATTTTTCTTCAAAGGACAAGGTCAGAGGGCTAGGATTAGCCATGGTTAAATATATTGTCAAATCTCACGGAGGAGAAATCAATATAGAAAGTGAGCCAGGAGAAGGCACCAAAATAGAAATCTTTTTACCTGCTGCTCAAGAAAATTCTTATTTTAAACAGTCAGATATCAATAACAAAAAAAGCCCTGAGCTCAATGTCTATGTAATTCCCAAAAAACATATTCTTTTATTGGAAGACGAACCAGAAATTGGCTCTTTTTTAAAGGAAACTCTAGAATTCATGGGATATAAAGTTACTTGGAAAAAGAACCCTGATCAAGCCTTAAATATTTACAAAGAATTTTTGACCAAAAAAGAAACCTTTGACTTTGTTATTTCTGATTATCACTTACCTAAAATGAATGGTTTAGAATTTTTAGTGGAAATTAAAAATCTCAATCCTAAAGCCAAAATATTAATAACAACCGGAGAAAGAGACAAAAAACTTGAAAAGACTCTCAAAGAAGCTGGGGCATTAAAAGTTCTTGTAAAGCCATTCTCTATAAAAGAATTAGCCGAAGCCTTATCAAATACATAATATCTAGTTTTTTAGAAACATTTGCAAAGTTTAAAAACATAGGTTGAGATTACTTCGGTTAATGGCGTAGCCTCGCAAAATGATTTGTTCTGCGCTGTCACTGCGAGCCCACCTGGGTGAAGTAGTCTCTTAAGCAAATCTCTTATTATTAATCCGAGTGTTTTTTACACGACAAAGTATCGCCGCTGACATAATCACTAAAGCAAAGTAACCTTCGCTGTCACTGCGAGGCCTCGTTAGAGGTCGAAGCAGTCTCAGGGATTGCTTCGCTTCGCTCGCAAGATACTGTGGTTTTTGTCAAGCACTTTGAGCTTCCATTTGCCATTTTTTGTAATTATAGAAAGCAAATATCAATAATTTTCTGGCACAGGCTATTATGGCCACTTTCTTCGGTTTTCCTCTCTTTATCAAACTTTCGTAATACTCTTTTAGTCCCCCTTCTTTACATCTTATGGCACTAAGCGCCCCCATAAAAAGCAAACCCCTTAACCTATTATCCCCTTTCTTGCTTATCCTGGTTACCAGCTTCCTCTTACCAGATTCCTTTACTTCCGGGTCCAATCCTGCTAGAGCTACTACCTCCCGCCGGTTTCTTATCCGCCTCTTCCGAAAAAAGATGTAACAATATGTCGCTATCATCTTCCCTATACCTTTAACTTTCTCTATCTCTCTAACCCCTCTGTTTATGTCGTCATCTTTATTTACTAATTCCTCCATCTCTTTCTTTATCTTCTGAAGCCTCTGCCTTGTTTCTTCTAAGTTTTTCTGTATGTGTTTTTTGCTTTCTTTACTATCTACTGGTACTCTATCTAAATACTCTAGAAAATTAGATAACTTGTTTTCTATATTTTGAAGTAATTGATACTCACTTAACAATAAAGCTAATTTCTCTAAATTTTCGTTATATTCTATTTCTTTGATCTCTTCTTCGCTAACTATCTTGTGATATTCGTATAACAGTTTCGCATCAAGATTATCTGTTTTTGCTCTATGACCTAATACTTCTCTTAAACGGGGGACTTTTCTGGGGTTAAGGGATACTACTTTTATCATATTCGTAGCACAGAACTCCTCCAGAAATACCGAATATGGCCCTGTGGGCTCGTATATCACCACCCTTTTCTTCCTGTCTTCTTTCTTCTTAAAAAACTTCCTCTTAAATTTCTTTAAACCCCTTTCGTTTTGAAACTCGTAAACCTTCTGGCCATCAAAAATAACCAATGTATCCTTGGCCACATCCACCCCAAGAAAAGATAAATTTTTCATAGGTCTTCAATTCTCCTTTCTTTGAGATAAAATAAAGATTGTTGGTAGGGAGGTCCTTCCAGGTTTAGCCTTGTATACGGACAGTTTCCGTAATTGGAAACGTCCCGGATACTGTTCAAACACAGGGAAGGACGGCTAATCTTGCGATCGAACAGTTTGCTAAAAAGCAAACGTTCCATGACTCAACAGCCTGTCCCTCCCTACCAACTTTTTTTACTTTAATGCTTTTGTCCTTTACTTAAAACCACACAATGACTCAATTGTCGCCTATTTAGTGGCCCCATCCTGTGAAAACATCGACCAATAACCACCAACTCTAGTTCAAGAGAGATTCCTGTGCGTGGTCAAAGCCTACAATTTGTTGTGCCTGCTGGTGGTCGGTCAGGTTAATATCGCGCTCTTTGGCTTCAGTGGGAGCTACGACCTTACCTCGCTGTTTTATGCCGCTACCACTTTATACCCAAGTCTTTCTGCTTCTTCTTTTATTTTTGTCAATAATCTCTCCCTATTTATCTGCTTCAGATGATTTGCCCCTAATTCCCTGTATTCCTGACCCTCTTTGATGATAAAATACACCGCTTTCAATATCTTATGCGCTATGGCCCCTATGGCTTTCTTAGGCCCTCGACGAGCACGAAGTTGCCTATATTTTGCCGCATAATATGTCCCTTTCTTCCTCGTGGCCGCCCAAGACACCTCTATCAAAACGCTTCTTAAAGGATGTTTCTTTACCGGGCTCTTGCCGCTAATCCTCTTTCCTCCACTTTCGTTATTCCCTGGACAAACTCCTGCCCAACTGGCTAGCGCCCTCTCATTTGAAAACTTCTCAGATCCGGCCCTACTTCTGCCAAAATAGCTCGCGCTGAAACTTCACTTACTCCTGGTATCCCTTTTAATCTCTCTATTAAATCTTCATGGTGTCTCATTACTTCCTTGATCCTTATATCCATAATCCCTATCTCTTTTTCCAGAGTCTCTATTATGCTTAAGAGCGAATGCAAAAGAAAACGATGATGCTCTTCGAAAAAGCCACAAATAGAGCGATAGAGCTCTTCTACTTTCTTCTTAAGTTTCCCTTTAGCACAAGCCCTAACTTCTTCAAGGCTAGGCTTGGGGGTCTCTAAAAGTAATCTCATGATTTGACGACCTGTTTCCCCAAACAAATCTGAAACTACATTGTCTAGCTTAATATTTGCTGATTCAAAAAGCTTTTGAACTCTTTTCTTATAATCAGCAAGCGTTTTGACATGTTTCTGTCTAAGTCGTACTAGCTCTCTCCAGAAACGAACTTGTTTTGGGGGAATATAACTTGCCCGTAGCAGACCTACACGAAGTAATTCTGCTAACCAGCGGCTGTCTGAGACATCCGTCTTTCGTCCAGGGACATTTTTGATATGCCTGGCATTGACTAAGATCACTTCCACATAGCCTTCTAAAATATTGTGTATAGGCTGCCAGTAAACACCTGTGCTTTCCATGGCTACAATGGGACAATCTTTTTCGATCAGCCATTCTCTCAGGGCTATAAGATCGTCGGTAAAAGTTTCAAATTCTCGAACTTCGACTTCTATAGAACCATCAGGAAGAGTCTTTAGGATACATGCTGAGACGAAACGCTTATGAACGTCAAGGCCACAACAAATGGGATGAATAATTCTTAAAACCTGGTTATTTTCTTTTTCAGGAGCCATGGGTATATACCTCCTTTTTAAAGACTTTTTGAAGCAACAAAATATCCATGGCTCCTCTCTTTTCAATGTTTTCATGCCTTCGTTGTGCCCCTTTGGGGCATGGAGGTTAATAATTAAAACTACCGAAAAATTTTACTTAACCTTTGAAAAGAGAGCAAAAATAAATTTCTTAATATTTCTATTTTCTGTAAATCCTCTCCTGAAAACGGATAATTTCTTATGGCTATAAGGATACCCAAAGGACGGCCTAAAAAAACTAAAGGAGAAAACATCAACTCTTTCTCGTTTTCTATAAAAGGAAACAGCTCAGAAGTATTTTTGGCAGAACAAGTCCATTCAATTTGTTTGGCAAAAATTTTTTCTAAAATATCGTTTATGTAAAAATTCCTACCTTTCCATATCCTTCTATTTTTTCCTAAAGAATAGCGAATTACTATACTTTTTGAAACTTGATTATAAATACCGAAAAGAACAGTTTCACAGTTAAACACTCTGATTAGTGTCTCAGCTACTATAGAAAGTATATATTGAAAGTCAGCCTGAGAAACTAAATTAGAAGTGATTTCTTTTATAGCTTTTTCAAATAGAAATTCGTTAGAAATGTCCACTTTAGTTTCAACTTTTTTAGTATTTATTGAAAATCTTAATTCTTTCAATAAAGAATCATGTAATTCGCGAGTAATTTCTATTGCTTTTTTGATCTTTTGTTCTATTTCTTCTTTTTTTAATTTAAAATTACGTTGAAGTAATTCAAAGGCCTTTTCCTTTTGTCCAGTAGATAAAAATTTTACAGCGTCACTTATAGTTTCTATATATTTTGCTGGATGATTTTCCTTTTGAGCGGCAGGAGAACCTTCAAAAGTTGAAATCAAAATCTCTGGCAAAGACCATTTTTGCCCCATAAAGCTAGCTAACCTAAAAAGTTTTCTTTTTAGTTTTTGGGGATTTTCTTGTTCAAATATTTCTATTTTTTTATAAAGTTCCGGAAAATATATAGCTAATATTATTCTAATTAACCTATGAAAAAGAAGCTGAATAAAAAATTCCTCTAAAGGAATTTTTAAATGAAAAGCGATTTGTCTACCTAAATAAGCTCCTAAAAAAGTCTGCCCTAAAAGACGCAAAACAGTTTCTCTATTATTAGAGTTTGTTTTAGCTATTATCTCTTCAAGATAATCAGATACTAAGATAATTTCTCTAATTTTTTCAAAACCAAGAAACAAGATAGCTTTAGAAACAGTTATTATCTCTACTCCATTAGGATTATAAAAACAAGAATTAGCTAATTTAATTACTTTATTTGTAAGGCCATAATCTTTTAAAATATGGTCAGCTAGTTCTTGAAGAGACACCTCTTCTGAATCAAGGTTTTCTAACAGAGTAAGAGCCTCATAACTACAGGGGAGTTCTTTGTCAGCTAATAGTTCCTTTATCTTCGACCATTCTATTTCGGGAACATGCCTTGTGTTATTGACCATCATCATCTAAGCTTTATCGGAAAAACAAAAAAAATATTTAGTAAAAAAGTGGGAAAAAGAGTCGCTCATTTAATAGCTACTGGTTTTGGCCTGGGTTATCTGCCAAAGGCTCCTGGCTCCTGGGGTTCTCTGGGGGCAGTAGCTTTAATGGGCATAATTGGTCCCTTTACGCATCCGGCTTTCCAAAGTCTCATAGCCATAATTTTGTTTTTAGCTGGTATCTGGGCCTCAAACGAATATATTCAATCGCTAGATAATAAAGATCCTTCTGAAGTAGTGATTGACGAGATAGCTGGTCAGTGGATTGCTCTTGTTTTTTTCGCGCCAACTATAACTAACTTATTGCTAGGTTTTTTTCTTTTTAGACTCTTTGATATCTGGAAACCTTTACCTGTTCGCCTGGGAGAAAAACTACCTGGTGGGCTTGGTATTATGATGGACGATATTTTAGCGGGAATCGCAGCCCATCTTTGCTTAAAGCTTATCAATCAATTTCTTCTATCTTAAATCCTTCGAGACTAAATAAAGCTGCGGTCACTCCCATTAAAGGACTCAATCCACACGAAGGACTCCTAGCTTTTAAAAAAGCCCGTTTTATCTTTAAAAGTCTAGCCAGTTTCAAACTCTCATAAGCCCCGCGTACAAAAGCTTCGGTAACGTCTTGGCCGTCTTTGGTTATAACCTTTGCCTTACCTTCAATCACAGCCAGGCCGTCTCCGCCATAAAGATCCGCTGCTGGCCGAGGAGTAGTTAATCCACCAAGCTGTTCCGGACAAAAAGGAATCAAAAAATACTTTTTGCCCAAGCTTTTGATTAAGTCCGATTCTTTAGAAGTGCCATCATAGCGGGTTGATAGGCCCAATAGACAGGCGGAGACCAAAACAGGAATCATCTTAGCCTATAATCACTGAAGGTTCGTCTTCTTTTCTAGCTTCAATATAGCCTATTTCAAAAGCTTTTTCTTTCATACCTTCGAGAATAAGCTTGATATCTTGAAGTTTTTCAGGAGATACAATCAACACCATGCCGATACCACAATTAAAAGTTTGAAACATTTCTTCTTCAGGAATTTGCCCTTTTTCTTGCAAGAAATTAAAGATTGCTGGACGGGTCCAAGAATTCTTGTTTATAACCGCCTTGCACCCCCTAGGTAACACTCGTGGGATGTTATCGTAAAAACCACCCCCGGTAATGTGAGCAAGCCCTTTAAGCCTAAAGCCTTGTTTTAAAAGGCCTAACACCTGCCGGACGTAAATTTTAGTAGGCCTGAGAAGTTCCTCCGCCAGAGGTCTTTCAAGGCCTTCAGGTATGTCATCCAAAGAAAGTTTTAATTCTTCAAAAACAATTCTGCGTACCAATGAAAAGCCGTTGCTGTGAAGACCATTGGAGGCAAGCCCCAAGATAACATCTCCCACGGCAATTTCAGATCCATCTATAATCTCATCGCGATCAACTACTCCTACGGTAAACCCGACACAGTCGTACTCTCCTCCGGTGTACATACCGGGCATTTCAGCTGTCTCGCCACCTATAAGGGCACAGTCAGCTTCTTTACAACCTGAAGCAATGCCTTCAATAAGCTCTAAAGCTACTTTTTCGTCAATCTTTCCAAAAGCTAAATAATCTAGGAAAAACATTGGTGCTGCACCCGTGACGATGATATCATTCACGCACATGGCCACAAGGTCAACACCTATACCTCGATGCTTTCCGGCTGCCACGGCCACTTTGATTTTGGTACCGACGCCATCAGTGGAAGAGACCAGGACGGGATTTTTATACCGATCGGTGTTAAGAGCGAAAAGCCCGGCAAAACCGCCAATTTCCGTCAACACCCCGCGACGAAAAGTAGTAGCCGCAAGCTTTTTTATCTTAGTGACCAGCTTGTCAGCAGCTTCTATGTCAACTCCGGCTTCTGCGTAACGTTTAGCTTTAGTAGGCATAAAGTTTTCCATAAGGACGATGTGTTTTGGGTTTTATCTTGAAAAACTTTTCTTTCCAAATTTCCTCAAGGTCAAAATTCAGGTCTTGAGCGTATTCTGCAAGAATTTTCTCAAGGGTGCTTTTATCTTCTTCGTCTATCTCCTCGATTTTTAAAACCGAGCTAATCTGTGTCTCAGAAAGTTTTCCTCGCACATAAATTATGCCTCCATGCATACCTGTACCTAAAAACATGCCTGCGAGAGGCCGCTCAGGATAACGAGAATTCATACCAAGGAGGACTATAACTCCTCCAGCCATGTATTCTCCGAGGAAATCCCCTGCTTTACCCCCTATTACCAGCACGGGAATCTTGTCCATATAAGACTTCATGTGGATACCCACACGATATCCAACGTCAGAGGCCACAAAAATTTTCCCACCGCGCATTGCATAGCCAAGAACATCTCCGGCCATGCCCTCCACGATGATTTTGCCTTCATCCATGGTATTTCCTGTACCGTCCTGAGTGTTGCCATGAACCCTTATCCGAGGACCCCGCATAAATGCTCCCAAGTCATGCCCTGGCACACCGTAAACATCAATATCAATTTCAGCGGATACCCCAGCAGCTAAATAACGGTGACCGTTAACGTTTTTTATGATGATATGGCTTGCCCCTTGCTCAATGGCCTTCCGAATATGTTGATTTAACTCACGGTAATGTAAATCTTTGGCATCGATTTCAAAAACCATAACAAACTCCTTACCTTAAGCCTCTTCCTCTTCTTCGGTTTCTTCTTCGTCACCTAAAGGAATACGACAAACCGGAGCTGAAATTTTAAAGGGCTCGCCGCGCAAATAGCTCCGTTGATTGGGAATGGTATCTGGTTCCAGTTCTATAATTACCGGTTCACCAGCCTTAGGGCACCAAACTTCATCAGGATCAGGACAAATGGCCCTTATAGCCGCCTCTTCACTGGCCATATAATAAAAATCGCCTTTTTTAGCAGCCACTAAAGGCCTTAATTTCACCCGATCATTCAAGCCCACCAGACCGCCATTATAAGCAAAAAGAATGGCAAAAGGCCCATTGAGCATAGCCGGGCCGTAAACCGCCCGAATAGCCGTACAAACACTGCGATCTGGTTCTTCCATGCGGTCTATCTCTTCCCAGAAAGGAGGAGCTAAAGCCATACAGGCAAGCTCTATAGGTAAGCCGTGCCGCCTGATAAGGAGATCCAAAAGATAGGCTACCACTTCGGTATCAGTAAGGAGCGTGCAGTGGTAGCCAAACATTTCCAAGTAGCGACGGTTAGTCCCATAACTAGAAATTTCGCCGTTATGAACAATTGACCAGTCAAGAATGGTAAAGGGATGAGCTCCACCCCACCATCCTGGAGTGTTAGTAGGGAAACGGTTATGAGCCGTCCAGATGTAAGCAGAGTATTCATCAAGTCTAAAAAACTCTGCTATCTGGTCAGGAAAACCAACCCCTTTAAAGGCCCCCATATTGCGGCCAGAAGAGATGATATACGCCCCGCTTATATCGCGGTTTATTTTCATCACCAGACGAACCATATAGTCATCTTCATCAGGGGTGCCTTCACATATTTCACGAAGGTCCCCTTCATAACGAGGCTTGACAAAATATCGGTAAAACCGAGGGGGCGAAGTAATTCCTGGCACGGGACGAGTAGGAATCTTTTCCTGATGGACCAGGTAACACTTGTGGGCTAAGACTTCCTCCACTTCTTTTAAGGCCTTTTTAGTGTCCGCCATTACGTGCAGGCAATAATGCTCGGCAAACTCAGGGTAAATACCGTAAGCCGCATACCCTGCTCCCAGGCCATTGCCCCGCTCCATCTGGCAACAAATGGACTCGATAATTACCTCGCCTTTAATTAGTTCACCTTTACGGTTAATAACTCCAGATAAACCACAGCCAGAAATTTCTTTGTTAGGAATGAATATCTCCATATTTATTCTCCCGCGTGTTTTACACCCAGGATTCTGAGTTCAACTTCATTAAGGCCTACGGCCCGCAGTTTGTCGCGGTTGCCTCGCAGGCTCTCTATTGAGTTTAAACCCATGGCCCCTAAAAGCTCTTGAATCTCGTGGGCCCAGCCGTGAACCAGATTATATATCTTTTCATAGGCCGTATCAGGATCAAGACGCTTAATTAATTCCGGTTTATTGGTAGCTATACCCCAAGGACATTTGCCGGTGAAGCAGCGGCCGCACATAGTACAACCTACGGCAATAAGAGCCGGAGTGCCAATGTAAACAGCATCCGCCCCGAGAGCTATAGCCTTTACCACATCGGCACTACAACGTATACCCCCAGAAACAATAAGCGAAGCCCAATGACGTATCCCTTCCTGGCGAAGCCTTTCATCTACAGCGGCAAGGGCCAATTCTATAGGAATGCCCACGTAGTCTCTAAACATAGTAGGAGCCGCACCAGTACCTCCACGCAAACCACAAAGCACTACGGCGTCAGCTCCGGCACGTACAATACCAGAAGCAATAGCTGGAGCATTATGCACCGCAGCGATCTTAACAAAAACCAGCTTTTTGTACTCAGTGGCCTCTTTCAAAGCGTAGATTAGGCCGCGCAGGTCTTCAATGGAGTAAATATCGTGGTGAGGAGCAGGTGAGATGGCATCAGAGCCCACTGGAATCATACGAGTTTTAGAAATTTCTTCCGTAACTTTTTCGCCAGGAAGATGGCCACCGATCCCGGGTTTAGCCCCCTGGCCTATTTTAATTTCAATAGCTACACCTGCATTCAGATAATCTACATGTAAACCAAAGCGCCCAGAAGCACATTGGACTATGGTGTTTGAACCGTACTCATAAAGAGAAGCATGAAGCCCACCTTCACCGGTGTTATAAAGGGTGCCCAGGTCTTTAGCCGCCCGAGCAAGGCCCTGGTGAACATGGAGGCTTATGGCCCCATAAGACATAGCCGCAAACATTATGGGCACTTCAAGTTTGATCCACGGACCGGGTTTTTGTTTAAGGTAGTATTTCCCGTCCTCAAGGACTACTTCTAATTTATCTGGCTTGGGGCCGATATAAGTGCGGAGCTCCATGGGCTCTCGCAAAGGATCTATGGGAGGATTGGTAACCTGACAGGCATCTAAAACGAGATGGTCCCAATAATTGCGAAAAGGTACGGCACAACCTGTTGCTGAAAGAAGAACACCGCCTGTATCCGCTTGCTTATAGACATTTTTGATAAACCACGGCTTCCAGGTGTCATGCTCGCGAAATTGCGTGGGGTGATGCCGAATAATAATGGCTCCCGTAGGGCAGGTGGCCTCACAGCGATGACAACCTACACACTTAGAGTGATCTTCTGTAAGAGTTTCCCTCTTTTCATCCCACCCGTGGGCTTCATATGTGCACTCACGAATACAGAGCTTACACTTGGTGCACTTATCCCCGTCTCGGTCTATATAAAAATCTGGATAAAGCTTACTGAACTGGACCTTCTTTTTTTTAGATTTAGTTTTTGCTTCTTTTTGGGGGTTCACTGTATCCTCCCAATCATCGAGTGTGTTGGCAAACTTACAAAAGCTGTTTAAAAAATTCAAGTTCTATCTAAATTTTTCTTATGCTATCATAAAATTGAGGTTAGCAAAGAATGAATAAAATTCTTTTAATCACCAAAAAAGGGGTCTCTATTCCCAAAAAACTTAAGGAAACCCTTTACAGGGTTTTTAAGGCCCACGGAATAGATATAGTAGAAGAATTCAAACCAGAATACCAAAATCAAATATTAGCGGTGGTGGTATTGGGAGGAGACGGGACGCTTTTACGTGCAGCTCCCACTGCTTACATGCTTGATGTCCCTCTTTTAGGAGTAAACCTCGGAAGACTCGGTTTTCTCACAGAAATCACCGAAGACGAAGCAGGTAAAACTTTTGAATCTCTGGCCAAAGGCACTTACGAAATAGAAGAACGCCTGATTCTAGAGGTTTACTCTGGCCCTAAAAAATATCTATCTTTAAACGAAGTGGCCATCATTAAAGGGCCTCTTGGGCTTATGATTCATATTAAAGTTGATTGTGATGGAAAACTTTTAAGCGTTTATCATGGAGATGGCCTTATTATCTCCACCCCTACAGGCTCTACCGCCTACAATCTTTCAGCAGGAGGCCCTATAGTTCATCCCCAGAGTGACAATTTTATCCTCACTCCCATTTGCCCTTTTATGCTAAGTGCCAGGCCTATTGTTATTCCCGCAGATAAAAAATTATCTGCCAGTCTTCTTTATAAAGCCGAAGAGGTTCATGTAATAATTGATGGTTATATTAATTTTATTCTGTCGCATGAAGACAGGCTTCAAATAAAAAAAGCGCCGCGGACGCTTAAATTAGTGCGCTCCCCGACGCGGGATTACTTTGAAATTTTAAGAATTAAACTCGGTTGGGCCGAAGTTAAAGTTTAAGCCGTTTCTTCTTTTTTTATCTTAGCTAAAAGGCGCTCTTTTTCTTTTTCCATAGCCTCTTTGCCCGCTTCTATGGCCTCACGCAAAGTAGCTGTCTTCTCTTCTAGAACCTCTTTGCTTTTAACTACCACTTCTTCGGCCTTTTCTTTTAATTCTTCTTTGATTTCCTCGGTCTTTTCTTCTAATGCGGACTTAACCTCTTCGGCTTTTTCTTCAAGTTCTTCTTTGGTTGTAATCAACTTCAAGCGGGCCTCTTCAGCGGCCATACGTGCCTTTTCACGAAGTTCTTCGGTAGTTTCTTTAAGCTCTTCTCTTATTTCTCGGCCTGGCTTAGGGGCTAAAAAAAGAGCAAGACCTGCTCCTACTATTCCTCCAATAAAAAAAGACGCCACTACCGTAGTAAAAGAAAAATTTTTTTCTTCCATCATGATATTTCACCTCCTGCAGGTAATTTCTTTTTAAATGTTTTCAAAGCTACTTGTAAGCCTTTGGCCACAGCAGCTACCTCTATAGCTGCCTCTGCTACATTTTTAGATATGACTTCTGCCACCAAACGACTGGCCTTTCCGGTTTCTTCCACCGCTTTAAATAACTCTTCGGTTTTCTCTACCTTTAACTTTATATCTTCTACAATCTGGTTTAATTCTTTGATTAAAGCTTCTACTTCCTCCATAACTTTTGGAAGATCTTTTTCTACTCGCTCAGTGGATTTTTCAAAGAAGGTGCCAATTTTTCCAACGGCCTCTTTTATATTGCTAGCCGCTCCTCTTATTTCATAGGCTGTATCTTTTAGTATTTCTTGTAGCTCTGATAATAATTCTTTTATGGCTGGAGGCAAAATAGACATATCATCAGCCAAACGGTCTAGACGTTTGGCTAAATGATTCACGCTATCTAGAGTTTCCCGAGCATTTACTAATACAGGTTTTACTTCTAGCTCAAGATCCCTGAGGATATTAAGAGTGTCAGATAAGGTGCGGTCTACTTCGGTTAAAGTGTTTTTCAAACGAGAAACGAGGCTTAACAAAAAAACGACCAAAATAACAAAAAAAGCCGCGGCGATTATTCCTGCTAGATAAAGCCCTTGCTGCAAATCCATTTTTGCCTCCCCTTCATTGAAAAAATAAGTTGCTTCAGGGTGGTTTGTTTTAAGTTAAGCCCAACCTTAATATAAAGCAAGAAAAAGTTGACGATTTCAAAAAGCTATAGTAGCTAAGCAGCTGTCATGAACGAGATAAAACCTTTTTACGGCTGGCGATATAATACAGAAAAGGTCTCTCTAGAAGATGTTTTGGCCCCTCCTTATGATGTGGTCTCTGCCGAAGAACAAGAAAATTATCTCAAAAAAAGTCCTTATAACATTTTTCATTTAGAACTAGGAGAAATATTTTCCTCTGATAACCAGAATGAAAATCGCTATACCAGAGCAAAAGAATTTTGGAATCGCTGGCGCCAAGAAGGTATACTTGTTCGAGAAAAAAAACCATCTATTTATCTCTATAACCTCCATTTTGAATGGGAAGGCAGACGGATAACCAGAAAAGGTTTTATTAGTCTGGTACGCCTGGCTCCTTGGGAGACAAAAAAAATTCTTCCTCATGAAAAAACCTTCGATAAAGTGACCGAAGATCGTCTTAAGCTTTTAAAAGCTACTCAGGCCCAATTCAGCCAGATATTTTGCCTTTATCACGACAAAAATCTTGTAAGTTTGAATGCTTTAGAAGAAAAGGCCAAGCTTCTCTATCAGGTAAAAGATCCGCAAGGCTTTACCCATGAACTTCTCCAGGTTACTGACAAAGAGGCCCTAGAATTAGTCCAGCAAACTATAGAGAAAGGGCCTTTATATATAGCTGATGGCCATCATCGTTACACCACGGCTCTGCGCTTTATGAAAGAAATGGAAGAAAAATACGGTGCTAATCCACCGCGATGTTTTCACTACATGATGATGTATCTTTGCCCCTTTGAAGAACCTGGTCTCTTGGTTCTACCTACTCATCGTCTTTTAACTCTTTCTTTGTCCCTAGAAGAAATCAAACAAAAGCTGGAAAGCTGGGGCAAAATTTCTGAGCTAACTCTCTCACCAAATAAACTAAACGCTTATATTTCTGAGCTTAAACCTTATGAATTTGTAATTGTAAACAATGGAAATCTTTTTATTTTCAAATTAGAGAAAGAAAAAATCGATAAAGCCAAAGAGATTTTTCCCCCATCGGTGGCAAAACTCCCAGTTGCTCTTTTTACTTGGGTGATAAAAGAAGCCTTAAAAATTGACGAAGCCGCGCTTAAAGTTCAAGGCAAAGCCCGGTTTATTCCGTGGGTGCCTGAAATTTTGGATAAAGCCAAGGGCAATATTTTTGGCTTTTTACTAGCTCCGACCCCTGTTTTAGCTTTAGAAGAAGTTTCTCAGGCAGGTACAGTAATGCCTCACAAATCTACTTACTTTCATCCTAAGATATTAACGGGCACAGTACTTTTTGAAATATCCCCTGAAAAAGGGCCTCCCTGTTAAGTGAAAAGCTCTGACGTCCTAGCCAAACTACTGGCTAATGTGGCTCATAAGTGGCAAGAATACGGCTCTATTTTAAAAAATGATCCAGAAATAAAGTCCCTTCTCGATAAACACCAAAAGGCTTTCGGGCATGTGCAAAAAGTTATGCAAGAAACCGGAGCAGCTCTTTTTTGTCGCGATTGCGGAATATCCTCTATTTCCTGCTGTGGTGAAGGGATGGAACTTGAGTGTGAAGAAGCCCTTTTACTGGCTAATCTTTTGCTAGGAGTTAACATCCCTAATTCTCGCCGTTTTTCTACTGGCTGTTTTTTTCTTGATGAAAATGGCTGTGTTTTGAAAGTAAGGCCCCTTATTTGCCGCAACTTCATTTGCCCTGAGTTAAAAGAAAACCTTGGCCTCCTGAAAACAAGAAAACTACAAGAAGCCCTAGATAATGAAGCCTTTTATCTTTTTCTTTTGTTAGAACGCATCAAAGAAATTATTTAAATTTTCCCTCAACCACTCAACTTTTAACCATTAACCCGAGACCGAAAAATTTAAGGCCTAACGTTTTTGCATTCCTTTGCCGAAAAATATCTCTGAACTTAATCTGCGGGAGGTTTTTATGAAAAAATTTTTTTCGGCCAAATTTTTAGTACCAGGGAGTGTATTTCTTGTCTTTTTGGTCTTTTTAATGGCCAGTCTGTCTAGTTTTTATCTTTTGGCCCAACAAAAACACGATGCTCATTATATAAATATTAGTGGTAAACTTCGTATGCTTTCTCAAAAAATAAGTAAAGAAAGTTTTTTGTATGCCCATACTAATGACCCCAAATGGTTAAATTCTTTGCAAAATACAGTAAAAACCTATGATGAAATAATAAACGAACTAGACGAGATATCTCGTAAAACTCCAAGCTTTGTGAGAGAAGAATTTCAAAAGTTAGTTTCGTTATGGAAACCATTTAAAAGAAATGTTCTTTTGTTAAGCGAAGATAAAATTAAAAACCAACAAATCCTTGAGTATGTTGCTAAAAACAACCAGGCTTTATTGGCTCAAGCTAATTCTCTCACTAAAAGCTTAGAAAAATTTTCTGAACAAAAGGCCGTTACTTTCAAAAGAACTCTTATATTTTTACTAGGACTTGGACTAGCAATTTTTATTTTCACTTTAGCCATTACCAGAAAATTTTTGCTTGAACCTCTAAAAAAAATTTCTTGGGCCTTGCAAGAGCTTAAAAATGGAAATTTCGAAAAATCTATTCATCAACAGAAGACTTTAAAAGAATTAGAAGAAATTACATCGGCAACTAATGCCGCAATTGCTTATATAGCCAGTCAGCTCTCTACTTTCAGTGATCAGAACCGCAGTTTGGCTACGGCAGCTGAATTTGTTGAACAATCAGGAGGAGCCATAAGGCAATTTGGTTATGACAGTGAGCGCATGGCCCAGGAGTTAAAAGAGGCTTCACGGCTAGCCACTGAAAATATTGCCACTATTGCCCACGCCATGGAAGACCTTAACACCGCGGCGCGCGAAATCGCTCAAAGTATTCAAGAAACAGCAATGAAAGCCAGTGAGGCTAACGAACACGTAGCTTTTGCTAAAGAGACTATAAAAACCCTCGCCAAAAGTTCTCAAGAAATAGAAGAGGTAACGCGTTTAATTAATGATATTGCTGAACAAACCAACCTTCTGGCTTTAAATGCAACTATTGAAGCCGCCAGGGCCGGAGAAGCAGGTAAAGGATTTGCCGTAGTAGCAGGCGAAATAAAAGAGCTTTCCAGACAAACGGCTAAAGCTACTAAAAAAATTGGGAAAATTATCAATACCATTCGCCAGGATATGGAAAAGGCCGTAGCTGGAGTAGAATCAATTTCAGAAACTGTAGCCAGTGTTAATGACCTGGCTAATACCATTGCCAGTGCTAGTGAGGAACAAACCGTAACTATAGCTGACCTAAACAATAACATTCAAGAAGCGGTAAGTACCGTAGAAAAAGTAAATCTCCAGGCCGATGAACTATTAGCTCACGCCGAAAGCTTTGAGGCTATAAGAGAAAATTTAGACACTATAGATACATGTATTTCAGGTATAGTGGAAGAAGGAACAGTCCTGCTTTCTTTAGTAAAAACAAATCCCAATCTCGAAAAAGAATTATTTGAGACTCTTCCCTTAGAAACCAAACTAAAACTTTCTTTACTAACACACCTCAGATTTCGTGAAAGAATTATTCAAGCTATCCTTGAAGGACAGATGCCAGAGATTGAAACAGAAGCCCACCTTTGCATATTAGGTAAGTTGCTCTCTGAATATCAACCAGAAACACAAGAAGAACGAGAACTTATAAGAAAACTTGAACCTATTCACGAAAAATTACATCAAGAAGCGAAAATCTTTCTAGAAAAAATTAGAGATGCCCAAGACAAGAAAGATCTCATGAACTTTTATAGAAACAGTATAGAACCTCTTTTTGAAAAGATGATCTTCCTTATGGGAAAATGGTTGGCCATAAGACAGCTATCAGGAGAAAATTTAACTGCAGAAAAAGGCGAATTGATAAAATGGGGGCCTTCTTTTGAAATCGGAATTAAAATTATAGATGAACAACATCATAAGCTCGTTGACATGATTAACGAACTTTACCGTAGCTTAAAAGAAGAAGTTAGCATAGCTAATTTAGAAAAAATTTTAGATGAGTTGATTGATTATACCGCTAAACACTTTAAAACCGAAGAAGAATTCTTCGATAAATATGGTTATCCAGAAACGGAAATTCACAAACAAATCCATGCTAAATTAGTAGACAAAGTTATTGACTATAAGCACAAAATAAAATCAGGAGATGAAAAACTAGCCTACGATTTACTCACTTTTCTTAAGGACTGGCTAAGTAACCACATTTGCGTAACAGATAAAAAATACGGGCCTTTTCTTAAAGAAAAAGGATTAAGATAGACGTTAGGCCTTCGAGTTTTCAGGCTCGAGGGCCTAATCCCTCCCATGAGACAACCTCAAAATTTTGCCAAAATTGTAAAATTTTATGAAATCGAAATAAAAGTCGATAAAAATAAAAACTTGACATAGCCGACAATATTACTAGTCTCTATCTGTAAGATTTTCCCAAGGGAAAGGGCATGAATAAAGTAAAGCTGGTCCTAATTTTATGGATTTTTTTTGTTTTTGTAGGTTGTAGTTCAACAAAAACCTCTCAGATTTCTCCAGATATTCCAAAGCCAAAATCTAATTTAGCCCAATCAACCTCTACAAATAGCCACAATACTCCTAAAATTGCTCAAAAATCTGACCTTTCAGGTTCTACCACAAACGAAAATGTAGATGCCAATACGGAAAAAAATAATTTATCTGAAAATTCCGAAAATAAAGAGCCGCAAGCAAGTGACTACGATAAGGGTTCTCAAGAGGGAAATGACAAAATACAGCATCTAGTTGATTCCGCCTTAGAGTACTACAACCTTTCTCAAGATCTTTGGAATCAGGGTAAAGACGATGAAGCCCTTCAAGCTTTAGATCAAGCTTATGAGTTAATTCTCCAGATAGATGACGATTCTGAACTAGCCCAATCAAAAGAAAATTTGCGTTTTATGATTGCTAAACGCATTCTTGAAATATACGCCTCAAGATACACGGTAGTAAATGGTCTTCACTCAGAAATCCCTTTGGTAATGAATCGCTACGTTAAAGCAGAAATCAAAAGGTTTCAAACTAGCGAACGCAAATTTTTTCTTGAGGCCTATAAGCGCTCAGGTCGTTACCGTCCTATGATAGTAAAAGCCTTAAAAGAAGCTGGGTTACCTGAAGAATTGTCCTGGCTCCCTTTAATTGAAAGTGGATTTAAAGTCAGAGCTTTATCTAGAGCAAGGGCCTTGGGCTTATGGCAATTTATCCCTTCTACCGGCTATAAATTTGGCTTAAAACGTAACATGTGGATTGATGAACGCCTTGATCCCGAAAAATCTACTAAGGCCGCTATAGCCTATCTTAAAGAGTTACACGAAATCTTTGGTGATTGGACAACGGTTTTAGCTGCTTACAACTGCGGAGAGGGTAAAGTTCTTAGAGTAATCAAACGCCAAAAGATTAATTATCTAGATAATTTCTGGGATCTTTATGAAAAATTGCCTCGCGAAACAGCTAGATACGTACCTCGTTTTTTGGCAGTATTACATATCCTGAAAGATCCAGCTAAATACGGTTTTAATAAGTTGCCTGAACCAGATCCACCTTTAAAATATGAAACAGTAAAAGTAAACAAACAATATCGATTAAAAGATATAGCTAAGGCAATTGGTGTTTCAGCAAAACTCCTGGCTGATTACAATCCTGAATTGCGTTATAAGATAACCCCAGCCAATTACGTTTTAAAAGTCCCCAAAGGTAAAGGCCCTCAATTAGTAGCCCTTTTAGAAAAGGGAAGCATTAAACCCTGGGTGCCTAGGAAGACTTATTACGTATATTATCGTTTAAGACGAGGAGAAACTCTTTCTCATTTGGCGAGACGTTATAAAACCAGCGTAGTAGCCATTATGAGAATTAACGGAATATCAAATCCTCGCCGTCTAAGAGCTGGTCAACGTTTAAAAATACCTGTAGGCAAAAAATATGTAGCCTATTCCTCAAAACGAAAGAAACAAAAAGTAATTACCTATATAGTGAAAAGAGGAGATAGCCTCTGGGTTATTGCCCGGAAGTTTAAGACTAGTACAAAAAGTATTATGAGAATAAACAATTTAAAAACTCACCGTCTTCAAGTTGGGCAGATTTTAAAAATACCTGTACGATATAGTTCTTCATAGCTTTAATTGACATTGATGGAAGACGTGTTAACTTTTTAGTCGCTGGGCCGCTAGCTCAATTTGGTAGAGCAATGGACTCTTAATCCATAGGTTGGAGGTTCGAGTCCTCCGCGGCCCACCAGCTTTTCTCTAGCCCCCATAAGAAATCTATCCTACCTGGTGCATGGTCTTCATAGTGATAGTAAAAATAGAGCAATCCTTTGGTTAATGGGAGCAACCGCATGAAAAAGATCGGCATTTTTTTATGTTTTCTCATCTTCTGGTTACCTCTAGGATGCAATGCCCACAAAGAAACACATTATGTCCGTTGGGTTATTGATGGTGATACAATTGTTTTAGAAAATGGCCAAAAAGTCAGATACGCAGGGATAAACGCCCCAGAGATTGCACATGAAGACAAACCGGGAGAACCTTTTGGGCGGAAAGCCTTGAAATATAATATCAAGCTAGTTAAAGGCAAAAAGATTATCCTCGAACTGGCTGAAGAAAAACGCGACCGTTTTGGCAGAATTTTGGCCTATGTTTTTCTCCCTGATGGTACCTTCGTTCAAGAGGCCTTAGTCAAAAAAGGGCTAGCTTTTATCTGCTACATGCCTCCAAATACAAAGTACTTTGAGCGACTTCTTGAAGTACAACGCCAGGCAATGCGCCAAAAAATAGGCATCTGGGGCGTTGATTCTCTTTTCGAAGGAGAGCCTTATTACATTGGCAACAAACGCTCAAGGCGTTTTCATCGCCCAAGCTGTAGGCTTGGATTAAAGACCAGCCCTCGAAACAAAGTTATTTTTCGCTCTATGAAGGAGGCCTTTTTTGAAGGTTTTTGTCCATGTCGTAAGTGCCGTCCCTGGCCAGGGAAAAGATAAAAGAGAACTTTGCTTGGTTCTTTTTATTTTGGTAAATTTATTAACAAAGACCTTTGTAAAAATGTGTTTAAAAGTTTTCTCATCGCCGTGAATGTCATTGCTAAGCGTAAGCGGCTTAGTGGCGATCTCAAACTAAAGTTCTAAATTATGCAAAGATCTTTAACAAACTAAATAAAAATGGATGTGGGGATGGATAAAAAAGAGATAGAAGCTCGCCTAAAAGAATTACGCCAAGAGATAGATAGAGTTGATCGCACTATTCTTGATTGTCTTAAAAGGCGCTACTCGATTGTTAAAGAAGTAGGGCATCTAAAGAGAAAACTTGGCGTAGAGGTTCTTGATTTAAACCGAGAGCGTGCGGTAATAAAAAAAATTCTTGAAGAGAACCAAGGAATTTTCCCGGAAAACTCTTTAAAAGCTATTTTTTTAGAAATTGTTCACACTTGTCGCACAGCTCAGGAATTACAAAAAGTAGCCTATTTAGGGCCTGAAGCTACTTTTAGCCACATGGCGGCCCTTAAATTTTTTGGCCAGGCGGCTAATTTTCTCCCTCAAGAATCAGTACTCGATGTCTTTGAAGAAACAGAATCTGGAAGAACAAAGTTTGGTGTGGTACCAGTTGAAAACTCTATAGAAGGCACAGTTTCAGCCACTTTAGATGCCTTTTCAGATTACAAACTAAAAGTTTGCGGAGAGGTTTTTATACCTGTAAGTCATGATCTTTTGAACCAAACTGGTCGTAAAGAAGATATTAAAAAGGTAATTTCTCATCCCCATGCTTTGGCCCAATGCCGCAAGTGGTTGAGAAAGAATTTGCCGTCAGTGCCGGTAGAAGAAGTTTCTTCCACGGCCTTTGCCGCCCGCTGGGCAGCCGTAGATCCCTCGGTAGCAGCTATTGCTAGTTCACTTGCCGCCCGTACTTATCATCTTCAAGCAGTGGCTACCAGCATAGAAGATTTTCACGGAAATGTTACCCGTTTTTGGGTTATCGGCAAAGAAAGCCCTGGACCTACAGGAAAAGATAAGACTTCTCTTTTCTTCAGTATCTCTGATCGCCCTGGAGCCTTATTTGAAGTTTTAAGCTCTTTTGCTAAACGGCAAATAAACCTTTCTAAGATTGAAAGCCGGCCAGCAAAGAACGAACCATGGCATTACTTCTTTTTTCTAGATTGTGACGGCCATATAAAAGACCAAAAGGTAAAAGAATGTGTTGAAGAAATTTCAAAAATCTGTGTGCGCATAGAATGGCTTGGTTCATACCCAGCTGGAGAGGAAAACTAAAAAACTCAAAAGAAAGGCTAGATAAATATCTTTTGGGAGAAGCGTCTTCGCTTGCTGAAGATTTAGTAGGAGATTATTTTAACCTTGCGGATAAAGATTGGCGCAAACTTCAGTATGAAGTTTTGTTAAATAGTAACTACTTTCTTTGTTTACCTCCAAAAGCCTTAGCGGGGCTCTTTCTTTTAGAAACTTCAGATTTTTTACCACGTCGCCGTAGGAATTTTTACAAACTAGTTTTGGCTGAAGACCAAATTCTATCTCTAGGGTTAGGAGCCTCTTCTCTTCGGGCCCTTTTGCTTTATATTTTTACTCATGAGCTAATACATATGATACGGTTTACAAAATTTGCTGCCAGTTTTTGGATGCCTGAAAAAGAACGTTTAGAGGAAGAAAAAAAAGTACATTTGCTTAGTAAAGAGGTCTTGAGTTTAATTAAAAACGAGGAAATAGAAAAAATACTTAAGCATTTTGATAAAACTTATCTAAAGGAGGTGTAAAAAATGCCTATTTATGAATACGAGTGCGAGAACTGCGGCCGTCATTACGAAGTGTGGCAAAAAATCACCGATGAACCCCTTACAACCTGCGAAGCCTGCCAGGGTAAACTCCGTAAACTCGTAAGCCAAAGCTCTTTTATATTAAAAGGCTCTGGCTGGTATGTAACTGACTATGCTCGCAAAGAGAAAAAAGAAAGTAAAAGCTCAAAAGGGAGCCAAAAGTCTGAAAGTTCTTCCAAATAATATCCCTTCAATTAAAGAAAGCGGCCCTAAAAGGCCGCTTTCTTTAATTAATAAGTTCATTAAAGAGGCGACAAGAGACAAGATACACACTCATTGCGAGCGGAGCGAAGCAATCCCTGTCGCGAGGCGACGCAGTCGCCGTGGCGATCTCTAAGACTCCTGTGCCCACGTTAGGGACCGAGATTACTTCGTCGGCACTTCGTGCCTCCTCGTAATGACCCGGCTGGGCCACTTCGTCGGTCCTAGCGGACCTCCTCGTAAGTGTAAGTGAGAAGTGAAAAGAGAGAATTATTTACCATCGGCCATCTGCCATCAGCCATCGGCCATCCCGTCACTGCGAGCCCGTATGGGCGAAGCAGTCTCTTAAATAAAACGAAGCAGTCTCTTAAATAAAATATTTTGCAAAGGTCTCTTAAACATATACTACTAGTCAGTATCAGGTAAAAGTTTCTCTAAATATTCTTTTTTACCTAGAACAAAAAGTTCTTCGTCTTTTTCGATAACATGTTCAGCAGGCGGAAGAATTATAATTTTAGAGGTATGTTTTTTCCGTATAGCCAAAATATAAACGTGGTAGCGACGGCGCAAATCAAGTTCCTTAAGGCTATGACCAACAAATTCGTCTGGCGGATCAATTCTCGCTATAAGAAATTCTGGCAATAAGGGTAGAAAATCTACCATGTTGGGTGTAATTAAGGCTTGAGCTTCTTTAAGAGCAGCGTCCTGTTCAGGAATTACGACACGGTCTGCCCCAAGGAGTCTCAAGATACGAGCATGGTCTTCATCATTGGCCTTGGCGAGGATAAATTTGGCTTTAAGCTCCCGTAAGTAAAGCACAATTAAAACACTGGCCGACAGATTACTCATGGCTACTACTACATAATCTGCTTCCTCGACACCAATACTTTTTAGAACTTCCTTGCGTGTAGCATCAGCTACAATGGCCTCAGAAATATCTTGACTTATGTCTTCTACCAACTTTTCATTTCTATCTATTCCTAACACCTCTACCTTTTCCATGGCTAATGTCTTAGCCAGATTAGAACCAAATTTCCCAAGACCTATGACTATAACTTTTTTGTTCATATCTAACCCACCATAACTCTTTCTTTGGGATAGCGGTACGGTCGAGGTTCATGGCCCACTTCCGAAAGAAAAGAAATCAACGAAAGAAGCCCAACCCTTCCTACAAACATGGTAAGAATAATACAAATTTTCCCCCATAAATTTAAGTTAGAAGTAACGCCTGTACTTAAGCCTACTGTTCCTAGGGCAGAAACCACTTCAAATAAAGCTCCTAAAAATTCGTGCTGGGACTTATAAAAAGGTATGTTGGGCTCCGTAAAAGTAAGAAAAAAATGAAAAAGCATAATGGCCAGCAGGTAGATAAAAACCAGGGTTACGGCTTTACCTACTTGATCTACAGGTATTGACCTTTTAAAGGCCACGGCTTGAGGGAACCCCCTTAATCTGCTCCATACCGTACAACTCAAAACAGCAAACGTAGTAGTCTTTATTCCACCACCTGTTGAGCCTGGACAGGCCCCTATAACCATCAGAATCAAAAATACATAAATGCTGTGTTCTGAAAAATGAGCAATATCTATAGAATTAAAACCTGCCGTACGGGCACTAACACTATGAAAAACAGCTGTAACAACTTTAAGAGGCCAGGACAACCCAGCCATAGCACCAGCGGAATCGAACCATAAAAACGCCACGGTTCCAAAAATTATTAAAGCCACATGGGTATAAACAGTTAACTTAAAATGCAATGATAATTTATGGCGTTTTTCTTTAAAAAAGCTTAGTAGTTCGTAAACAATAGGAAAGCCTGTATTCCCTAAAAGAATTGCCAAAGCTATTAAGGCGAGAACGGCATAACTTTTCTGAAAATCAATCATGCCATCATTGAAAGTAGAAAACCCTGCATTACAAAAGGCGGAAACCGCATGAAATATGGCCTGAGCCAAGGACACTTTGATCCCTAAACCGTGTCCTAAAAAGCACAAAAAAAGCCCCAAAGCTATTAAAGCTTCAGATATGAAAGTATAAGCAAAAATGGTAAAAAGTAACTTTCTGGGTTCAGGCGTAAAGTGGGGCAAAAAGCTTTCCTGTAAAGAAAGCCTGCTAGAAAAACTCAAAGAATCTTTGAATCCCAAAGCAATAAAGACCGAAAAGGTCATTACCCCCAGACCACCAAGTTGCATAAGGACAAGGATTATAAACTGCCCCAGATGAGTAAAATCTTGGGCAGTATTCACTACTGTAAGTCCAGTAACACATATAGCTGACGTAGAAGTAAAAAGGGCATCTATAAAAGAAAGAGTTTTAACGTGAGAAAAAGGGCACCAGAGAAGAATCGCCCCTATAATATCAGCCAGGGCAAAAGAATAGATTACAGCCCTGGCTGGATGCCGTTCAAGTTTACGATTTATTCTTTTCCATTCCATCGGTTAAAAGTTTATGTGATTTTTCTCGAAGGTACTCCCGTAATTCGTGAGAAGCAACTGTTGAAATTTTTAAAGGATGGTGAGGAGAAAGCCCGGCGGTAACCCTTATAAGTTCTTCAATTTTTGGTTCTTCCTCTTTGGGTAGAGGCTCAGGCAGAGCCAAAAGGAGATGCAGTTTATTAGCACTTTCTCGATAGCCTTCAGCTATTTCATCAAGTAAGTAAACTTCGGCCTCTTTAAAATGTTTTTTCACAGCCGCTAAAATCAAGTTCATGTATCTATCTACACCTTCTAAAAATTCTTCTCTTTCTCTTAGTCGCCAGTCAATAAAGTCTTTAAGGCGCCTTTTGCTAATAAGGCGATAACAAAGCTCAAAGATAAGAGCCCCTCCAAGAACCCAAGCCGAAGAATAAAGGGCATGAGGCGAAGTTTTAAAATTGTGAACTACAAGCACCACAGCGGAAATAAGACAACCAATGCCTCCCAGAGCAGCCAGAAAACGGTTAGCTTTGGTTTGGCGATAAAGGCGAAAGTTGGCAAAATTTACGGCACTAAAAACCAACAAAAACCCCAAACTGCCGGCTACAGAAATATTTTTTAGATCAAAAGAAAGAGCGGCTACAACTGTCAAAGCAGAGATAATAATAGCTCCTTCGTAAGCGCCTTTCCAAATGCGCCTGGCAAAAAATTGGGGAAGCTCGCCGTATTTCGCCACCAGATAACTCACCCTCGCCGTTCCATAAAGGGTAGCGTTAATAGCCGAGGCCGTGGAGGCCAGAGCAGCTATGCTGATGAGGACAAAACCAAGCTTTCCCAAAAAAGGTTTAGCTGCTTCTGCTAATACGTAATCTTTGGCCTTTACTACTTCTGCAGGATCTAAATTTCCTACCGCCACTATAGCTACCAAAACGTAAATGCATATTACAGAAGCGACCGCAGCGTAAAAGGCTTTTGGTAATACTTTTTCAGGGTCACTAACATCTTGGGCAGTGTTAGCAATAAGCTCAAAACCTTCATAGGCCAAAAAGATAATAAGACCACCAGTCAAAATATTTAAAACATGGGGATAAGTTTCAGGTGAAAGCCTTGAAGGCTCTATAGTAAAAAATCCCAAAATAGAGAAAAAAAGGAGTATTAATACCTTGAAGGCCACCATCAAATCTTCGGCCTTCCCGACAATATAAGCCCCAAGTAAATTAAGAATAGTAAAAAATATGATTACTCCAGCGGTAAGTAATTTTTTAAGCCATAAAGTCTCCACTCCGGCAATAAGCACGGCACCGTAACTTCCAAATGCATACGAATAAAGGGAAAGCATGATAATGTAACTGGCAAGAAGGAGAGTATTAAGCCAAGCAGCAAATAACCCTGAACCAAAACCTCGAACCACAAATTCTATTGTTCCTCCCTCACTGGGAAACCTTACCGAGAGTTTGGCATAGGAATAAGCCGTTATCAGAGCCAGAAGGCCTGCAAAAAGAAAGGCTAAAGGAGCGGCTCCTTTAGCTAAAAGCACTGTAAGCCCAAGGACAGCAAAAATGCCGCCCCCTATCATGCCCCCCACTCCTATGGAGTAGGCTTCCCAAAAACCTATATTTTTACTTTGCATAAAAGCCTCCTGTTAGAGTCTATCTTGAGAATTAAGAATCGCATTAAGGTGGGTCAAGTAAAATCAAACAATTTTTATATTTCTGAAACTTTTAGGCTCTATAAAAATTGTTTTGCCTGTCCCTTTTTATTGTTGGACTTTTAATTTGCCCGTCTTAAGTTTAGATTTGATGCGAAAAATTTAAGTTATTGCTAAACTTATAATAGCTATGAAAAGGGTTTTTATTAGGACTTTTGGCTGCCAGATGAACGAATATGACTCTGAGCGCATGTATGCGCTCATAAAGGATGAATATACCCTCTGCCAGGAGCCCAAAGAGGCTGACCTCATTTTGGTAAACACGTGCTCTGTGCGCAAAAAGGCTGAAGAAAAAGTTTACGGCCTGGTAGGCCGCTTAAAACATCTTAAAAAGCAACGTCCTGATTTGATAATTGGCGTTTGCGGCTGTGTAGCCCAGCAGGAGGGTGAAAAAATTTTAAAGCGTCTGCCTCACGTAGATATGGTTTTAGGGCCTCAGGCAGTTTATCGTTTGCCAGAAGCCCTTGAAAAGGTAAAAAAAGGCCAGGGGCCGGTAATTGATACAGAATTTAAGCCCGACTTCCACCAGCCGTTAATATTTCCTCATTTAAACGGCACAAGGCCGGTTAAAGCCTTTGTCACTATTATGCAGGGTTGCGATAACTTTTGTGCTTATTGTGTAGTGCCTTACACTCGCGGCCGTGAAATAAGCCGTCCTCCTGAAGAAATTCTGGCTGAAATTGAATGCCTGGTAAAACAAGGCGTTCGCGAAGTTATGTTACTCGGCCAAAACGTAAACTCTTATGGTCGCAAGGAAAAGGGGTTCCCTTCGTTTGCTAAACTTCTGCGAGAAGTGGCCCAAATAAAAGGCCTTTGGCGGATTAGGTTTACCACCAGCCATCCCAAAGACCTTGACCACGAACTTATGGAAGCCATAGCCGATATCCCTCAGGTTTGTGAGCACTTGCATCTTCCGGTTCAGGCTGGTTCTAACCGGGTGCTAAAACGTATGAACCGCAAGTACACCCGGGAGGAATATCTCGCCAAAGTAGAGCAGCTACGCAAATTATGCCTGGAGATCTGTTTGACCACCGATATAATCGTAGGTTTTCCAGGAGAAAGCCCGGAAGACTTTGAAGAGACTCTGAGCCTTCTTAAAGAAGTGCGCTATGCCGAAATTTTTTCGTTTAAATATTCAGACAGGCCTTTGGCCAGGGCTACCCAGTTTGAAGACAAAGTTCCTGAAGAGGAAAAGGCCCGCCGTTTAGCCAAGGTGCATAAATTACAGGAAAAAATTACCCGCGAAATAAACGAATCTTTTATCGGCCGGGAAGTAGAGGTTCTGGTAGAAGGCAAAAGCCATAGCAACGAGACGCTCTGGACGGGAAGGACGCGCTCTAATCATGTGGTAAATTTTGAAGGCGAAGGGGATTTGAAAGGAAAGCTAGTTCATGTTTTGATAGAGAGTTGTGGCCAGCATTCATTGCGTGGCCAATTGGTTAATATCCTTCGGGGGGAATAGATGAAAGTAAAAATGAAGGTCCAGGCCATTGCCCTGGATCCGGTATCAAACAGTCCGGTAATGTTACTCAAAGAAGAAGAAGGTGAGCGTACTTTGCCCATCTGGATAGGGCTCCTTGAAGCCACCGCTATCGCTACTCGCCTTGAAAATATCCAATTTTCGCGCCCCATGACCCATGATTTACTCATTAACATTTTAGATCAACTGGGAATAAAAATCCCTCGCATTGAAGTGTGTGACTTGCGGGACAATACTTACTACGCTTTGATTACTCTTGATATAGACGGCCGAGAAGTAAAAATTGACGCCCGCCCGAGTGACGCGGTGGCTATTGCCTTGCGCACCGGAGCTGAAATCTGGGTTCACGAAGAGGTTTTAGAAAAGAGCAAACTTCTAGAAGAGGAAGAAAAGAAGGGTGAAATCCACACAGAATCAGCTGAACAAGACCAGGACAAGGAAAAACTCAAAGAACTGCTTGAAAAACTGGACCCAAGCGCTATCAGCAAATACAAGATGTAGCCATGTTTGATTTTCACTGTCATTCCATATTTAGCGACGGAGAGCTGATACCGGCTGAACTTTTACGCCGGGTGACAGTGTTAGGTTATGAGGCCGTGGCTATTACCGACCATGCTGACCAGTCTAACATTGATTTTATCTTGCCTAGAATTATTTCTGCGGCTAAAGCTCTAAATCAAGTTTCCAAAACCAGGTTAATACCAGGCATAGAGATAACTCACGTGCCTCCAAGTCAAATACCAGAGTTAGTGGGAAGGGCGAGAATTCTCGGAGCAGAAATAGTAGTGGTACATGGTGAGACTTTGGTAGAACCAGTTGAGCCAGGGACTAATCTTGCCGCCATAAAGGCTCGAGCCGATATTTTAGCGCACCCGGGCCTTATTTCAGAAGAAGAAGTCCGCCTGGCCGCGGAAAAAGGGGTTTTTCTTGAACTTTCTGGCCGCAAAGGCCATTCTCTCGCCAATGGCCATGTGGCTGCTTTGGCGAGAAGATTCAAAGCCCATTTGGTGGTTAATTCTGATGCTCACGCCCCAGGCGATTTCATGACCAAAGAGTTTGCCGAAAAAGTAGCCCAAGGTGCAGGACTTAGCCTCGAAGAAGTGGCTGACATTTTTCTCACCGTACGCGAACGTTTCCTCGGCATTTAGCCATGTCGTATAAGGAGTTTTTCGTCTATGAAGTACCGCATTGATTATGCTAATGAATTGAACCCTGCTCAGCTTGAGGCCGTAAGAAACTTATTCGGTCCGGTTCTGGTAATTGCTGGAGCAGGTTCAGGTAAGACTCGTACTCTCGTTTATCGGGTGGCCAGGCTGGTTGAAGAAGGTGTTCCGCCAGAGCGTATCCTTCTTTTAACTTTTACCCGCAAAGCTGCGCGGGAGATGCTTCGTCGAGCAGCCATTCTTCTTGACGAAAAGTGCGAAAATGTCTCAGGGGGTACGTTTCATTCTCTGGCTCATTTGATGCTCAGGCAATACGGCTATCTCATTGGTTATTCGCGTAACTTTACCATCCTTGACCGCGGCGACGCCGAAGACGCTATCAATCTTTTACGCACAGCTCTGGGCCTGGCCGACCGCAAGCGTCGTTTCCCTCGTAAAGAAACCATCGCTTCAATCTTCAGCATGGCGGTAAATAAAAGAATATCGCTTGAAGAAGTAGTTACTGAGGAGTATCCCCATTTTCTTGATGATCTGGAAGACTTAGCCAGGCTTTTTGAACATTACGTTCGCTATAAACAGGAACATCAGCTCATGGACTATGATGACCTCCTGGTCAACTGGTATCGTGTGTTAAAAGGCTTTCCAGAGGTCAGGCGTGAGATAGGAAGACGCTTTGAATTTATCATGGTTGACGAATACCAGGACACTAATGCCCTTCAGGCAGAAATAGTCCGCTTTATGGCCGAAGAGCACGGAAACGTGATGGTGGTAGGTGATGATTCTCAGTCTATCTATGCCTTTCGGGGGGCTAACTTTAAAAACATAATTAAATTTCCAAAGTTGTTTCCGGGCACGAAAATAATAAAACTTGAAGAGAATTACCGTTCTCGCCAGCCTATTCTTGACTTGGCCAACACGGTAATTGAGTACGCCAAAGAAAAATACACCAAGTGCCTTTTTACCAGACTTGAGGGAGGAAATATTCCTGTTTTATATAAGGCCCGTGACGAGGCTGATCAGAGCCGTTTTATCGCTGACCGCATACTTGAGTTACGCGAAGAGGGCGTGCCTCTTTCGGAAATAGCCGTGCTCTTCCGTTCGGCTTATCATTCTTTTGATTTAGAGCTAGAGCTAGCTAAAAGGAATATCCCCTTTGTAAAACAGGGCGGCATGAAGCTTATTGAAACCGCTCACATCAAAGACGTAGTGGCTCATTTACGCCTCCTGGTGAATCCTTATGACATGCTTGCCTGGAACCGTGTCTTGCTTTTGATTGAAGGGATAGGCCCCAAAACTTCCAAACGCCTTATGGAATATCTCAAAGTTGAAGATGACCCCTTTGAAGCCCTTTCCCGATATTCGGCCAAGCCTTCTTTTGCTAAAGGCTTAAACAAACTTGCTGAACTTTTCGGGAAGCTTAGACAAAAGCTATCTCCAGAAGAAAAATTGGCCCTACTTTATGAATACTATGAGCCCATTTTTGAGAGAGTCTATTATGATGACCATCCCAAGCGGGCCAAAGACCTTGACCAGCTTTTGGCTATAGCCCATAAGTATGAAACTGTAGAAGATTTTCTGGCTGATCTCGCCCTTGAGCCCCCAGAAGCCAGTGTAGCTGAAGTGGAAGCCCTGGAAAACGAAGATGAAAAACTGGTTCTTTCAACGGTTCATTCGGCTAAAGGGCTTGAGTGGCATAGCGTATTTGTAATCTCTCTGGCGGAAGGCCGTTTCCCTTCAAGTTATGCCCTTGGCAAAGAAGAATCCATTGAAGAAGAAAGAAGGTTATTTTACGTGGCGGTGACCAGGGCCAAGGAAAATTTATTCCTTACCTACCCGGCAACTTATTATTCTCCTGGAGAGGGGCGCATATTCAGTAAGCCTTCTCGCTTTTTGGAGGAAGTTAAAGATAAGTTAAAACCGTGGTACGAAGAAGAGACTTCTTTTATAGAAGAGGAAGAAGAGGTGTCCTCGTCATTTAAACCGGGAGAAATTGTATGGCACCCGATTTTTGGTGAGGGCAAAGTCAAACGCATGGCCGACATTGATAAAGTGGTAGTCCAATTTACCTCAGCCGGAGAAAGGACTCTTCATCTAAAGTTTGCCCGTCTAGAAAGGCTTTAATTTAAAACTTCTTTATTTAGCGCCAGCTTGATACTCATCGCTAGGCATCGCTAGCGACAAAGTCGCTGCGCAATTTTTGTTTCTTTCAGTGAGACTCTACTACTTTGTTCAGATATTTTTGCCTGTCCCCGTTTTTTGATTTTGCCTGTCCCTTAGTTCTTTGCGAAGATTTAAAGCAGAAAGAAATTACAAGTGACTAATGACTAAGACTAAGATAAGAGCGAAAAGTAGTTTTTTTTAAAAAAGTAGGTTTTTAAAGGTCAAGTTTTAAATTACGGCTTAATTTTTGGACATCTTTAAATAGAGAGACGAATTTTTCGAAGTCTTTCCTAGCGGCGATTTGGACTAAATCTTCAAGGATGGAAAGATATTTTTCTCTCATGGCCTGGCCTTCAGGGTTGTCAAACTGGATAAGGGCGTAAAGATAAGGATCCTGGTCAGCGAAGCGAGCGACAATTTCAAGCTGACGTTCAAAGCTGGGAGTGGCGAGATCTTTAATGAGTTTTAGGTCAAGGCCAGAAGTATCCATTAGTTTCCCTAAGGCCAGAAGCATAAGATGGTTTATGATCTGTACAACGGCCATGGTGCGATCGTGTTCTTCTGGTGAAACTACAACAGTTTTGGCTCCCTTTTGTTCTAAAAAATTTTTAAACCAGTTAAACCAAGTTTGGCCGCGGGAAGGCCAAAGGGCTATCTTTTGTCCTTCAAGAGATTTTTCTCCTGGACCAAAAAGTGGATGGGCGGCTACTACTTCAGCTTTAGTATTGGCCAGCATTATTTCGTTTTGCTCTTTTTTCAAGGAACAAAAATCAATAAGACCTTGATCTTCATTAAGAAAAGGCCCGATATCTTTTACTACATCCTTAAAAACTGACATAGGCACGGAAACAAATATTACCTGGCAAGCTTTGGCCAGCTCTCTATTGGAAAGTAAGGTGTTACGATCAGACACCAAAACTTCGTAGCCTTCGGCTTCAAACTGGCGTTTAAACCAACGGCCCATGCGGCCAGCACCGCCGATTATGCCCAGGCGTATTTTAGAGGCAGGAGTCATTTGGACGATGAAAACTTTGGGCTAAAAAACGACATGCTTCGTGTGTTTCCATAGGCAGCCAACGTCCTCGACGGTCTAAAAAATACCACTTACCATTCATTTTGCGAGCAACAAGTGTCCCGTGATATCGCATGAGAAGTAAAACTTTTTTCTGATCTAAAGATGGAACAGACTCTGCTATTTGGGCTTCACTAACTTGAATTAACGTTTTCCACCCAGTAAAAAGACTAATAGCTAAAGCTAAAATAAGAATAAATCTGACAAAATACCTTTTGATTTTCATGCTTTAAATCTAAAAACTTTTTCACTCAAAATCAACCTGTTTAGCTACTATCTTTTCTGGAAAACCTTTTCTTTTTGGTGCTTGTGTCTCGATACTAAACAGAAATTTTGTTTAGATCAGATAATAGCCATATCGGCTAATTTTTCTATTATTTTGATTTTTTTCTCTCGTTTTAGTCCAAGAAATTTTTTCAACTCAGCTGCTGTTTCTTTAACAAAACCCTTGCTCCCTATGGCCAAGCTTTCGGTAAAATACCTGGTCCTCTGCCTAAAAGTTTCGCCTGTCCCTCTATCTGGCTCACCAAGCCCGCCCTTACCATAAACAAACTCTCGTAAAAGTTCTAATTTCTCTTTCTCGCTTTTGCCTTCATACCGCTGAAGGCCGAGGTCAAGCGACAGAAAAGTCTTGCCTGTCCCTCTTCTTGCTCTGTATCCCAGCGAACACCAGCGGTAGTCCTCCGGCTTTTCTACAATTCCTGCCCGCACCGGGTTAAGTTCAATGTAAGCCAAGCAGTTGAGTAGAGCCTCCCCGGTTTCAATGATTACGGACTTAAACCTGTCAGCCCAGAAGTACCCTTTGCGGTCAACGCGTTTGTTATACCAGCGTGAAAAGCGCTGCTTGATGTCCTGGACGTATCGGGAAAGATTTCCAAGCCTTTTTCGCCATTTTTTGAGCATATCTTCGTAGAAGAAAATTTTGCGTTTCTCGCCGTAGTAGAGCTTGATGCGGCGTTTCAATTCTTCGTCAGAGAATTGCTCTTCAGGGAGCATGCGGCAGAGGAAATGGAAGTGGTTGCCCATAATGGCAAAGCCATAAACTTCGACGAAATAGACCTGCGAGAGCCAGCTTATAAGATGGAGTAAGTGTTCTTTTTCTTCGTCGCCGAGGACATCGTGGCCGGGCAAGGCCGTGCGGGAGATTACATGATAAGCGGCTTGTGGATCATTCATAAAAAAACGAGGGATACGTGGCATAAGAGACCTCCTTAAAATTTTCTTTGCCTGTCCCTTTTATCGGCATACCCCGGTCGGTACTGAAATTTTTGTTTATACTTTTGGGATTAGAAAATATAGCGGGCCTTATCTAGGCCAATATCCTGAAACCTGTTAAAGTTTTTTGCCTCCATTGGTCTCGCAATTTTGAAAGTAGCGGTTAAAATTTTACAAAATTGTTTAGAAAAAAATGGAAATTATGAACAGTAGAGAAGTAGAAGAGCTAAGCTGCCTTTACGAAATTGCTAAAACGCTTTCAAGTTCGCTAAACGTCCGCGAAGCTTTGCAGGATATTCTCGCCATTTTGGCGGAAAAACTAGACATGCGCCGTGGAACTATCACCATATTTAACCCTCGCACACGAGAAATCCAGATAGAGGTAGCCCATGGTTTATCAGAAGAAGCGCGTAAAAGAGGCCGCTACCGTCTAGGAGAAGGTATAACTGGCCAGGTAGTAGCTACGGGCCAGCCCATTGTAGTGCCAGCCATCTCTGAAGACCCGCGCTTTTTAAACCGTACACGCAGCCGTAAAGAGGCTGAAAAAGACAAAATTTCTTTCATCTGTGTCCCCATAAAAACGGGCACCAAAGTTTTGGGAACTCTTTCTGTAGATCGGGTTTTTACCAACGATATTTCTCTCGAAGAAGACGTCCGCTTTTTAACCATCATTGCCGGCCTTATTGCTCAGACTGTGGCTAATATCCAGGCAATTCAAGAAGAAAAAGAGAGATTACTTGAAGAAAACTTGAAGCTTAAGCAGGAGCTGAAGGGTAAGTATCGGCTTGAAAATTTTGTTTGTTCAAGCTCTCGCATGCAGGAAGTACTCCAGATGATGGAGCGAGTAGCCCCTAGTTCGGCCACAGTTCTTATC